>NZ_JBJDMY010000022.1:0-44791 GCF_044900305.1 Agrobacterium sp. NPDC089420 | reverse complement strand
AGGCCGATGCTCGACGAGCCGGCGCCCGCCAGCACCTTTTATCACATCGTCTGCGCCATCTATGAGGCACAGGCCGTGTTGGAGATCGGTGGGTAATGTCCGGGCGGGCCGGGTTGACGTCCCGGCCCGCTCCGGCCTCAAGCCTTGGCCGGACGCACCACGCGCCAGTCCGGTTTGCCGAGATTATGCGGCCAGGGATGAACATCCTTGTCGTTGAAATAGACGACCTCTTCCAGCTTCGGAAAATCCGCCTGTTTCAGCGTCACATCGTTCATCCACGGACGGACATAGGAATCGCCGCCTTCATAACCCAGTTCGGCAACCCAGATCGGCCTGTTGAAGGTTTCGACAAGTCCATAACCCTTGCGCAGCAGATCGGAGAATGTCTGCGGTCCTCCATATTCGATCTTGTCATAGCCCTCGAGACCGAAGACCGAGAGGCCGACCAGATCGGCATAATTGTCGCCGGGATAATAGGCGCGGAGCCCTTCCAGGCCTTTCGGCGACCACATCACCTTCACGCCGGGCACGGCCTTGCGGGTCATGTCCACCATGCGCCTGTAAGCGGCGATATAGTCCTGCGGGTTCCAGCCCGACCACGAGAAGCGGCCGGACGTGTCTTCCATTTCCTGCCCCCAGCGCAGGATCAGCGGGCTTTTCATCGCCGACATGCGCGCGGCGATCGCCTGCATGTTCTGGTCATAATCGCCTCTCAGCACCTTGCGGCGCAGCTCATCGGAGGTGAGCCGCCAGTTGACGTCCCAGGACCAGGGCTCGACGGTGATGAGAATGTTGCGCTTGCGCTCCATGGCATAGGCGTCCGCCAGCGCCAGGCTGTCGAGATCCACGTCCTCCCAGGGCAGGAACAGATGTTCCGTCGCCACGCCGGCCTGGCCGGTGAAATCGCCATGCGGATCGTAGGCGCCGAAACGGATACCATCGGCATGCAATGTCGGGCGTTTGTCGGCAAGCGTCTTCATGCCCGTGGAGCCCATGGGCGCGACACCCTGCGCATCCAGTTTGAACATGGGATACATGCTGGCTGAAAAAGCGACAGCAGCCCCGCTTGCGAAAAGCAGTCTTCTTCTCGTTATCTGCATGACACGTTCCTCCCTACCGCGTCGCTGTCATCGCCTTGTCATAGGCGGCGATCTGCGGAGTGACATCGTCCTTGCGGACAAGTTTCAGGAATTCATCGCCGGGCCTCGGCGGATCATGGCGGAACACGTACCATTGGCCGCCCTGCTTGCGCTGATAGAGCACCTTGCCGATGCGGCCGTGATCGAAGCAGGTATCGGCCTTGCCGTTTCCTGCCGCGCTTTTCCAGGTGGCGCGCATGCACAGAGTGCCGTTGGCATCCACCGTCCAGCGACCTTCGCCCACGGATTTTTTGCCCTTCTCTTCCGTTGCGGCAATGAACTTGCGGCCATCGGCAATGAACCGGCCGCCGCCCGTATCCCATTTCCAGGTCTTGTCGAAGTACATTTCCACGACTTCGCTGGTTCTGAGCGGTTTCGGCGTCTTCGTGCCGCCTGCGGCGTGAACGGCACTGGGCGCGATCACCGCAAGACTGAGTACGAAAGCGGAGAATCCGCACTTGCTTATTGTTGTTCTCATCACAGCCTCCTCCTTCTATTGTCCGACCCTATTGTCGGCCAGCATGATCTCTCCGGTCGCCGCCGTCGGCGGCGCCGCGACGGGTTCCGCCTGCATACGCCGCTGTCCGGGCAATCCCGGCAGGTCGATGCGCAACCTCAGGCGCACCGATCTCGCGCCTTCCACACCCGCACCGGCGACAGTGAACCGCGTTTCGGTGAAACTGACATAGGGCTGTCCGTGCGACAGGGCCTCCAGCCCGCCAACCGCATGGGCGCCAAGCTCCATCGCACTCGCCGTCACCAGCAGCAGCGAACAGGCCGCGGCCGTCGCTCCCCCGCGCAATGCGGGCAACCTGGGCAAACCGTTTTCCATGGCGTGACGGATGAGCAGGAAGACCGACAGCCCCGCATAGATCGCCACATTGACCGCAGCGAAGATAAAGAAGCCTTCGGCCGCATTTTCCCGCGGCGCCAGAAGCATGGCCAGAAGACTGATGGACGCCAGAAGAATATAGGGCGCGACCACCCGCAACGGCAGCGGCGGTTTGGCCTGCGTGCCTTTGGGTGTGATGCGGAAATCCACGAAATCACCGCGGACCGTATCGCGTATCGCCGCCAGCACGCCCATCAGCGACCAAGGCCAGCGCAGGAACAGGAACACCATGGCTTCCCAGCTGAAGAGCCTGGCATCGTGCGGACGGAAAACCCCCGTGGCCCGCCAGAAGAATGCGAACAGGATCATGATCAGCGAAACCGGCAGGAAATGCGCCAGAAACGCCGGGTAGGATGCACTGACCAGCACATGGCCGCGCATCAGCGCTATGGCGGGAAGCACGAACATCAACGCCATGAAGCCGGAAAACAACGGATACCAGAGCTGTGAAAACAGAAACTGGAACTTCAGACGCGGCGGCAGTTGCGACACGTAATGTCTTGAATATTGCAGCAGAATGGTCATCAGGCTCCGCGACCACTGGAACTCCTGCACGATGAGATCGGCAAAGGTGACCGGTCCGTCGCCATGCGCGATGGCGTTGACGGCATGCACGCCCCGCCAGCCTCCGGCATTCATCAAAAGCGTGGTGGAATGATCCTCGGCAAGTTCCGGTCCGAGACCGCCGACCTCACACAGCGCCTTTGTGCGCACGGCGTAATGCGAACCGATGCAGAGCGGCGCCCAGCCATGATTATAACCCAGCTGCAGCGCGCCATGCAGGCTTGCCTCGGCATGCAGCCGGCCGCGCGCCGCCCAGCTTTGGTCGGCGTTGGCATCGCAGATGCTCGGCGCGGAGACATATCCGACCGCCGGATCGGCGAAGGGACGGATGATCTCGCGCAGATAGTCCGGTTCCGGCACATGATCCGCGTCGAATTGGGCGACGAAATCATAACGCTCATAACCATAATGGTCATAGAAATAGGCGAGATTGCCCTCCTTGCAGCGGGTGCGGCGCGGCCAGGTCTTGCGGTGGTAATCGGCGACGCCCTTTCGGGTCGAGACAAAAACGCCATGCGCCCCGCACCAAGCCCGCGTCTGCGCATCCGGGTCCTCATCCGCAAGCCAGACGTCGAATTCCAGCCCTTTCTGTTCCAGCATGGCCATCAGCGTCTTGCGCACCACCGAAAAAGGTTCCGACGGCGCCTTGGTGACGACCATCGCCACCCGGCCCTCAGGCAAAGGAGATTGCCGGTCGACAATCCTGGCATTGAGGAAGATGAAGATGAAATAGGACGGCAGAAGCGTGATCCAGGCCAGCGCCAGCGTGACGACCGTGTAATAGGGCCAATCGATGACTCGGTCCCGGTCTAGCCACCAGATCCAGAAATAGGCGAGCGTCACCAGCCAGCCGCCAATGCCGAGACGATAGGCCAGGCGGCTCCAGCCGGTGAAGACCGGCGCCATCCGCAACATGCCTGCGGCGGAGCGCAACGATGTGACGGCAGGGGTGGAGCGCACCGTCATGACCGCACCTCCAGTCCGAAACCGGGGCCGGCCGTGCGGATGATCGTATCGATATCGGAGTGCTTCGGCACGAAACCGAGCGTCTGCCGCGCCCTCTCTATATCGGCAAAGAGCGCCGGCGGATCGCCGGCCCGTCTTGCGCCGAATTGCACCGGCACCGCCTGCCCCGTCACGCGGTGGATCGCGCGGATGATGTCGCCAACCGAGGTGCCGTGGCCGGAACCGAGATTGACGCGCAAAGTCTCACCGCCGTCGGCGAGATATTGGACGGCGGCCACATGGGCATCGGCCAGATCGCTGACGTGGATATAATCGCGAATACAGGTGCCGTCGCTGGTGTCATAATCCGCGCCGAACACGTCAAGTTGCGGCAGCCGCGCTGCGGCAGCCATCAGCGCCCGCGGGATCAGATGCGTCTCCGGCTCATGACGTTCGCGGAGTTCACCATCCGGATCGGCGCCCGCGGCATTGAAATAGCGCAGCGCCACGTAGCGCAGGCCATAGGCAGCGGCATAGTCCTCGAGCGCCATCTCGAACATCAGCTTGGTACGCCCATAAGGGTTGACCGGCATTTGCGCGGTTTCCTCGCGGATCGGCAATTGCAGCGGCACGCCATAGGTGGCGCAGCTGGAGGAAAACACCAGCCCGTTAATGTGCCCGTCGAGACAGGCATCCAGCAACGAAAGACTGCCGCTGACATTGTTGCGATAATATTTGCGCGGATCTTCCACGGATTCGCCGACATAGGCATTGGCGGCGCAATGGATGATGAAGGCCGGTGAGAACTCCCGCAGCGTGGCCTTCAGCAGGCCGCGATCAAGGATGTCGCCTTCGATCAAGGGACCCCAGCGGACAGAATCCGCGTGACCCGTCGAGAGATTGTCGTAAGCGACTGGCTTGAAGCCGGATTGCGCCAGTGCCTTGCAGATGTGGCTGCCTATGAATCCGGCCCCGCCCGTGACGAGGATTGTGCGGGGCATCTCATACGGCCTCCGCTACGGTCTTGCCGGCCAGCAGCGCATCGAAATAGACGATGGTTTTCTCCAGGCCGATTTCGAGCGGCACGCGCGGCTGCCATCTCAGCAGCTCGTTTGCCCGCGAAATATCGGGACGACGCTGCTGCGGATCGTCGATCGCGGCGGGCAGGTGTATGATACGCGACCGCGAACCCGTCATGCGAATGACGATATCCGCCAGCTGCCGCACCGGAATTTCCGTCGGATTGCCGAGATTGATCGGCCCCGTGCAACCTTTCGGCTTCGACGAGAAGCGCAGGAAACCGTCGATCAGATCATCGACATAACAGAAGGAGCGCGTCTGGCTGCCATCGCCATAGATGGTGATGTCCGTGCCCTTCAGCGCCTGCACGATGAAGTTCGAAACGACCCGCCCATCATCCGGGCGCATGCGCGGACCATAGGTGTTGAAGATGCGCCCAACCTTGATATCGACGTCGTGGCAGCGGTGATAATCGAAAAACAGCGTTTCGGCGCTGCGTTTCCCCTCATCGTAACAAGCTCGCGGCCCGATTGTATTTACATTGCCGAAATAGGTTTCCGGCTGCGGATTGACGAGCGGATCGCCATAAACTTCCGACGTGGAGGATTGCACGACGGTTGCACCGCATCGGCGGGCGACTTCCAGCACGTTGACGGCACCGAGGACATTGGTGAGCAATGTGCCGACAGGATCGCGCTGGTAATCCGGCGGCGAGGCCGGCGAAGCGAAATTGAAAATCAGCGATACGTCGAGGTCATAGGGCTTGCGCACATCGTGCTCGACCAGCAGAAACCGCTTGTTGTCGCGCAAATGCGCCACATTCGCGGTGCGCCCGGTCGAAAAATCGTCGAGACAGACGACTTCATGACCACAAGCCAGCAGGCGTTCGCAAAGATGGGAGCCCAGAAAACCGGCGCCGCCATTGACGAGTACACGTTGGCCAGGTCTCCATTCGGAGTAGATGGTGGCGCCGTTGTCATGCTCGTTGGGAACGAAATTACGCATTACACACTCCTCCCCATGAGGAATCAGCACAGCTGATTCGACTGAACTGGATCAAACTCCCGATTGCACGATATCTTGAATATCATCCTCCGGTTTTTACTTCTTCTGGAGGTTTTAATATTTCAAAGAGATAAACTTCAACTTTCATGATAAGCGCGACAAAAAACAGGTCAACTTTATTTTATCAAAATATTACAATTGATTACCCGAATTTACTCGAAATAGCACCTTGATTTAATACTTTTTAACTACGCCTCCTTTATGCCTTTCTTATTGAGCATTAGCGCAAGCTTCGCTCAACCAGGCGGGACTATCCTGGCTTTGTAAGGCTCGGTCCACCGGGAACGGAACCGCCCGGCGGGATGCGACAGAAAGTCGATTTCAGGGGACACACATGACGAATGAAATGCCTTATTCCCGGGGCGGCAAAGCCGCCCGCCATTGTCGTTTCGCGCTTGTCGCCGCGGCACTCGTGACGTTCACATTCGCCACGGCTTCATGTTCAGTGGTCGAGGACGCCGTTCTCATCAAAACCGTGTCGGCCGACACGGCCTCGATCAGGACGCGGGTTGCTCCTGCGAAGGCGTCCTACGGCTATCAAAAAACCGGCAATGCCGCCGTTACGCTTGTTGCCGATGCCTCCGACACGCCCATCGTATCGCGGCAGTCCTATTCCGGGTCTTCTCCCTATATCTGCTCACCGAGCGGATTCGGGCAAAAGTCCCGCTGCTTCCTGAGGCCCTGAGCCTGCGGCATACAATCCGGCGGAAACCGACGCCTGGCACGGCCGCGGCCAACCCGGCGCTTAGTTCTTCCAGCCGGAGAAACCCTCGCCCTCATCCTTGCTGAAGAAGCGGGAGGCCGCTTCCGTCCGGTTGCGCACGTTCATTTTCTTGTAAATGTTGCGAACGTGGACCTTGACCGTATTCTCTGACAGATGCAGCCGATCAGCGATGATCTTGTTTTGCGTTCCCTTGCAAAGCAGATCGAGGATTTGCACCTCGCGCGTCGTCAACGCCGCCACATCGCTCCTGCTGGCGGCAAGGGCATCGGCGCGGTTGGCGATCACGGCGCTGTTTTGAACGCTCTTGCCGTTGACGGATGGCGAATAAGGCGTGAGCTTGCCGAGAAGAGCGGCGGGAAAATGTTCACCGCCCTTCATAAGCAGATCGACGGCGGCCATGAAGACATCGAGCCGCAGATTGAGCGGCAGCACGCCGTCGATGACACGCATGCCCACCAGTCGCTTCAGCGGCTCCTCGAATTTGTCGATGGTTTCGACGACAAGCGCAATCGGCGCATCCGGGTGCTTTTCCCGCACCTCGGAAAGGACGGCGTGCAGACGCTCGCCCGAGATCCTGTAGGGCAGCACCAGCCGGACATTATTTCCGTAATCGTCGTCGATCTCCGCAGACGAGGTGATGCTCACCACGGCGAATGTGGGGAACTTTTTGCCCAACGCCTCCGTGAGGCACTCGGAAAACAGATCCGGATCCGCTATGATCAATAAGGTTCCATTTATAGGTGCGACGGCGTTTTTTTGTTTTGCCGCATAATCTGACGTTCCCATGAACATTGACGCCTCCCTCAAGCGCTTACGCATTACTTTCTTTTGGTTGCGCATTCTGTCGTCTGTCGGATATTTCCCCTTGATATTCAGGGGCTCTTATCCGCTCCAGGCCATGTCAACTATCATTAATTACCCGTTAATTAAGGAGGCTAATACGAAAAGCTGTGTAAATAAATGGCCCAAACGGGTTATTTTTTACAATTGACATACAAAACAGGTTACAGCGCGATAGAATCATTCATCCTGAAACCAATGCAAAAACAAACACATCGGAAAAGCGTTCGTTAGGGTTTTGCAATCCGGTAAAATATAACTTTTAGTTGATATCCCTTTACATAGCTCGCCGACGAAAGAAGTTCGGGGCTGTTTCTTTTCGGGATAAGGGCCTTTTCCCGCCGATATAAACCACACCCCCCGAAAATGCTGCCCCCTCCTGGCAAAGCGCGTCTTTATTTGTGCTCGACCGGCGTAAAAACCCGCCCGGTCCGCAGCTGCCGCATATATATTCGGGGTGAAGCACCGATATGTTTAGCCCGAATTGATATCTAGGAAGCGCAATTTTTCTGCGGCACAGTCTGACCGTCGCTCAACGGCGGCCGATGGGAAGATACTTCCGGCCCTTAAGATGTGTTTGAAACCGCCGGTTCCTTTTCACGAAACATGAAAGCCAAAAAAAGACGACGCCACCGCGCTCCCGTTTGGAGCGAGGAACGGATTTGTGCGCCATTTTACCGAGTAGCGCGCAAGGGCGGAACAAAAAGAGCCCGATCACGGGCCACTACCGAACCGCAGATGAAGCGTACCGAGTGCATCTGCAAACATCAATCTTAGGCCATACGGAGCAAGCGCGAGAAAAATCCCGTTTGAGATGAGAGGGATTTCGAAAGCTGCTCCGAGCTTTTTCGGAGGAAATCGAAATGGGTTACAATCCACAGCCTGCCGGCGACGATATCACCAAGATCGGCGCGCTTGCCGATGGTTTCGCCAACACCTCGACCAATGACGCCAAGGTGGAAGACAGCAACGTCGGCACCGCAAATGGTGAAAACCGCAACAACGACAATAGCGACAACAGCACCAATGTGGATGTTGACGCCAAGATCGATGTCTCCGCCAATAATGGCGATAATCGCGACAACGATTATGACTGGAGCTACGAAAGCAAGTCGTATAGCGACAACGACACCACCGTCAAAACGAGCACAGAAACCAACACGGATATCAAGACCGATTACGACTGGAGCTATGAAAGCAAGTCGTACAGCGACAACGATACCAATGTGAAGACCATCACGGACACGGACAACAAGACGTTCTCCTATTCCGACAACGACACCTCCATCAAGACCACGACGACCTCCGACAGCTTCAACTCCGCTGACAGTTTCTACAAGTCGGATGACGACTTCGGCAACATCACCGGCGTCAAGGATGTCGGCAATCTCGGCATCGCCGGCGGCGACCTCACCTTCAACCTCGGTGACGACTTCTCCTTCACGCTCGATGTCGACAATATCCTCAACAGCTCGCTTAACGGCGACGGCAACGACACGGGCTTCAGCCTTGTGCAGGCCAACCACCTGGCGGATCAGGATCAGGCCTGGGATATCAAGATGCAGAACAGCGGTGCGGAAAACCACCTGAGCGCCAATGCCGGTGACGCCTATGGCGCCGAAGGCATCGACGGCAAGGGATGGGACCTCAAGGCCGGCGACGACGCCACGGGCTCCAGCACTGCGGATGCATCGGCAATCCTTGCAAATTCCGGCTTCCATCTGGAACTGGTGCAGGGCGCCAACATGCTCTCCAATGCCGTTGACGTCACGATCACCGGCGGTAACTCGCATGTTTCGGACGTCGGTGAGGATCACTCCTGACAACCACCTCTTGACGAAAAGAGCTGCACCGGCATCCGCCGGTGCAGTTTGCGGTTGAAAGACCGGGTTGGGCCAAACGAAGCACCGCCTCCAAGACGTGTGCCATCCGCCTTTCCCCGTCCCTGCCGCAATGATCGGGGAGGGACCTCCAATGCATATCGACAAGATTTCGGACATGATTGCGCATTTCATCGGCCTGTTCGACACGGTAACCGAGGAAGCGCGGCTGCGAGCCAATTATAGCGAAGGCCAGGCACATTCCGATCCGGAACGGCTGCCGGACGACGAGGCGGCAAGGCTGCTCGACAAAAATTACGCCGTGCCGCTTGAGGATTACGATCCCGGCGTCAAATATCGCGCCGGTTACTACGATTTCGATTACCTGAACCCACATTTCGCCCGCATGGTCGAATATGACATGCAGCAGCTGGCAAATGCGATACCGGTCGATATCTCCGCCGCCCATTTCCGTTTTCCCGGCCGCCTCTCCTTCGAGGACGAGCGCGAACTGGTGATACATACCGGCCCCGGCTCCGTTGCCGCCCATATCGCCCAGGTCAATATTCTTCAGGACGACGATTATCTGAACATGACGGACGGCCCCAATGTGGCCCGTGACACCAGTTTCGTGACCGAACGCACCGTCGAGTTCTATAATGAAGCGTCCGTCTTCACGCCTTTCGCCGGTTTCCAGCGGACCGACAGCTACGATGCGCTACAGGCGCTCGCCAGGTCCGCGCACGACTATATCGAACATGCGCGCGACAATGACGTCACCTCGCTCGGCACGGGTGCGGACCAGGATTTCGTTCTGGCCGGCAACGATATCAACGGCCTCTATATCAATGGCGCGATCGCCAGCGAAAAGCCGATGCTTGACGATTACCTGCCCGATCGCGGTATCGCCAAGCCGCCGGAAGCACCTGAAAAAAGCGATGTTTCGCTGCATGAGGACAGCCCCGCCGGCAACAGCCTCGATGTGGCGGCAGGCGGCAATATCGTCGCCAACGTCGCCACTCTCGTCAATACCGGCGTCATGGCCTCCGTCACCGCCGTCATGGGCAACTACCATCAGATCGACGCCATCACCCAGGCCTATATTTACAGCGACAGGGACGAGATCGATTCCGTCTTCACGCGCTCCGCAGATCACGCAGGCACAGCGGCCTACAATATCGCCAGCTTTGAGCGCAGCGTCTATCCCGGCGCGGAAAATGCGGCGGGCGCCCATGAAACGGGTGAGACGCCGATCTTTCCTAACGCCTGGCGCGTCAGCGTGCTCGAAGGTGACGTGTCCTTCGTGCACTGGATCGAGCAATACCAGTTCATCAGTGACAATGACACAATGACGATCACCACGGCCGGCACCAGTGTCAGCCTGCTGACGGGCGGCAACGCCGCCCTCAACATTGCGAATTTCCTCGGCATCGGCATGCAATACGATCTGATCATCGTCGGCGGCAATGTGCTGGACATGAACCTCATCAGCCAGATCGCCGTCCTTTACGACAATGACTGGGCGCGCGCCAATCCCGATGCGCCAGCAGGCGCAACCATCCAGTCCGGCAACAACCTGCTCTGGAATGACGCTTCCATTCACAATGTCGGCAGCAACGGCCGGTTCGAAACCATGCCGGACTACATGCACCAGACGGTGAACGCGATCAACGAGCGTGACCCGAACATGCCGGATGCACTGGCCCACGACGCCAACTTCGCCGGCTATCAGGGGCTGAACGTTCTTTACATCACCGGCAATCTTTATGACGTCAGCATCATCAAGCAGGTGAGCGTGCTGGGCGATTCCGATGATGTGACCCAAGCCGCCGCCAAGGTTCTTGAAAACAACGACAACGCCACCGTTCATATCGACACCGGCAGCAACGCGGTGGTCAATCTCGCGCAGATCGTCGATTATGACAGCTTCGGCTCGACCACCTATGTCGCCGGCGGCGTCTATTCGGATGCCATACTGATACAGGGCGGCATCATCGAAAACGATACGTCACAGCCGGCGCAGCACGGCCAGCTGGCAAACGAGGTCATCGCATTTCTGCACGACGATCCCGCCACCACCCAGAACGAATCCGACGGCGTCATCAATGGCGGCCACGACCTCTCCTGGTCGAACGCCCATCCATCCGACGTCATGCAGACGGTCGTTGCGTAATTCCGTCGGGCGGCGGCCGGTGCCTCCGCCCTCGGCCAGAACCGCAAACACCGCACGATCACCGAGGGGACCAATATAAAATGGATCATATTTCAAGAAGAACCATTGCCGACGGGCGCTCGCTGGACTTGCCGCTGGATCAGGACGCCGAAGACAGCAGGCTGACGGATGCCTGTATTTCCGCCATCAACGACGCCGTCGAGAACCTGCGCCAATTGTCCGGTGCGGAACAGGCCGCAAGAACAGCCCCTGCCTCGCCGCAGGCAATACCGGCAGCGCCGGATTTCCGATCTTCGCCGACGCCCCAACAGCCAGCACAATCACGCAATGCACCGCAGGAAAGGAAAGCCCCGCCACAGGAGCGACAGCCGACGCCTGCCCCGCAACCCCAGGCCAAGATCGACAATGCGGAACTGAAAAACACACCCGACCTGCCCTTCGTCAAGACCATCGACAATAATGACGGGCCGATCCGCGAAAACGAGCGGCGGCCGGTGACAGGCGGCGGCGGCAAGGATCCGGTTGACAATGGCGGCGGTGGAGGCGGTGGAGACGGCGGAAGCCAGAGCGGCTTCCACAAGCGCAGCGAGCCGATCAATTTCGCCGCAAGTCTTGCCAAGGGCATTGCAGCCGTTCGCCGCAACATGGTGGTGGTGATGCTGTTTACTGTCGCCATCAACATCCTGCTGCTCGCCATTCCGCTTTATCTGTTCCAGATTTCCGACCGGGTGCTGACCAGCCGCTCGATGGATACGCTGGTGATGCTGACGGTTGCCGTGCTCGGTGCGGTCCTGCTGCAGGCCTTCATGGACGCCATCCGCCGTTTCATCCTGATGCGCACCGCCGTCGAACTCGAGGTGCAGCTGGGCGCGCCGATCCTTTCCGCCGCCGCCCGTGCCTCCCTGCACGGCAGCGGCAAGGACTACCAGATATTGCAGGATCTGCAGCAGCTGCGCTCCTTCCTCACCTCCGGCACGCTGATCGCCTTTCTCGATGCACCGCTGATGCCGCTCTTCATCGTGGTGGTATATCTCGTCCACCCGCATCTCGGCATCATCATCATGGTCTGCTGCGCCGTACTGTTTATCATCGCCTGGCTGAACCAGCGTTTCACCGCCAGGCAATTCTCCGAAGCATCGGGTTATCTCAGCCGCGCCAATTTTCACCTCGATTCCATGTCGCGCAATTCGCAGATCATCAATGCGCTGGCGATGATCCCCGAAGCGGTGAAGATGTGGGGCCGAGAAACCGCCGGTTCGCTGAAATCGCATGTGGCGGCGCAGGATCGCAACATCATGTTCTCCGGCGTCTCCAAGGCGGCGCGCATGATCACCCAGGTGGCACTGCTGGGCTGGGGCGCGCATCTGTCGCTGTCCGGCGAACTTACCGGCGGCATGGTGATTGCAGCCTCCATCATTTCCGGCCGCGCGCTGGCGCCCATCGAAGGCGCAATCGAAGGCTGGCACCAGTTTAACAAATCCGCCGCTTCCTACGGCCGCATCAAGCAGCTTCTCATTACCTCGCCGCTGAATTTTCCGCGGCTGCGCCTGCCCAATCCGGAAGGGCGTCTCGATGTGGAGCGCATCCTCTTCGTGCCGCCGCCGCAGAAGAAGGTGATCTTGAACGGCATTTCCTTTTCCCTGAAGAAGGGAGAATCGCTTGCCATCATCGGCAATTCCGGCTCCGGCAAGACAACGCTCGGCAAGATGCTGGTCGGCTCCATCCTGCCCACGTCAGGCAATGTCCGCCTCGATCTCATGGACCTGCGCAACTGGGACCAGCGCCAATTCGGTGAAAGCATCGGTTACCTGCCGCAGGACGTGCAGCTTTTTCCCGGCACCATCAAGGCGAATATCTGCCGCATGCGCGACGATATCGAGGACCGGCAGATTTACGAGGCAGCGGTGCTGGCCGATGTGCACGAGCTGATCGCCGGTTTCCCGCAGGGTTATGAAACCGTCGTCGCCGCCGATGGCGCGCCGCTGTCCGGCGGCCAGAAACAGCGCATTGCTCTCGCCCGCGCCTTCTTCGGCGATCCCAAATTCGTGGTGCTGGACGAGCCAAACTCCAACCTCGATACACAGGGCGAACAGGCACTGGCCAAAGCCCTGCTGCATGCCAAGAAACAGGGCATCACCACCGTCACAATCACCCAGCGGCCGGCGCTTCTGCAGTGCGTCGACAAGATCATGGTGCTGAAGGACGGTTCCGTCGCCATGTTCGGCGAAAGGATGGAGGTGCTGAAGGCGCTTTCCGGCAATGGCCGCCAAGGCAGCCAGTCCCCGCAGATCGAGGGTTGAGGATCATGATGTTCAGGAAAAAGAACACCGCCGCCGACGTCAAATCCGAAGGCCAGCTCGAATGGTACAGCGAGGTGCCGCGCTCCATCCGCCTGCACAGCTCGATCGGCCTTGCCGTCCTGCTGGCCTCCTTCGGCGGTTTCGGTTATTGGGCCGGCACGGCACCGCTCGCCTCCGCCATCATCGCCCAGGGCAGCTTCGTCGCCACCGGCAACAACAAGGTCATCCAGCATCTGGAAGGCGGCATCATCAAGGAAATGATGGTGAACGAAGGCGATACGGTCAAGGAGGGCGACGTCCTGCTGACGCTCGACAAGACGACCGCGCTTGCCAATGAGCGCATGTTGCAGCTGCGGCGCCTTCGTCTCGAAACCATCGTGACGCGTCTGCGCGCCGAAGCCCAGGGTGAAAAAAGCTTCAAGGTTCCGGATATCGTCATGAAGGAAGCCGGCGATCCGGACATCAATGCCATCATCCAGAGCCAGAACGTCGTGTTCCACAGCAAGCTCATCAAGCTCGAGGAACAGCTGAACCTGATCGAGAAGAATATCAGGTCGCTGGAGTTCCGTTATGCGGGTTATGACGGGCAAAAGCAGTCCTTCGACCGGCAGCTGGCGCTTCTGACCCAGGAACGCGACTCCAAGGAGAAACTCGCCAGGGACGGCGTCATCCGCAAGACCGACATGCTGGCGCTGGAACGCGCCATTGCCGACGCCATGGGCGACATTGCCCGGCTGAGCGGCGAAATGAACCAGAGCGAGGCCGAAATCGCCAAGTTCAAGCAGGAAGCGATCATCGCCGTCAATGCCAACAAGCAGGCGGCGCTCGATGCGCTGGAAACCGCGGAATCCGATCTCGACAGCGTCCGCGAACAGGTGCGCGGCGCCGCGGAAGTGCTGGAACGCACGGTCATCCGTTCCCCGGTCAACGGCACCGTGGTACGGTCCTATTATCACACGCCGGGCGGCGTCATCACCACCGGCAAGCCGATCATGGAAATCCTCCCCGCCCATGTCCCTCTTATTCTGGAGGCGCAGGTTCTCAGAACCTCCATCGACCAGCTGCACGAGGGCCAGACCGCGGCGATCCGCCTTTCGGCGCTCAATCGCCGCACCACGCCGGTCCTGAACGGCAGGGTATTTTACGTTTCCGCCGATAGTATCGAGGAAAATGCCGGTTTGCAGGTGAAGGACGTCTATATCGTGCGCGTGCAGGTGCCGGACGAGGAGATCGCCAAGGTCCATAATTTCCATCCCGTACCCGGCATGCCGGCCGACGTGCTGATCCAGACGTCCGAACGCACCTTCTTTGAATATCTGACCAAACCGATCTCCGACAGCATGTCCCGCGCCTTCAAGGAAAGATGAAGAGATAACAGTGGCCTAGACTGTCATTTTGATGCCGGACAGCGTATGATGACGGCATGTTCGTCGGGGCGGGAGAAGCGACATGGCGGCGATGTCGGATGTATTGCTGCTGGTCGGCAGGCTGAACTACGTGTGGACCAACACCGAAAGCCTGATGATCTATCTGATCGTCCATCTCCTGAAAGTGGAGAAGGAAGCGGCCATCGTCGTGTTTCTGACGCTCAACACCACGCGGGCACGCATGGATCTCATCGAGCGCCTGGCGAAGCTGCCCTCAACGCCGACACAGGACCGCAAGACCATTCTCTCCATCATGGCGCGGCTGAAGAAGGAAGCAAAGACGCGCAACAAATATAATCACTGCATCTATTCCTTCGATGAAAAGGGGGAAATCGCCAGCACCCAGCTCATGCGGCTGGTGGAGGATGACAGCCAAGTGCGTTACGGCAAGGTCGAAAGCATGGACGAGAAGGAAATCGGCCATCTGGAAAAATCGATCGCCGACATCGTCGATGTCAGCAAGGACATGTGGAGCTTCATCCACGCCAGCCCGCATGTCTCGGCCGATTACCTCTAGGCGCCTGTCTGCAACCGCATGCCGATCGCCGGGTGAGCGTCGCCACCCTGTGCGGCTTTCGCCGGAAGGCACAGTTTACCGGCCGCGAAATACAGCAGGAACGAGCCGATCTGATAGGGGAAGATGATGTCGATCTCCACGAAGGAGCGCACCACGAACAGCGCGCAGATGGCGAACAGGATGACACCCTGCGGATCGCTTCTGCGCATCAGAACCGAGCGCAGATGCCCAAGGAGCGTTCCGTAAAGCACCATGCCGAGCAGGAACATGCCGACAAAACCGTTTTCCACCACCGTCTCGATATAGGTGTTGTGAAAATGGAAGCCGCTGCGTCCGGTGATGAAGAAATCGTTCCACAGGCGTTCGGCATCGGCAAAACCGGCGACCCAGAAGCCCTGATAACCGACGCCGAGAATGGGCGTCTGTTTTGCCGCCTCGATGCCCTGCTGCCAGAGATAGGTACGGCCGGTCAGCGTCGAATCCTTGCCAAAGATGCCGAGAATGGCATCCAGAAGACCGAATTGCAGGGAAGCGACAGCCAGCAGCGCCCCAAGGCCGCCGAGCGCAAAAAACGTCATCTTGCGGTTTGCCGGTGAAAGCATGCCGATCGGAATGAAACCGATGATGAGTGCAACCACCGCCGCCGTGGTGATGGCCGATGTCGCCGATTGCGATGCGACGAGACTATAGGCCGATAACAGCCCGGTGACGCCGGCGATCGGCAGCCAGATGCCTCGCTGTTTGAGAACCAGCACGGAGGAAGCGGCGAAGATGACGCCCAGGGACGCATAAAAGCCGAGCTGGTTCTTCGACGAAAAAGCACCGACGAAACTATAGGTGCCGTCCAGCGCATCGAAAAGATAGATACCGAACAGCAACGAATAAAGCAGAACGAGGGCGATGCCGATCAACGCGCCGCGCGTCAGCGTCCGGATGGAAATGACGCGCATGGCGATCAGAGAGCAGACGATATGCGTCATATACTGGATGGAGGCGCGCATGGTCACCGACACCGCCTCCGACCAGAAGCTGGACAGCACGGTGAGAATACCGAAGGCGAATATCCAGAGATAACGCGGGTAATTGCCGAGGACGCGGCGGTAATCGACCACCACCAGCGGCAGCCACATGCCATAATAGGCCAGAACCGAAATCTGCCCGAAACGCGACGAATAGGCGAATACGCAGAATGACAGCGCGACCGCCGCCATTCCGTAAATTTCATTGCGTTCGGGATCGATCAGCGCCGATTTGGCGATCCGCATTCAAACCTCACTGCATCAGGATTTCGGACGAGACCTTGATGACGTCGCCCGGCTGCAGCAAGGCGTTCTCATCCACCTTCAGTTCCTTCGGCGTTCCGTTTTCCTCACGCACCACGACATAGCCGATCGTGGCGGATTTTCCCGAGGGATCGAAGCGGATCGCCTCGGCCGATTGCGCCAGCGCCTCCGACATCAATTCGCGGCTGGTGGTCAGCTGCAGATTAAGCTTTTCCAGTTCCGCTTCGGTGTCCTGCAATTCCTTGGAACGCTGGGCTTCCCAATCATTGCGCAGGTTGATTTCGTCCTGGGTGGCCTTGTTGATATCCTGCTTGGCCCGCAGCGACTGCGTATCGATATCAAGAAGGGTGGACTCCACCTCCGCGGCCCGCTCCTCCGCGGATATACGCCGTTGCGACAGCGCCAAGCCCTGCTCGTTCAGCCGGTTCACGCGCTCACGATCTTCATTGGCAAGCTCAAGCTGGCGGTTCTGGGTTTCCGATTTCTTCTGCAGGGAAGCCACTTCGCTTTCCAGAAGCTCGCGCAGTTCGCCCAGCGCCTTCAGCTGCAGGGTGTAACGCTCGGTGCGCGATTTCATCAGCGCGCTTTCGCTGGCCAGCAATGCGTCGATCTCGCTGATCTTTTCCATTTCCGGCGTTTTGGCGATGGCCTGATCGCCCTTGACCTCGGCGATCAGCCGCGCCTGGCGGGCGAGTAGCCTTGCACGCTGATTGTCATAAACGGCGGCGTCGCCACGGGCATTGATGAAGTCGCGGGCAAAGCGCTGCCCGGCATCGGAGCGCCGCAGACCGCCGGCGAGGCTGACCGCCTTCAGCACGGTAAGATTGGCGGCATAGGGATATTCACCCGGCGTCTGCACGTCGCCGCTCAGGAAGATCGGCCGGAACTGGGCGATCTCGACGGATGCCGAAGGCAGATTGCGCAGCGCGAACTTGCTCTGAAGCTGCGCCCCGATCTGTTCGCTGACCTCGGAGGGGGTTTTCCCCGCCACATCCAGCTGGCCGATGAAAGGCAGGGACAACGTGCCGGACGGGCCGACGGAATAATCGCCGTTGATGACATCCCAGTTGCGGATGCTGCCATCGGCGGGCTGCCATTCGGCAACCCGGATGCGCAGCTTGTCGGCGGTGCCGAGCTTGTACTGGGCGCCGTCCGCCGCCATGACGGAAAGCGGCGCGGCAAAGGCGACGGAAGCGGCAAGCACAAGCGCGGTAAGCGGCTGGCGGGTTGCGGCAAAAAGGCCGTTCATCGGGAGACTCCCTGTTTGCTTATCGCCCTCAGGGCGATCAGGCGATAGGGCAACCGGACAGGGCCGGCTGCGCAGCGCCGCAGAAGCGGCCGCCATGATTAGCACCAATGACGCACCCGAAGACCGGACTTGGGATCCCGGTCGGGTGCGTGTCGAAACGAAAATCGATAAAGCCGAACTCAATATTGATTTCAGTAGCTGCCGCGCGACAGGCACACGGCCGGTATGGTCTTGACGATAATGAAGACATCCTGCCGCATCGACCAGTTCTGCACATACTGCGTGTCGAAAGCCACGCGGGTCTTGTAGCATACGTCGTTGCGGCCGCTGATCTGCCACAGACCGGTCAGGCCCGGGCGGGTGCTGAGATAATAGCCGGCAGCATTTTCATAATAGCCGAGTTCCTCGTCGACGACGGGACGCGGACCCACGACGCTCATTTCGCCGCGGATGATGTTGATGAGCTGCGGCAGTTCATCGAGGCTGAGTTTGCGCAGCACGGCACCGACGGCGGTGACGCGCGGGTCGTTCTTGAGCTTGCGGGTGGCGCGCCATTCCTCGGCGGCTTCGGGATTGGCGGCAAGATATTGCCGCATCACTTCGTCGCCGTTCGTCACCATCGTCCTGAATTTCAGGCAATGGAAATAACGGCCGTTATGGCCCACACGACGGTGGCCGTAAAACACCGGGCCTGGGTCGGACAGTTTCACCAGCGCGGCGATCAACAGGAAAATCGGGCTGAAGACAAGCAGCGCAAGTGCAGCCGACGTCATATCGAAGCTGCGTTTTGCGATGCCTCCGATAGGGAAACTGACATCGAAATCTTCGGAGCTGCTGAGTGTCTGATCAGCCGATTGGGTCGCGGACTTCATAGAGAGAACTCCATTTATGTTTTGCGATTGGTCGGTGCCCGGAGGCGCTTCTTTCCGTCTAAAAGAGATAACAAGTCTGTGTTCGGAATTTGATGCTAATGGATTTTTTGTAAGGCACATTGCCCATAACCGTCTATGCGATTTCTTGCGCGAGCGGCCGATCAACGTCCGGGCAATATTAACGGTTGCATAAAAAAGCAACAAATGTGCAGCCGGCCATGTGTGGAGAGCATGGGTGCCGTCCCGGCATGTATTGGGTTTTGCGCCGCCGACAGTCTTTTCTTATGTGTTTCTTATGACTTGATGAGATGAGACAGGAACATCAAGAACAACGGCCTATGTAACAGACTATTAAATTTTTTTGCATCGCAGCAAGATTGTGGCAATGCATATAAAATTTGACATATTGGCCGGGATTTTTTTGCCCGGTATTGCTGTCGCGCCAAGAAAAAACGATGGAAAAGTTGCTAAGGCGGCGCAAACACGGCAAAAGAGTGGCAAGAAACTGCATTCTGGTCATGGCAGCCACGCAAAAAAGCTGGAGCTGGCGGCCAAATTCTGTCGTCAGACCGCTCCGCAACCCTCATGCAGCCCGAACAGGACGCCAAAACAGGCGGAATCAGAAGGTTGGCGGCGTGCAGGCGCTGATGACCTCACAGGCGACGGGACCGACGCAGCGGAATCGGTGCGGTCTGCGGCTCTCGAAATAATAGGCGTCCCCCGGACCGAGCACCCGCCTCTCCTCATCAACCGTCACTTCCAGGCGGCCGGAGAGAATGATACCCCCCTCTTCGCCATCATGAACCAGCGGCACCTTGCCGGTGTCGGCGCCGGGCTGGTAACATTCCTTGAGGATCTGCAGGCTGCGGCCGAAAACATTCTCGCCCACCTGCCGGAAGGATATCGGCCCCTTGCCGATTTCGACCAGTTCGTCCGCCCGATAAAAGGCCTTGCGGCTTGTCTCCGGCTCGAAGGCGAAAAATTCGGCAAGGCCGATGGGTATGCCGTCGAGTATGCGCTTCAGCGCGCCGACCGATGGGTTGGAGGTGTTGGATTCAATCAGCGAGATCGTCGAATTGGTGACACCGGCACGCCTTGCGAGCTCCCGCTGCGAAATGTTGTGACGCAGCCGCAAATGGCGCAAACGCCCGCCTATATCCACCGACATGCTGGAGTTCCCGTTGTCCTTGTTCGAAATATCGAAAATCTTCCTTCACACCTATAATATTTTCAATAGCTTGGCCATAGCGAGAAAAGGGCTTGTTCGGTCGCGAAAATAGCTTTCAATCGGCGGCAACGAACAGGAGACCACCATGGACAACCCGAGCCGATCCAATTCCACCTCACTCGACAGCTACTGGATGCCGTTTACCGCCAACCGGCAGTTCAAGGCCAATCCCCGTCTGCTGGCGAGCGCCGAGGGCATGTATTATACCAGCAATGATGGCCGCCAGGTTCTCGACGGCACGGCCGGCCTTTGGTGCGTCAATGCCGGCCACGGCCGTCAGCAGATCGCTTCCGCCGTCAAACACCAGCTCTCGACCATGGATTACGCTCCCTCTTTCCAGATGGGGCACCCCGTCGCCTTCGAATTCGCCGAACGGCTGGCGGAAATCGCGCCCGGGCCGGAAGGCGGCAAGCTCGACCGGGTGTTTTATACCGGTTCCGGTTCCGAATCCGTCGATACGGCGCTGAAAATCGCCATCGCTTACCAGCGCGCCATCGGCCAGGGCACCCGCAGCCGTCTTATCGGTCGCGAGCGCGGATATCACGGGGTGGGTTTCGGCGGCATCTCCGTTGGCGGCCTCGTCAACAACCGTCGCGTTTTCCCCCAGATTCCGGCCGATCATCTGCGCCATACCCATGACCTTGCAAAGAACAGCTTCGTGAAGGGACAGCCGGAACACGGCGCCGAGCTTGCCGACGATCTGGAACGGCTGGTTGCCCTGCACGGCGCGGAAACCATCGCCGCCTGCATCGTCGAACCGGTGGCCGGCTCCACCGGCGTACTGGTGCCGCCGAAGGGTTATCTGGAACGTCTGCGTGCAATCTGCGACAGGCACGGCATCCTGCTCATCTTCGATGAGGTCATTACCGGTTTCGGCCGCATGGGCTCATCCTTCGCCAGCAACTATTTCGGTGTTACGCCGGATATCGTTACCGCCGCCAAGGGCCTGACCAATGGCGCGATCCCCATGGGCGCCGTGTTCACCAGCCGCAAGGTGCATGATGCGCTGATGCATGGCCCGGAAAGCCAGATCGAACTGTTCCACGGCTATACCTATTCCGGCCACCCCGTCGCCTGCGCCGCCGGCATCGCCACGCTCGACATCTATCGCGATGAGGGCCTCTTCACCCGTGCATCCGAATTGCAGGATGTCTGGCACGACGCCATCCATTCGTTGAAGGGCCTGCCGAATGTCATCGACATTCGCACCATCGGCTTCATCGCCGGCATCGAGCTGCAATCGCGCGATGGTGCCATCGGCGCGCGCGCCTATGATGTTTTCGTGGATTGCTTCGAGCGCGGCCTGCTCATTCGCGTGACCGGCGACATTATCGCCCTGTCACCGCCGCTGATCGCCGAAAAGTCCCATTTCGACGACATCGTTTCAATTCTTGGCGATGCATTGCAAAGAGCACAGTAGAAATATAAACTTCTAATAAAGAAAAGGCTGCAATAAAATTGCAGCCTTTTCTGCCTATATCCAGTTAATGCAAAAAATAGATCATTTATTAAGCATATTCTATTATTTTCCCGCAGTATAACCAACAGGGCGGGAACATCCCCATGGCGTCGATTCAGAAAAAGATAATATTGGCAAGCATTGCGATCTTTTCCATCACCGGCAGCGCCACGGGCGTTGGCATGTGGGCCACGGAAACGCTCAACCACAACAGTGAATATGTAGCGCTTTCGGCGGATGTGCTTCGCAATCACATGCAGGCGGACATGATGCATGACGCGCTTCGCTCTGACGTCCTTGCCGCCATTCTCTCTTCCGATGGGGATATGGGCCTGGACCTGAATGCGGTAAAGACCGATCTGGCCGAGCATGAATCGACTTTCCGGGAAATGATCACGGCAAACAAGGCCCTTTCGGCAGGTACGAACGTCAAGACCGTCATCGACGGTGTCGAAAAACCGCTTCTTGCCTATATCGACGCCGCCAGTGCGGTTGTCGGTCTCGCCGGCTCGCGGCAGGAAGACGCTCTCAAGCTGATGCCCGAGTTCATGCGGCAATTTTCTGCGCTGGAAAAAGCGATGGAGATCGCCGGCGACCAGATCGAGGCCCTGTCCGACGCCGCCTCGGCCGAAAGCGAAAAAACCAAGGCGACCATCAACCTTGTCTTGAAGGTGCTGCTGGTTCTCGCGGCGCTTTTCTCCGCCGGACTTTTCCTTCTGACCCGCAGATCGGTCATCCGTCCCATTCTGGAATTGTCGCGCAACATGGAGGTTCTCGCGGCGGGCGACACGTCACAACCGCCCTCCGGCATCGACCGCAGAGACGAGATCGGCTCGATGGCGGGCGCGGTCGAGATATTCCGGCAGGCGGCCATCGCCACCCGGGCGCTTGAAGAACAGGCGGCATCGGCGCGCCGACAGGCGGAAGCCGACCAGGAAGCGACGCGGAGACACGCGGAGGAGGCCGCCTCCGAACGGCTGCGCATTGCCACCTCCGGCCTTGCGGCCGGCCTCAAACGGCTCGCATCGGGCGATCTCGCCTTTCAGCTCGACGAAGCCTTCGCGCCGCAATTCGAAGCCCTGCGCCACGATTTCAACAGCTCGGTCCGGCAACTGGCCTCAACGCTCTTCGCCATTTCGAATGGCATCGGCACGATCGACGGCAGCAGCCGCGAGATTGCCGCCGGCGCCGGCGACCTTTCCCGCCGCACGGAAAATCAGGCAGCTTCCCTCGAACAGACAGCCGCGGCGCTCGATGAAATCACGGTCAATGTGTCGAATGCCAACAAGCGCGCCGCCGAAGCACGGCTGGCCGCCACCGACGCCAACCGGAGCGCCCTGAAATCGGTGGAGGTGGTGAGCCACGCTGAAGAGGCGATGCGCCGCATCGAGACCTCTTCGCGGCAGATCACCGGCATCATCGGCGTCATCGACGAAATCGCCTTCCAGACCAATCTTCTCGCGCTGAATGCCGGGGTGGAGGCCGCCCGCGCGGGTGAGGCAGGCAAGGGCTTTGCCGTGGTGGCGCAGGAAGTGCGCGATCTTGCCCAGCGTTCCGCAAAAGCCGCCAGCGAAATCCGCGACCACATCCGCCAGTCGTCGGCGGAAGTGGAAAGCGGCGTGAAACTGGTGCTCGATACCGGCACGGCGCTGAAGGATATTGGCGAACGCATCGCCGGAATCGACCGCCATATGAATGCGATCGCCACATCGGCAGCCGAACAATCGACCGGTCTTGCGGAAATCAACGCCGCGGTAAATTCCATGGATCACGCCACCCAGCAGAATGCGGCCATGGTGGAACAATCCACCGCCGCTTCGGCGACGCTTGCCGCCGAAACGGCAAAGCTGCGCGCACTGGTATCGCGTTTCCGGCTGGACATGGCAAATGTGGGTGACCGTGACGATATCCGTCAAGTGGCCTGAGCGGCAGCCGCGATCGCGTCGACACTCGCCCGTCCTCTCCAGCCGCCGCCGGCGGCGGCCGGAAATTTGTCTCTATCAATAGGCCTGCACCGGCTGCGACAGGCCGTCGCCGATCACGCCATTGCCATATTGCGCGACGGGAACGCCCTCCTGCCCGATTGACACACCCTGCTGCGCCGGGCCGAGCGCCGTCACCACGATCGGCGTGCCATCCGGCACGCGGTTGTAGAGGTCGACAATATCCTGGTTGATGAGGCGCACGCAGCCGGACGACACCGATTTGCCGATGGTCCACCATTCGGGAGAACCGTGCAGGCGGTAGATCGTGTCCTTGCCATCCTTGAAGATATAGAGCGCACGTGCGCCGAGCGGGTTCTTGAGACCCGGCTCCATGCCGCCATTGCGGCTGCTATAGGGTTCCAGTTCCGGCTGGCGGGCGATCATTTCGTCGGGCGGCGTCCAGCGCGGCCATTGCCGCTTGTACTGGATCACGCCGCGGCCGGCCCATTCGAAACCGGCGCGGCCGAGACCGACGCCGTAACGCATGGCCTGGCCGTCCTCATAGGTAAGATAGAGGAAATGATTGGCGGTATCGACGACGATGACGCCGGGGCGTTCACCCGTCGGGTTCGCCACCATCTGCCGCAGGAACTGGCGCGGAATCCGCTTATAGGGAATTTCCGGCAGCGGAAACTGCTCGTCCGGCTTGGGACCGTACATCAGCGCATACATCGGGTCTTCGGCAGGCGCGGCCGGCCGGGCAGCCTCACGCGCGGTCGTGTTGCAGCCTGCAAGGCCGGCAAGCGCCAATCCGCCTGCTCCAAGCAGGAAACCCCGCCGGGTCGTTGTCGTCTCGTTCAATTGAAAAACCTCATTTACGTCATCTCACACTGGCAAAGGGGTCTGCCAGCGCCGCTTCTGGGCGGCTGATTGGATATTTCGTGCCGGAAACCTGCGATGCCATGGCCTTGGCGCCGCTGGATTTCAGAATGGCCCGGAAGCTCGGATGCATGCCGCCGTCTACATACGCGCTGAGCGGGGCAGAAGTTCCCTCGTTCATCGCGGCGGCCAGCTTTTGTTGTTCTTCGGCCAGTTTCGAGGCCACCAGCGGGTCCTGCTGGTTGATAGCCGGCGGGCAGGCGGCCAGTGGATCGGCAGGCTCGCCGCCGGCAAATTCGCTGTTGAAGACATAGCGGCGACCGCAAACGGAAACCTTGGGCTGGCGGCGCGTCACCTCGAAATAATCGTAACCTTCCTTCAGCGTTTTCCAGAACGACATGTTGGGATCATCCCGATGCGCCACCATGTTGCGCGCGCTCATGCGGAAGGGATAGGCCTGAACCTGAAAGCGGTCCTGCCCGCCCTGCAATGCCCGCGCGACGATGGCGTAGATCTCACCCACCTGCTGGTCGGTCATGGCGTAACAGCCGGAGGACGAGCAGGCGCCGTGCACCATCAGCGCCTCGCCGGTATAACCGAGCGCAGATTCCAGCCGGTTGGGATAACCGAGATTGAAGGACACGTAATATTGCGAGTTCGGATTCAGCATGCCGGCCGAGACGTGATAAAAACCTTCCGGCGCCTGCCGGTCGCCCGTCTTCATCTTGGGTCCGAGTTTTCCGGACCAGCGACACATCGGATAGGCCTTCAGAAGGGCGTAGTTTCCGGTCTTGTCGACCTTCCAGACCTCAAGCTCGCTTTCCTGCTTGAAGATGCGCACGAGCACCGGGCTTTCCGGACGCATGCTCTTGGCGGACATCTGCGCCATCATCTTGGATGACAGCTTCGGCGGGTCCTTCTTGACGCTGTCGAGCCCCATGGAGGTGCACGCGGCAAGGCCGCCGCCGATCGCGACGACCGCAGCCATTCTCAACCCTGTCTTCACCCTTTGCCGAACTCCCGCAACCGCGAAACCCAGCAATGCCTGCATGCCCATGGATCGTTCTGCCCGCCTGATTTGCCCGCCTTTCCGGCAGACGCTTAACTATCGAAGGTGGCCACAACACGGCAACCTCGCCATGGACAAAGTCTCGTGAACAGATGTTACCCTTTCGTTAATCATAAGCACACAAGGCCGTGAGGGGATTGCGGGGATTTGAAGGGCGAACGGGTCCCCCTATCGAAGCAGCCCCTGCCCGCCATCGATCCATATCGGCGTGCCGGTGATATGGCGCGATGCGTCCGATGCCAGAAAACCGATCAGCTCGGCGACATCGTCGCTCGTCCCCGCCACACCACCTGTCACGGGAATGTCCCCCGACGGAAACAGCACCGGCACCTCGGTCTTTTCGCGTCCGCGAATGTCGGTATTTTCATCGATCGCCGTCGTGATCTCGCCCGGGCACACCGCGTTGACACGGATGCGATGACGCCCGAGTTCCAGAGACAATTGCTGGGCCATGGCGAGCTGACCGGCCTTCGTCACCGCATAGGCCGTCGCGCCCGGCGACGTGAAGGTGCGGGTGCCGTTGATCGACGAGACGATGACGATGGAACCGCCGCCTGCGGCCTTCAGATGCGGCACGCTGGCATGAATGGTGAGATAGGTGCCGCGCAGATTGATGCGGATGGTGTCGTCCCATTCGGAAGGCTTCAATTCATCGATCGGCGCCCACACACCGTTGACGCCGGCATTGGCGACAACGGCATCGAGGCGGCCGAAAGCCCGCACCAGCGTCTTGACGGCGTCATCCATGGCCGCCTCGTCCGCCACATCCGCGACAATCGCCTTCGCGGCGCCGGAAGCGGAGACAATCTCATCCCTTGCCGCCACCAACTCGGATTCGGTACGACCCAGCAGCCCGACTGCAAATCCTTCCGCAGCCAGATGCAATGCGGCGGCACGCCCGATGCCGGAACCCGCACCGGTGACAAGGGCAACTTTTCGATAAGCCAATGGTCATGCCCCTTTTCTGGATGCGATAGAGGTCACGGTTGCCGAAACGGGGTCGCTGGCCGGAAAACTGTCTTCCAGCCCCTCCTCCAGTTCTTCCTCCAGAATGTCGCGATCCTTCGCGGCGCGGGCGCTTGCCCGGCCATGCGGCCCATCGGACTGCGCCGTTCCCAGCGCCGAAAATTGCGACGGCGCATCGACGCCGTGGCGCGTGCCGAAAGCGGTCAGCTGCACCATGACCGCGCTGGCACGCCGGATGGCTTCGGAATCGTCGATCCCCTCCAGTCCGTCCGCCAGACGAACGGACACCTGATCGCCATCGCTACCGACGAATTCGACGGAGACGGCGCCATTATTGCGTTTTACATAGGTCGTGGAAAGTTGCATGACATGCCCTCCGGTTTGAAAAGCATCGGCGCAAATCCGATGCTGAAAAGACGACTGGAACCTGAATTGACAACGATGGCGGAGCGGAAGGGGTTCCCGATGGATCAGGCCTTTGGCCCGGAAATGCAGGAGAGCTTCTTTCGGCGCGACGCGCTTGACGTTGCCCGCACCCTCATCGGCGCGGAGTTCCGTGTCGGCAATACCGGCGGTATCATCGTGGAAACCGAAGCCTATCATCCGGACGACCCCGCATCCCATGCCTTCAACGGCCAAACACCGCGCAACAGGGCAATGTTTGGCCCCGCCGGCCATCTTTATGTCTATCGCTCCTACGGCATTCACTGGTGCGCCAATTTCGTCTGCGCTCCGGGGTCAGCCGTACTGTTGCGCGCAATAGAGCCCCTGACAGGCCTTGACATGATGAAGCTGCGGCGGGGAACCGAGAAAGTTAAACTTCTCTGCTCAGGCCCGGGCAGGCTTTGCCAGGCGATGGCGATCACGGGGGATATGGACGGAGCGCCGCTGAACGCGCCTCCATTTTTCCTGAAGCTGCCGAAAGAAGCCGCCGCCGTGACCTGCGGCAGGCGCATCGGCATCAGCCGCGCCGTCGATTATCCGTGGCGCTTCGGGCTTGAAGGCTCGGCTTTCATAAGCCGGAAATTCGATCGCCAGGAGGCTTTGAAACCGTAAAGTATTTTCGGCGGCTGGTCGTTTTCGTCGGGGTTCGGGGTCGGAACTTCGTCCGGCAGCCTGTCGGGTTCCGGCTCCTCCACCGGCGGAATATCCGGCCGTGGCGGCACCGGTATCGGCGGTTCCGGATAGGGTTCGACGGGGACGGTGGGCATCGCAGCCTCCTGATATGAGCGCGCCCGATCCGAATCGAAAGGAGGCAGCGCTGTCATCCATCGGGACAACGCCGTTGCGCCGTCGCCATTCAGGCGGCGCAACACCCAATTCGCCCATCGGTCAAATGCCGGTCAGGTCCCTTCGGTCCGGTTGCGCCGCCCTGCGGTTCGTACAGGCAAACGCGGGGGCGGCCGGTCCGTTCCTTTTTAACGACGTTTTTGCACCGGCTCGGGCAAGATTCACGCGAAACCGAGCGAACTGCGGGAGATATCGCGATTTTCGCAATAGTCGCGGGAATGGGCTTCATGCCCGTGTTCGCGGGCAGTCGAACGGGTAAGTTCCGGGCTTGGAACGTTGAGAAGCGCATCGGCATAGGTGCCGGTCGCCTCCACGTCATCGATCACAGTCTGCTGTTGCGGCTTTAGAAATTCAAACATCCGTCATCCTCCATCGACGCATCCCCTCAACGCGCCGGTCCGGGTCCTGTTCCACAACGCCCGTGACTGCTTCGATTATACATGAGACGCGGCTGACGTATAGACGACGAAAGGCGAACGCTATCAACTGACGTTCACAAAATGGAGTGGAATCAGTGATCTATGACGACCGGCTCACGCTGGGCCGACCGATTCCCGCAAGATCAGTTCCACCGGCCACAATTCCTGCACCTCACGGACAGGGCGTCCGCCAATAATCTGCAAAAGCAGGTCCGTCACCCGCATGCCGGCCATGCGCATGGAGGAGCGGGTGGTGGAAAGCGGCGGCATCATGCTGTCCGGCGTAAGGTACGGAAACACGTCGTCATGGGCGATGACGGAGACATCTTTACCGATGGTCAGGCCGAGTTGCGTTGCGGCGCGGTAAACCCCCTGCGCCGTCATCATCGCGCCGGCAACGAAGGCCGTCGGCCGCGGCGTCTGCTCCAGCAACGAACGGGCGAAGCGGAAGGCGTTATCCTCGCTGAAATTCTCATTCATTATGAAACGCGGATCCGGCGTGATGCCGTGCGTCGCCAGCGCATCGCGAAACCCCTGCTCGCGATCCTGCACGAAGGTTCGGCCCACAAGACCGTTGATGAGCGCGATGTGGCGATGGCCGCGCTCCAGAAAATGGATCGTCGGGCGATAGGTCACATCGTGATTGTCGATATCCAGCCAGGCATGTTCGAAAGGCGTCTTCGAACGGCCATGCACGATGAAGGGCACGCCCAGCCGGTTGAGCAGCGCGATGCGCTCATCCTCCGGCCGCGGCGAATGTACGATGATGCCGTCCACCCGGCCGCTTGCCGCCAGCCGACTGAAAATCGCCAGTTCCTCGTCGAGATTATTGTCGACGGTGACGCTGACGAGGATGTCGGTCTCTTCACGCTCCAGCCGGGTCGCCATGCCGCCCATGAATTCCGAAAAGAAATGCCCGCCGCCCGAACGGCCCATGACGACGCCGATGGCCCCTGCCCTGCCCGTTGCCAGCCTCACCGCGTTGGCGTTCGGCCGGTAGCCATGTTTCAGCGCAGCCTCCATCACCCGCTGGCGCGTCTCCTCGCGCACTTCAGGATAGCCGCCGAGCGCCCGGCTGACGGTGGTGGGCGAGAGCCCGACTTTCTCTGCGAATTCCTTGAGCTTCATATTTTTTTGCCAATTTGCCCCTGCATGCGTCGCCGCTGCGGATTTTTCAAGCCGACAAAAATTGAAAACGATTTCAATTTTCCTCCACCTGAAACCTTACAGTTGATCACTCTCAAAGGCAAACGATGAAAAATTGCACGCAAAAACGGCCGATTTCCCGGGAATTAGAAAGAGTATTGACAGATTGCTCGGCTTTTGAGAGCCTCGCATCAGTCAAAAGCGCTTTCAATTTTGAGGACAATCGGAAGCGTCAACGGAGGAGTTTGACAATGAATATTTCCATGAAGACTTTATTCCTGTGCGGCGCCGCGTTTTCCGCCGCCGTTTCGGCGGAGGCGGCCGAGCTTTCCATCGCCGCCAATTCGACCGGCAAGAACGTCGCGTTCTTCCGCGAACGGATCGCCGCTTTCGAAAAAGAGACCGGTCACAAGGTCAATCTCGTCACCATGCCGTCATCGTCCAGCGAACAGTTCAGCCAGTACCGGCTGTGGCTGGCCGCCGGCAACAAGGATGTCGACGTCTACCAGACGGATGTCGTCTGGGCGCCGCAGCTGGCCGACCAGTTCGTGGACCTGACCGAAGCGACCAAGGATGTCATCGGCGATCATTTCCCTTCCATCGTCGCCTCGCAAACCGTGGATGGCAAGCTGGTCGCCATGCCGATGTTCACCGACGCGCCCGCACTTTTCTATCGCAAGGACCTTCTGGACAAATACGGCAAGCAGCCGCCGAAGACCTGGAAGGAACTGAGCGAAACCGCCAAGGAAATTCAGGACAAGGAACGTGAGGCCGGCCAGAAGGATCTCTGGGGCTTCGTTTTCCAGGGCAGCGCCTATGAGGGTCTGACCTGCAACGCGCTGGAATGGATCGCGTCGGCCGGCGGCGGCCATATCGTCGAGACCAACGGCGATATTTCCATCAACAATGAAAAGGCCGCAGCCGCCATCGAAACCGCCAAGGGTTGGGTCGGCACCATCGCGCCGCAGGGCGTGCTCGCTTACAAGGAAGAGGAAGCGCGCGGCGTCTGGCAGACCGGCAATTCCGTCTTCATGCGCAACTGGCCCTATGCCTATGCATTGGGTAACGGCGACGACAGCGCCATCAAGGGCAAGTTCGGCGTCACCCCGCTGCCGGCAGGTACGGAAGGTGAGGCCCCCGCCTCGACACTCGGCGGCTGGAACCTCGCCGTTTCGAAATATTCCGACGATCAGGAAGCGGCCATCCAGCTCGTGAAATTCCTTGCATCGAAGGACACCCAGAAGCTGCGCGCGATCCAGCTTTCCAACATGCCGACGATCGCCTCGCTTTACGATGACAAGGATGTCGCGGCGGCCCAGCCCTTCATGCCGACATGGAAGCCGATCTTCCAGACCGCCGTTCCGCGTCCCTCCGCTTCGGCAAAGGTGAAATATAACGAGGTTTCGGCCAAGTTCTGGGGCGCCGTGCACAACACGCTCTCCGGCAACGGCACGGCGGCGGAAAATCTCGAACTTCTCGAGGTTGAATTGACCGATCTCAAAGGCAACGGCTGGTAATCCGGCCCGCGCGGGAAGCGGTCTCGCCTGACCGTCTCCCGCGCCCCAACCGCGAGATATCCCCATGAACGACATCGCCCTTCAAAGACCGGTCGCGGCAGCCGGCACCGGCTCCGACCTGCAGGCGGAACGCCTGAAATCCGCCTGGCTGTTTCTTGCCCCCACATTTCTGGTGCTAGCGCTGGTGGCCGGCTGGCCGCTGGTGCGCACCGTCTGGTTCAGCCTCACCGATGCATCGCTGACCAATCTCGATGGTGCGCAGTTCGTCGGCCTCAAGAACTACCTCACCTGGATCACGCTCAGCAGCGGCCGCACGATCTATCGCGGCCTGCTTGCCGATCCCGCATGGTGGGGCGCGGTTCTCAACACGCTGAAATTCACCGTCGTCTCCGTCAGCCTCGAAACGGTGCTCGGCCTCATCGTCGCGCTGGTGCTGAATGCCGAATTCAAGGGGCGCGGCCTCGTGCGCGCCGCCATTCTCGTGCCATGGGCCATTCCGACCATCGTTTCAGCGCAGATGTGGGCATGGATGCTGAACGACCAGTTCGGCATCCTGAACGACCTGTTCCTCAATCTCGGGCTGATCTCCAACAAGATTGCCTGGACCGCCAATCCCGAAACCGCGATGGTGGCCGTCTTGATCGTCGACATCTGGAAGACCACGCCCTTCATGGCGCTGCTCATCCTCGCCGGCCTGCAGATGGTGCCGAAGGACATGTATGAGGCGGCCAAGGTGGATGGCATCCACCCGGTCAAGGTGTTTTTCCGCGTCACTTTACCGATGATCCGGCCGGCGCTGATGGTCGCCGTCATCTTCCGCATGCTGGATGCGATGCGCGTCTTCGATCTCATCTATATCCTGACGCCGAATAACGCCCAGACCCGCACCATGTCGGTGCTGGCACGCGAGAACCTGTTCGATTTCGACAAGTTCTCCTATGGCGCCGCCGCCTCCACCATGCTGTTCCTCATCATCGCCTCGATCACGGTCATCTATATGTGGCTCGGGCGCGTCAACACCGATGGAGCCGCGCGATGACCCTGCCAAGCATCCTGAAAACCACCGCCTTCTACGCGCTGGTCGCCATCATCATGGTGATTTCGGTATTCCCGTTCTATTACGCGATCCTGACGAGCCTGAAATCCGGCTCGGCGCTGTTCCAGGTCAATTATTGGCCGCGTGACTTCTCGCTGACCAATTACAGCTTCGTCATCGGCAACGGCACGTTCCTGCGCAATCTCGGCAACTCGCTGTTTGTCGCATCTTCCGTCGTCATATTGTCGCTGTTCCTTGCGGTAACTGCGTCCTATGCTCTCGCCCGCGTCCGCTTTCGTGGCCGCGCGCTGCTGCTGCTCACCATCCTTTCGGTTTCGATGTTCCCGCAGATCGCCGTGCTCGCCGGCCTGTTCGAACTGATCCGCTGGGCGGGCATCTTCAACACGCCGCTCGCGCTGATCTTTTCCTACATGATCTTCACCCTGCCCTTCACCGTCTGGGTGCTGACAACCTTCATGCGCGACCTGCCGATCGAGATCGAGGAAGCGGCCATCGTCGATGGCGCGACGCCATGGGTCATCATAACCCAGGTCTTCATGCCGCTGATGTGGCCGGCGCTCGTCACCACAGGGCTTCTCGCCTTCATCGCGGCGTGGAACGAGTTCCTTTTCGCCCTCACTTTCACCTCGTCGAACGAGCAGCGCACGGTGCCGGTCGCCATCGCGCTTCTGTCGGGCGGCTCGCAGTTCGAAATCCCCTGGGGAACGATCATGGCGGCCTCCGTCATCGTCACCGCCCCACTCGTCGTCCTCGTTCTGATCTTCCAGCGACGCATCATCTCCGGCCTCACCGCCGGCGGCGTCAAAGGCTAGGAGAAACATCATGACCACCATTCAACTGCGCGATCTTCGCAAATCCTTCGGCGCCTTCGATGTCATCAAGGGTATCGACATGGACATCCGCTCCGGCGAGTTCATGGTCTTCGTCGGCCCCTCCGGCTGCGGCAAGTCCACGCTTTTGCGCCTCATCTGCGGGCTGGAGGAAATTACCAGTGGTACGCTCTCCTTCGACGGCGAGACGGTCAACCGCCTGCCGCCCGCCAAACGCGGCGTCGCCATGGTCTTCCAGTCCTATGCGCTTTATCCGCATATGACCGTGTTTGAAAACATGGCTTTCGGCATGAAGCTATCAGGCGCGGACAAGGAACAGCGCAAGAAGCGCGTCGAAGCGGCAGCCGAGATGCTGCAGCTCACGCCCTATCTGGAACGCCTGCCGAAACAGCTTTCCGGCGGCCAGCGCCAGCGTGTCGCCATCGGCCGCGCCATCGTGCGCGATCCCAAGGTGTTCCTGTTCGACGAGCCGCTTTCCAACCTCGATGCTGCGCTACGCGTTGCCACGCGTCTGGAAATCGCCAAGCTGCACCGCTCGATGCATGACACGACGATGATCTACGTCACGCACGACCAGGTGGAGGCGATGACGCTCGCCGACCGCATCTGTGTGCTGCGTGACGGCCGGGTCGAGCAGATCGGCACGCCGCTGGAGCTTTACGAAAGCCCTGTCAACACCTTCGTCGCCGGCTTCATCGGTTCGCCGAAGATGAACTTCCTTTCTGGCCAATATGCGGAAGCCGAAGGCGCGAAAACCATCGGCATCCGCCCGGAGCACATCACCATCGCCAGCGACGGCAGCGGCTGGAGCGGCGAGATCGTGCATTCGGAAATGCTGGGATCGGACAGCTACATCTATGTCGAGATCGGCGCCGGTGAACCCGTCGTCGTTCGCGAAGAAGGCGTGACCGACCGCAAGGCCGGCGAACGTATCGCCCTCGTGCCGGATGCGGCGCAGATCCACCGTTTCGACACGCAAGGCCAGGCGCTTGCCCGCAACCCCGCCCGGGGCGCTGCCTGAAATTTCAACTTTCGCCGGGATCACCCAAGGTCCCGGCTTTCACCGAGGAGCATGACAATGACCATCAACACCGTTGTATGGGGCGAAAATATCCACGAACACATCAATGAGACGGTGCGTTCGATCTATCCGAACGGCATGCACAACACCATTGCCGACGCGCTGAACCAGAACCCCGAGATCAATGCCACCACCGCCACGCTGCAGGAGCCGGAACACGGCCTGTCGCAGGAGCGCCTCGACAAGACCGACGTGCTGGTCTGGTGGGGCCACAAGGACCATGGCGCGGTGCAGGACGAGATTGTCGAGCGTGTTGCCAAGCGCGTCTGGGAAGGCATGGGCCTTATCGTCCTGCATTCCGGCCACTTCTCCAAGCCGTTCAAGCGGCTGATGGGCACGCCCTGCGCGCTGAAATGGCGTGAGGCGGGTGAACGCGAGCGTCTGTGGACGATCAATCCGCGCCACCCCATTGCCGCCGGCCTGCCCGAGCATTTCGAGCTGGAAAACGAGGAAATGTATGGCGAGCAGTTTTCCGTTCCTGAGCCGCTGGAAACCGTGTTCATCTCTTGGTTCCAGGGCGGCGAGGTCTTCCGTTCCGGCCTCACCTGGCGTCGCGGCGCCGGCAATATCTTCTATTTCCGCCCCGGCCACGAAACCTATCCGACCTATCACGATGCCAATGTCCAGAAGGTCATCAGCAACTCGGTGAAATGGGCCTATAATCCGGTTGGCGCGCTGAAGAGCATTCACGATGCTCCCAATGTTCCCGTCGACAAGGCGCTGGAGCCGATCGAAGAACGCGGCCCCAAGCTGCACAAGGCAGGCGAAGCAGGTTACAGATAAGGGCTTGGAGATAACTGGCCATGAGACTTCTCATTCTCGGAACCGGCGGCATGGCCAACAACCATGCCACCTATTTCTCGCAAATCCCCGGCGTCGAACTGGTCGCGGCGGTGGATGTGGACGATGTGGTGGTGCGCGGCTTTGCGCTCCGCCACAACATCCCGCTCTCCTTCACCTCGCTGGATGACGCCATTGCCTGGGGTGAATTCGATGCGGCAGCCAATGTCACGCCGGATGCCATCCACCATCCCACCAGCCTGAAGCTGCTGGCGGCCGGCAAGCACGTCTTCTGCGAAAAGCCGCTGGCGGAAAACTACGCCAAGGCCGCCGAAATGGCCGATGCGGCCGAAAAAGCCGGCCTCGTCGCCATGGTCAACCTCACCTATCGCAACGTCGCCCCCTTGCAGGCGGCGCGTGAGATGGTTCTGGCCGGCAAGATCGGCAAGGTGCGGCATCTGGAAGCTTCCTATCTCCAGAGCTGGCTCGTTTCCAAGGCCTGGGGCGACTGGATGACGGAGAGCAAGTGGCTGTGGCGGCTTTCCACCAAGCATGGCTCTAACGGCGTGCTGGGCGATGTCGGCATCCACATTCTCGACTTCGCCTCCTATGGCGCGGGCAGCGATGTGGAACGCATCTTCACGCGGCTGAAGACCTTCGACAAATATGAAGGCAATAAAATTGGCGTCTACGACCTCGACGCCAATGACAGCTTCACCATGACCGCCGAACTGGAAAACGGCGCCATGGGCGTCATCCATGCCAGCCGCTGGGCGACAGGTCACTTGAACGAGCTCCGCCTGCGTATCCATGGCGACAAGGGTGCGCTGGAAGTCATCCACACGCCTGACTATTCCAGCCTTCGTGCCTGCATCGGCGAAGATGTGGAAAAGGCGATCTGGAAGACGATCGATGTCGACCCCGTGGCAACGAATTACGAAAAATTCGCCAAGGCGGTCATGGAAGGCGGCCCCGCCGATCCGGACTTCCGCCACGCCGCCAATCTGCAGAAGGTGCTCGACCTGTCGATCATCGCGGATCGGGAGAGGCGCGAGTTGGCCGTTTCGGCTTGATTCGCAAAATTGCGGCGGCGCAAGCCGCCGCATGGATTGCTGCAAAGGACGCTCCTCGCTCTCCGTCACCCCGCACTTGTTCAGGGGACCCGCATGACGGAGGGACCTTATAACTGCCTCAAACCCCGCGCTTGTTCCCCCAAAGCAGCACATGCAACTGCGGCAGTACGCGGGCAGAAAACCAGCGGTCTTCGCTGACCTTGTCCACCAGCCACAACATCCGATCCATCACCCCGTCAATATCCACGCGCGCGTCGTCATCATCCGGCGGCGGCGGGGTGTGGTTGCCGGGCTGGAGATAGACAGGCAGATGCGGGAAACGCGCGGATGCCGCCTTGGCATAGGCATAATCCGCATCATCGAACACCACGACCTTCAACGCCACCTGCGGCCCCTCGCCGGCGGCGGCAAGACAGTCTTCGAACGCCCGCCAGTCCGTTTCCATGCCGCTCGACGGCGGCTTAGGACTTAGCACCAGATAGTCGAGACCGGCAAACCAGTCTTTCGCGAGGCTGCCCTGCGTTTCCAGCGCGAAGCGATACCCCTCGCTTTGCCCCTTGGCGATCAAGGCTCCGAGCGGCTGGATGGCCGGATTGCCGCCGGACAGCGAGACCGTCAGCGGCACGCCGCCGGAAAGCCGCCGTACCTCCTGCCAGATCGCCTCGACCGGCATCGGTTTCCACGTGTCGCGATACTCGCTGTCGACCGCATGCAGCGTATCGCACCAGGAACAACGATAGTCGCAGCCGCCGGTGCGCACGAAAACGGTGGGCAGACCGATCAGCAGACCTTCGCCCTGAATGGTCGGGCCGAAGATTTCGCTGATGCGGATCGTGGTTTCCTTCGCTGCAATCTTTTGTGCAGCCGCCGTCATGGCCGGTATTCCGCCCAGGTCTTGGCTGTTTCGCTGACCCTCACGGCGCTGGTTTCCGGCAGGCGGTCCTTGCACCAGTCATAGAAATGTTTGGCGAGGCACTCCGCCGTCACCCGGTCATGACCGAGGACATCGTTCAGGTGGCGATGATCGAAATGATCGTCGATATAGCGCTTCAGCGGCGCAAGCTCGTGATAATCGCGCACGAAACCGTGCTCGTTCAGTGCTTCGCCCGCAAGCTCTATCTCGACAATGTAATTATGCCCGTGCAGGCGGTTGCACTGGTGATCCGACGGCAGGCTCTTCAACTGATGCGAGGCGGAGAAGTGAAATTCCTTGGTGATGCGGAACATCAGCGCACCTCCTGCGCCGCATAGGCATGGGTGGCCGCCACCCAGAAATCCGGGTCTTCATAGTCGGTCGGATCGGTGACGCCGGCCAGATGAAACGCCTCGCGCCGTTCGACGCAGGTGCCGCAGCGGCCGCAATGGGTAAGACCGCCCTTGTAACAGGACCATGTTTCGCCAAACGGCGTGCCGTATTTCACGCCATCGGTCACGATCGCCGCCTTGGAAACCGTGACATAGGGCGCAAAGAGCTCGACGTCGGCGTAGCCCTCAAGCGCTTGGCGCTGCATGGCGTTGAAGCTGTCGATGAAGCCCGGCCGGCAATCGGGATAGATGAAGTGATCGCCGCCATGCACGGCAATCGCCACGGCATCCACCTGCTGCGCAGCAGCCAGCCCGAAAGCGATGGTGAGCATGATGGCGTTGCGGTTCGGCACAACGGTGGAGCGCATGGTCTCTTCCGCATAATGTCCGTCCGGCACGTCCACGTCGTCGGTCAGCGCCGAGCCGGTGAGATGTGCGCCGATGGTTCTGATATCGATGACATGATGCGGCACGCCGAGCCGTTTGGCGCAATCGGCCGCGTATTCCAGCTCCTTCTTGTGGCGCTGGCCATAATCGAAGGAGACAAGAGCGAGAAGTTGATGTTCCGCCGCAATTTTATGCGCAAGCGAAACGGAGTCCAATCCGCCGGAGCAGATGACGATGGTTTTCATGATTTGGGATCCCTTGTTTTGACCGGGTGGGCTGCGACCGGATTACGGGGGCGGCTTTAAACCAAAGCGGCGGATTTGTGAAGGGCCTTGCCGACATGAGGTCAAGCCGCAGCATCACGAAAATGCCCCGTCACAGCAACAAGACGAAACAAACGGGACATATGCGGGAAACCGGCGCGATCTAGAACAATGCGGAATTTATTGTTCTTGAAGGGTCTTGCCGATGGCGGCGGCTGATACATTTCTGTTTTCGCTGAACAATCTCAGCTCTCTCGGTGCTGGCCTGCTGATGGCGATGGCCGGCATGTTTTACGTCACACTCACCATTCGCGGGCTGATCGCCGCCATTCGCCATGGATAGAGCTCTCGGCACGAAACGCCACCGGTTCAGGCGCAATCTTACCACCGCGCTTTTCGTCGTCGCGGCAGCGCTTGTCGCGGCGGTCGGCATAGCCCCGTTCGTTTTCCTGATCTGGATGATCAGAACCGTGGCGCGCTGGCTCGGCCTTTTTATTGGAATTTGAAGGCTCCATCGACCCGCGACGCTCGCCGTAGCCGGCTGAGCGGAAAGGCCCGGCGGACTGGCAGTGCGCCGGGCCTTTTGTTGAAACAGGCTCAGCGCAGCAGCGCCCGCGCCTCCTCGATGCCGAGTGCGGCCGGCTGGGTGCAGGTCGTTCTCATCTCGATGAAGCGGCCTTCCTCGCCGGACTTCAGGATCGAGGTCATCACGTCGATGCCGTGCAGCGAGCGGTCCAGCGAGCAGCGGGCATCACGGCCTTCCAGAAGCGCAATCGCCATATCGGCAAGACCCGCCGTGCGGTAATTGGCGCGCGGGCCGTTCGGGCTTTCCTGATTGGCGATGCCGAAAGGATGCGCCCAGTCCTCCAGCGGCTGGATATTCTTGTCGCGGCCGCTTGCTTCCACCACACCGCCGAAGAAATTCGGGTCCGGCACGTAGATCGAGCCTTCCGTGCCGTAGAGTTCCATATTGGCATGGCGATGCGACCACACATCCCAGCTGGCCGAAAGCGTGATCGTCGCGCCGTTCACGAATTCCAGCAGCGCGTGGATATTGGTCGGCGTCTCGACGGGAATGATCTCGCCGTTGAGCGGCTGGCTGGTCACCGTGCGGGTGGGGTTCGCCATCGTGGTCAGCGCGCCGACACGTTTGACGGGGCCGATGAGGTTGATGAGATTGGCGATGTAATAGGGACCGAGATCGAGGATCGGCCCGCCGCCCTTCAGGAAGAAGAAGCCCGGATTGGGGTGCCACATCTCCATGCCGGGGCTCATGACATGGCAGGTGCCTGAGGTGATGCGACCGACCTTGCCGTCATCGATATATTGCCGGGCAAGCTGATGCGCCCCGCCGAGGAACGTATCCGGCGCGCAGCCGACCGAAAGCTTCTTCTCGCGGGCAATGCGCCGCAACTCCTCGCCTTCCTCCAGCGACAGCACCAGCGGCTTTTCCGAATAGACATGCTTGCCCGCCTCGAGGGCTGCTTTCGACACCGGAAAATGCGCGGCGGGGATGGTGAGGTTCACCACCACGTCGATGTCCTTGTTGGCGAGCAGTTCCTCGATGGACTGCGCGACAACACCGAATTCTTCCGCCCTCAGCTCCGCCGCATTGCGGTTGAGGTCGGCGCAAGCCAGCACCTTGATGCCCTTGAAGAGCGGTGCCAGCGAAAAATAAGCAGACGAGATATTGCCGCATCCGATGATGCCGACGCCAAGATCCCTGGCCATGATGAAACTCCGAAATGTGAGACTTAGTAGGTTTTGAACGATGCGATCGAGCGGGTGATCAGCCGGTCGATATCCTTGGGGTTGTCGTGCTCGACCACGAAATGTTTCGTGGCGGATTTCGCCTTCAGCGCCGCGACGAGACCCTTCCAGTCCACCGTACCATGGCCGACATCGGCCCAGCCGTCTTCGTCGGTATTTTCACCAGCCGGTGCGATGTCCTTGACATGGACGGCGGTGATGCGCTTGCCGTAGCTTTCGATCCAGGCGAGCGGATCGGCATCGCCTCTGATAATCCAGGCGATATCCGCTTCCCATTTCAGGTCCGGTCCGCCGGCAAGGATCTGTTCCTGCGGGGTGGAACCATCGGCAAGCGCCTTGAACTCGAAATCGTGGTTGTGCCAGCCGAAGACAAGCCCGGCATCCACGAAAGGCTTGCCGGCTTCCTGCAGGCGCTTGCCGAAGGCGAACCAGCCCGCGGCATCCGTCGGGCGCTGGTCGGGCATCAGGTAAGGGCAATAGATCGCCTCCACGCCCAGGACCTTGGCGATGTTCAGGGCCTTTTTCGGATCGCCCTCAAGCAGGTCGAGGCCGAAATGACCGGTCGGCATGGAAAGGCCATTAGCATCGAGTTCGGCACGCAGGGCCTTCAACCCGGCATCATCCAGCGACGCATACATGGCGCCGTAACCTTCGACCTGTTGGTAACCCGCCGCCGAGAGCTTCTTCAGAATATTGGAAAAAGGCTGGAAATTGCGGGCGCTGTAAAGCTGAAAACCGAGTTCTGTCATTGTCTCCTCCATAGAGATGTGGGTCTTGGGATTGTGTGGGGGAATAAGTGGGACGCCTAAAGCCGTTCCTCGCTTTGCGCGTCGAACAGCGAAGCCATCGTCATATCGAGGCCGAGGCGCACCTTCGTGCCCGGCGAAAACCGCCGGTGGCCGCCGACGCGCACGGACAGGGTGTGGCCGGCATGTTTCAGCCAGATCAGATTGTCGGCGCCCATCGGCTCCTCGATATCGACGATTGCCTCATGCACTTCGCCACCGGCAATATCGGCATCGACACGCACATGTTCGGGGCGCACGCCGAGTACCACGGCACGGCCGGCGGCAAGCGGCGTTTCCGCGTGATAACCATCGAGCGCAAAAGTCACGCCATTGGTGGTGAAGACGACCTTGCCGTCCTTCTCGATCAGCTCGCCACGCAGGAAATTCATTGACGGCGAACCGATGAAGCCGGCGACAAAGAGGTTGCGCGGCTTGTTGTAGATGGTGACGGGATCGGCGAGCTGCTGGATGACGCCGCTTTTCATGATGGCGATACGATCCGCCAGGGTCAGCGCCTCGATCTGGTCGTGCGTCACATAGATCATGGTATTCTTCAGCGACTGGTGCAGCCGCTTGATTTCCACGCGCAGTTCCGAACGCAGCTTGGCGTCGAGGTTGGAGAGCGGTTCGTCGAACAGGAATACATCCACATCCCGCACCAGCGCCCGGCCGATTGCGACGCGCTGGCGCTGGCCGCCGGAAAGCTCGGCGGGTTTACGTTTCAGCAGCGGCTCGATCTGGAGGATGCCGGCCGCCCTTTTGACGCGGCGGTCGATCTCCTCTTTCGGCACCTTGGCGACCTGAAGGCCGAAGGACAGGTTCTTCTCCACCGTCATCTGCGGATAAAGCGCATAGGACTGGAACACCATGCCGATGCCGCGGTCTTTCGGCTCCTCCCAGGTGACGTTGCGGTCCTTGATGAAGATTTGCCCGTCGGTCGGCTCCAGAAGGCCGGCAATGCAGTTGAGAAGGGTCGACTTGCCGCAGCCGGAAGAGCCGAGCAGGACGAGGAATTCGCCGTCGTAAATATCGAGATTGAGGTCTTTCAGCACGGTGACGGCACCGAAGGACAGGGAAAGATCGCGGATGGAAACGCTTTTGTTCATATAGCTCAACCTTTTACTGCGCCTGCGGCAATGCCGCGCACGAATAGCCTGCCGGAAACGAAATAGACGATCAGCGGCACGGCCCCGGTCAGAAGGGTGGCGGCCATGTTGACGTTATATTCCTTCACGCCCTGCACGGAGTTGACGATATTATTGAGCTGCACCGTCATCGGGTAATATTCCGGCCGCGTGAACACCACGCCGAACAGGAAGTCGTTCCAGATGCCGGTCACCTGCAGGATCATCGCCACGACGAAGATCGGCAGCGACATGGGCAGCATGATGCGGAAATAGATCTGCCAGAAATTCGCGCCATCAATACGCGCCGCCTTGAACAATTCCTCCGGCAGCGAGGCGAAGTAGTTGCGGAACAGCAGCGTCAGGATCGGCATACCGAAGATGGTGTGCACGATGACAAGGCCGGTCAGCGTGCCATAAACGCCCATTTCACGCAGCACGATGACGATCGGATAGATCATCACCTGGTAAGGAATGAAGGCGCCGATGATGAGGATCGAGAAGAACAGCTCCGAGCCCTTGAACTTCCAGTTGGCCATGGCATAGCCGCTGACGGAAGCGACGATGATCGAGATCACCACCGAAGGCACGAGAATGCGCACCGAGTTCCAGAAGCCGCGCGAAAGCCCGTCGCAGTTAAGTCCCGTGCAGGCATTGGCCCAGGCTTTCACCCAGGGCTCGAAGGTGATTTCCACCGGCGGCGCGAAGATGTTGCCGAGACGGATTTCCGGCATACCCTTCAGCGAGGTCACGACCATCACGTAAAGCGGCAGCAGGTAATAGGCGGCAGCCACGAACAGCGTGCCGTAGAGAATGATGTTGCGGCGGGAAAAAGTCTTCTTCGGCTTCTTGCCGCGCGGGCCGGAAAGTTCCTTGGAAACCGCATCGCTGCCGGCAACAACCGTGTTCAATGTGCTGATATTAGCCACGCTTCTTGCCTCCGAATTCGAGGTAGGCCCACGGAATGACGATGATCGCGACCGTCAGAAGCATCATTGTCGAGGCGGCGAAGCCCTGTCCCAGGTTTTGCGCCTGGAACATGTAGTCATAGACATATTTCGCCGGCACTTCGGAGGCGATGCCCGGCCCGCCGCTGGTCTGCGCCACCACCAGATCGTAAACCTTGACGATGCCGCTGGCGATGATGACCAGCGTGGTGATGAAGACCGGCCGCATCATGGGAATGATGATGAGAATATAGGTCTTCCACATCGGAATGCCGTCGACACGCGCCGCCTTCCAGATATCCTCATCGATGCCGCGAAGACCGGCCAGCATCAGGCACATGACGAGCCCGGTGCCCTGCCAGAGCGCCGCAATCAGGATGCCGTAGATGACGATCTGGGAATTATAGAGCGGATCGAAGGTGAAGCTCTCCCAGCCCATCGAGCGGACCACGGACTGGATGCCGAATTCCGGATTGAGCAGCCATTGCCAGACAAGACCGGTGACGATGAAGGACAGGGCGAAGGGATAAAGGAAAATGGTGCGGAAGGTGTTTTCGAACCGGATTTTCTGGTCCATCAGCGCCGCCAGCACGAAGCCGATGACGAGGCTGAAGATCAGCGACAGGATGCCGTAGATCGCCAGGTTCTGAATGGATACGATCCAGCGCGGCGCTGCCCACAGCCGTTCATATTGGTCGAAACCGATAAAGCTCGCCCGCGGCAGGAGCTTGGAATTGGTGAAGGAATAAACCACCGTCCAGATCGTCCCGCCGAGGAAGATCACCATGGCGGTCAAGATCATCGGAATGGAGGCAATCTTGGAATTGAGATTGCGAAAGAGCTGGTTGGGGCGCCCCGAGCGCGCTTGTCCTGCCATTTTACCTCCTCCTGTAACGTTACAGTTTGCAGCCAAGCAAAAAACCTTGCCGCATGAAACCTGGTCCGTGCCGGTAAATATCGCACAGACCGGACGTTGGATCGGGAAGCGGCGAACCACTCCCCGATCCGGAGAGATCACAATCAGTCAGCAGAGCCGATAATGCTCGCGAAACGTTTCTGCCCATCTTCCGCCGACATCGAGCCCGCGAAGAATTCCGCCATCAGGTCTTCCTTCTGTTTCTGCGTATCGGCAGAAATCAGCTGGTCGGTACTGGTCAGCGCATTGCCCTTGGCCAGAATTTCCAGACCCTTCTTCATGCAGTCGTTGGCGGCATTGAGATCGACGTCGCCACGAATCGGCAGCGAACCCTTCTTCAGGTTGAAGGCAACCTGGGTTTTCGGATCGACGATGGTTTCGGCCAGCACGTCCTGCGCCTTGGTTTTCGCCTCGTCCTTCAGCACCGGGAAATAAAAGGCGTCGCCGCCGGTGGTGATATAGTCGTTGAGGCCAAGACCCGGCAGGCAGGAATAATCCGTACCGGCCTTCTGATTGGCGAGCTGGAATTCACCCTGCGCCCAGTCACCCATGATCTGGCCGCCAGCCTTGCCGGTAATCACCATGTTGGTGGCCTGGTTCCAGTCCTGAACATTGGTGCCCTTGGCCATATCGCGCGCTTCGACGGCCGCCGCGAAAATCTTCGCCATTTCGGGGCCTGCTGCCGCCTCGGCATCCTTGTCGCCATAGACTTTCTGATAAAGGTCTTTGCCGCCGATCGAAAGCGTCAGCGTGTCGAACAGGCCGTTGGCCTGCCATGCCTGTCCGCCCAGCGCGAGCGGCTGGATGCCGGCCTTTTTCAGCGCCGGTGCGGCCGCAACGAACTCCGTCCAGTTCTTCGGAACCTCGACGCCCGCCTTCTTGAAGGCTTCGTTGGAAAGCCACAGCCATTGCCAGGAATGGATGTTGACCGGCGCGCAATAGATCTTGCCGTCGATGGTGCAGCTGTCGAGCAGGCTTGCCGGCTTGATCACCTCTTTCCACTTGCCCTTTTCGGCAACGTCGGACAGGTCGCGCATCAGGCCGGCCTGCACCAGCTCTTCCGCCTGCCGGCCATGGTTGAACTGTGTGGCGCCCATCGGGTCGCCGCCGGTGATGCGGCTGATCATGATCGGCCGGGCCGTGCCGCCCGAGCCGGCAATAGCGCCATCCACCCATTTATTGCCGGTCGCATCGAAAGCCTTGGCAAGCTCGGCCACGGCTGCGGCCTCGCCGCCCGATGTCCACCAATGGGTCACCTCAAGATCGGTGGCACCGGCCATGCCCGCCGGTATAATCACACTGGCCAAAAAGGCCGCAGAAATAACACGCATTCGCATGAGTCTCCTCCCTCACTGAAACGTTGCAGTTGGAACGTATGCGAAGATTTTTCATTAGGCAACCGCCTAAGAGACGAATCTCGCCACCGCTTTCCGCAGGCCCTTTCAACGGCGGAAAATGGACCGAGCAGGTGGCAGGACAGGGGATGAAGCATGCAACCCGGCCAGCCGCCCGATTGCCGGGCCGTCGGGCGACAGTGTCATTCGCCCTGAACAAAGGCGCTGATCGGCCGAAACGGAAAAGGCGAGCCGGAAGATCATCCGCCCCGCCTTCGATCATGCCGCTCCGGCACAGCTAGCGATGTTATTGTCGCTTGTAATCATCCTCGATACGGATGACATCGTCCTCTCCGATATAGGCTCCGGTCTGGATTTCGATGAGTTCGAGGGGGATCTGGCCGTTAT
>NZ_JBJDMY010000021.1:0-50646 GCF_044900305.1 Agrobacterium sp. NPDC089420 | reverse complement strand
CGCGGTGTCAGTGTCGCATGTCTAAATGGCCGGGACACCCAAATTGGACATTTCTACTTTGCACATCGGCGGACGTTTCAACTCCCCCGCCACATCGTTTGTAGCCGGGTACATTCTAATTCCAAGTGCGACATGCCAGTAATTTCAATGGCTTCATTTTGGAGATTTTGGCATGTCCGGATGTTATCAGCAATTGACCCTCGCCGATCGTCGCCTTCTTCACCGTCTCGTTGATCAGAAAGTCGCGATCAATGAGATGGCCCGGCGGCTGGGACGTCATCGTTCAACCATCTATCGCGAAATCCGTCGCAACACCTTCCATGACCGTGAGCTTCCCCAGTACACCGGTTACTTCGGGACGATCGCTGATCAACTGACCCGCGAGCGACGAAGACGCTTGCGCAAGCTGCGACGCCATCCGGATCTGCGAGCCGACGTCATCCGTCAACTCAAGGCTCGATGGTCTCCCGAGCAGATCGCCGGGCGTCTGCTGTCGGAGGGAATAAGCCCTGTTCGCGTGTCCGCCGAAACCATCTACCGGTTCATTTACAGCAAGGAAGATTATGCGCTCGGCCTCTATCAATATCTGCCGGAAGCGCGCCGCAAGCGTCGTCCTCTCCGCTCCAGAAAACCGCACAATGGTGCTTTTCCAGCAAGCCATCGTATCGGCCAAAGGCCTGATTTCATTGGAAACAGATCGCAGTTTGGTCATTGGGAGGGCGACCTCATCATATTCGAGCGTCCGTTTGGCCATGCCAATGTCACATCACTCGTTGAGCGCAAAAGCCGCTATACCGTCCTGATCAAGAACCCGAGCCGGCACTCGCGTCCGATCATGGACAAGATCATTCGTGCATTCTCTTCCCTGCCCGCCTTCGCGCGTCAAAGCTTCACCTTTGATCGCGGTACGGAGTTTGCCGCATTCCGGGCTTTGGAAGATGGCATTGGCGCACGAAGCTGGTTCTGCGATCCGAGTGCGCCCTGGCAAAAAGGTGCGGTGGAAAACGCCAACAAGCGCATCCGCCGTTTCCTGCCGCCGGATACAGACCTCAATCAAATGTCGCAGGCGACGCTGAACCAGCTCACACACATTCTCAACGACCAGCCGAGAAAGTGCCTGAACTATAGAACCCCGGCCGAGGCCTTCAAGGCCCATTTGCAGGAGGAGGCCTGATCCCCTACCCTGCAAAACAGGCGTGATGCACTTGGGGTAGGATGTCCAAAAAATTCTCCAAAACGTCAGTTTCGCGTAGGTGCTGTCGGCGAACGCCTTGTTCGCCGCCTTGACCAGTTCGGGCTTGCCCTTCTTGATGGCGAAACCTTTCTGGACATGGTTGACGAAATCCGGCGTAATTTCGAGAGGAAGGCCGGAATTCTTGATCGCCCATGCTCTGGCGATCGCATCGATAATGGTCGCATCGATATTGCCGTTGGCGAGCTCAAGCGGAATGCGTTTGAGGATCCACAGATGCTAGGTCTGAGCGGCTACTATGGCGTGACCGCCAACGAAGTGGCGCGGGAGCGCGGAGCTACGCTACCCACGCTTGCACGTTTTTCCGATATGCCCCATCGGTCATTGAGCGGATCATCCATGACTGGTCGCCACAGCGGATCGCCGGCCGCATGCGGTTGGAGCGTCATCCGATCTGCGTCACGAACCACCGGTGAGAAAGATAGTCTCACCTGTCATGAAACTGCAGGCCTGCGACGACAGGAAGATGGCGGCACCCACCATTTCTTCCGGCTGCCCGGCACGGCCCATCCAGTTCAGCGTCCGGACGTATTCAGCCCAGCCGTCGGGGTCCTCATCACGACGATGGGCATTGCGGTCGGTGTCGATGAGGCCGGGCGCGAGTGTGTTGAGCAACACATTGTCGCGCGCATAATCCCGCGCCTGACTCTGGATCAGATTATGCTGCGCAGCCTTGGTGGCGGCATAGGCGGTGACGATGCCCTTTGGCCGCAGCTGATTGACCGACCCGATGGAAACCACCCTGCCCCATTTGCGGGCCGCCATGCGCGGCAGGGCCGCCTGCAGCATATCCACCGTCGAGCCCAGATTGACCGCCAGCTGAAAGGCCAGATCGTCCGGTGTCAGTTCCGAAAGCACGGCGTTGATCTGGGCACTGGCATTGATGACAAGAATATCGACCGGTGCTATCGCCTCGGCCCGTTCGATGAGGTCACGACCGGCACCGGGTTCGGAAAGATCGCCCGCCAGTTCCTGCGCCGTGCCGCCGCCTGCGACGATCCGGTGCTGCACGGCTGCGGTGGCACCCGGCTTTACGCCATGCAGGATGACATGGGCTCCCGCGCCCGCCAGCCCCTCGGCAATGGCAGCGCCTATTCCACGGCTGGAACCGGTGACCAGCGTCGTGCGGCCCGTCAATCCAAAGACGCTTTCGAGACGCATCCTCTATCCTTCAAACAGCGATATGTGCGCGCCGGCAATTCCCGGGCGGCAGGAAAACAGGCCGCCGGAGAGCGGCGCATCGGCGAGTGTGGAGGCAGGCAGGCGCGTGCGGGCGCTGGTGATGAACAGCGTCGACAGGTCCGGCCCGCCAAAGGCGATGCTGGAAGGGCGCGGCACCGGCATGTCGATCACCTGGTCGAGCTTGCCGTTTGGAAGATAACGGCGCACGCACCAGCCATCCCAGATGGCGCACCAGACCCCGCCTTCCGCATCTACGGCCAGACCATCCGGTCGGCCATCGGCCACCGGAATGCGGGCGAATTCACGGCGCTGTGACAAGGCACCCGTCGCCGGATCACAATCATAGGCGTGGATGAGGCCGGGCACGGTATCGACGAAATAGAACGTCCTGCCATCAGGGCTCCAGCCGAGACCGTTGGAAACGATGATGCCGCCTTCCTTGCGCTCGGATGCGCCATTGGCATTGATGCGATAAAGCGCCCCCGTGGGCTTGGAGGCATCGATGCGCATCGAGCCGACCCAGATCGCGCCATCCGGCCCGCATTTGGCATCGTTCAGGCGGTTATCGGCAATGCCCGCCTCCGGGCTGACGAAGGGGGTCAGCCGGCCGGAGGCGAAATCCAGCCATTCGACGCCATCCTGCGACGCCACCAGCAATCGCCCGCCGGTGACCGGAATGACGGCGCTGACCAGTTTGCCGGTCTCGCAGGTTTCATTGCGGCCGGTGGCGGGATCGAAGCGGTGCACCGCCGGATGCAGAATATCCACCCAGTAGAGCGCGTTTTCCCCCTCGTGCCAGACCGGGCTTTCCCCCAGCTGTGCACCCCATGGCAGAACACAGCTGAGTTCGGCGCTGGGGCGGCCCGTTGCCGAACGCGGGCGCGGCCGCGAGCTGATCGCCACGGCCCCGGCTGCACCGGTAATGCGGCGGGCGGCAGCAATCAATTCACGCCCGGCGGGATGGATATTGGAGGAATCCAGCCGCGACGACGGCCCGAGCGCAACGAGCACGCCCATCGGCGTATTGTCACGGCCCATGACAGGGGCGGCGACCGAATTCACGCCCGGCAGATGCTCCTCGTAGGAAATCGAATAGCCCCGCGCCCGCGTCAGCGTCAGATCGGCCTGCAGCGCATCGAGGCTGGTAATGGTTTTAGGTGTCTGCAGATCGAGCGTCAGGCGATCCAGCAGCGCGCGGCCAACGGCGGGGTCCTGAAAGGCGAGCAGCGCCTTGCCCGGTGCGGTGCAATGCAGGGGAACACGGCGTCCCACCTCGACGCGCACCGAAAGACCGTTCGGCGAGCGTTCGGCGAGATATTGCGTCATGGTGCCGTCAAGCCGGCACAGCGCAACCGTCTCCCCCAGTTCGGCGGCCAGCCGCTCCAGTTCCGGTGTCGCCGCCGAGACGAGATCGAAGCTCTCCCAGACCTTATGGGACATTTCCAGAAAACGCTGGCCCAGCACATAGGTGCCGCGAGCCTCATCCTGACGGACGAGGCCATAAGCGATGAGGGTGCGCAGGATGCGCGCGAATGTCGGCTTCGGCAGACCGGAGGCGCGCAGCAGCTCGGCAAAACGCAACGGTTCCGGCGCATCGGCGACCATGTCGAGCAGGGTCAGGCCCTTGGCCAGTGCCGCCGTGCCGCCCGGCGTCTCCGGTTTCATTGCCTCTGCTCCTTCGCGAGTCGCTGCCGCCTTGCGGCCGCCGCGTCGTCCAGCATCCGGTCCATCGTCCATTCCGCTTCAAACCCCAAAGTGTTTCTGATCCGCTCGTTGGACGTATGGTAATAAACGCCGTCGCCGGGAAAATCGACTGTCACGATGGGCAGGCCGGTCAGCGCCGCAATTTTCGGCAGAAGCGCGGCGAAATCGGCCGGTTCATCGGCGCCAAGATTGAAGGTGCCGCCCGCCGCCCCGGGGTGATCGAGAGCAAGCAGAATGCCCGCCACCATGTCGCGCGTATCGGTTATATGCATACGGAACGGCCGGCCGTTTTCATTGCGCGCCAGAATGTGCGACGGCTCACCGATATCGCGGGACTGGAGCAGTTCGGCGATGGCAGTGTTTCCGAAATTCTGCTGCTGGCGAATGCGCGGCCGCAGGAAAAACCGGGGACCGGAAAAGAAACTCTCCTCATCCAGCAGTTCCGTCGCATCCTGCGTATGCGAAAACCGCAGGATCACCGTTTCCATGGTGCCGCTTCGCTGGTGGAAGCGCACCAGCTCTTCGCCCAGAAGCTTGGTCAGACCATAGGGCGAATTGGGGCAAAGCGGATGGTCCTCGGTGACCGGCAGGAACTCCGGCCGGTTTTCCGGATAGACCTCACCCGACGAAGCGAAAACGAACCGCCGCACGCCAGCTGCTGACGCCGCGTCCAGAAGCCGACGCGTGCCCTCGACATTGACGGCGAACATGCGGTCACGATCCGCCGGAGCCCATGACATGAAGGCGCCCAGATGCAGGACGGCACTCACGTCCTTGATTGCCTCGGACAATGCCTGCGCATCCTCCAGCAACCCGACGACTTCCTCGCCGCCGGTTGCCGATGGCCTCAAATCAAAACCGCGAACGGCGCGGCCCTGTGTGCGCAAAGCGGCGACAACGGCACGGCCGACACGGCCTGCCGATCCGGTGACGAGGATCATAGCCGTGCTCCGGTCTTTGCATCGAAGAGATAAAGCTGGGCCGGATCGAAACCGAGCCGGAGCGCCTCATTGCCGGGAAGGCTGCCGGTATGCGAGACGCGGGCGATCAGCCCCTTGGACTTGCCCTCCTCGCCATCCGCGACCCTTGCACCCTCCGCATCGAAATAGACGTATTTTTCCGATCCGAGGCTTTCCACCAGCGTCGGACGGACATCGAAAGTGACCGGCGCATCGCCCAGAACGAGATGTTCCGGCCGCAGGCCGACAATCACGCTGCCCTGGCGGCCGACGGCACCCGGCAGGGAGACCTGTTGCCCAAACAGGGTAACAGTGCCGTCACGCAGTCCCGCATTGAGGAAATTCATGCCCGGCGAGCCGATGAAACCGGCTACGAAAAGATTGGCCGGATTGTTGAAAAGCTCGTCGGGTGCAGCGATCTGCTGGATGATGCCGCCCTGCATGATGACGACGCGGTCCGCCATCGTCATCGCCTCGACCTGATCATGCGTCACATAAACGGTGGTGACACCGATGCGCTTGTGCAATGCACCGATTTCGGCACGCATGTGGACGCGCAGCTTGGCATCGAGGTTGGACAGCGGCTCGTCCATCAGGAAGGCCTGCGGCTGGCGCACGATGGCACGGCCAAGCGCCACGCGCTGGCGCTGGCCGCCCGAGAGATCCTTGGGCTTGCGATCGAGATAGGGTGTCACTTCCAGAATGCGCGCCGCATCATCAACCCGGCGGTCGATCTCGGTCTTGTCCGTGCCGCGCATCTTGAGGCCGAAGCCGATATTCTGGCGAACGGTGAGGTGCGGATAAAGCGCGTAGTTCTGGAACACCATGGCGATGTCGCGGTCACCCGGCGCCAGATCCGTCACTTCGTTGTCGCCGATGAAGATCTGGCCTTCGCTTGCCGGTTCGAGGCCGGCGAGGATTTTCAGCATCGTCGACTTGCCGCAGCCGGAAGGCCCGACCAGCACCACGAACTCGCCGTTCTCGATCTCAAGCGAAAACGGCCTGAGCACGTTGAGCGCGCCATAGGACTTGCTGACGTTGCGAATGGAAATATTGGCCATGCTTATTTCTCCGCGCCAGCGGTGAGGCCGCCGACCAAATAACGTTCCAGGAACAGGTAGATTGCGATGATCGGCAGCGCGATGAACACGGATGCGGCGGAAATGTCGTTCCAGTAGGTGACATATTCGCCCTGCATCGTGGTGATGCCGAGATTGGCCGTCCAGTTGTCCGGCGAGTTGACAAGGAAGGTGCGCGCATAGGCATAGTCTGCCCAGCTGAGCACGAAGGCATAAAGTGCTGTGGCGGCAAGCCCCGGCGTGGCGATGGGAAGCACGACGCGCACCATCGCGCCGATCGGCGAGCAGCCGTCGACCATGGCAGCCTGTTCCAGTTCCTTCGGAATGGTGTCGAAATAGCCTTTCAGCATCCATGTGGCGAAAGGAATGATCATTGTCGAATGCGCCAGAACCAGCGTCCACAGGCTGCCGATCAGGCCGAAGCTGGAAAAGATCGAAAACAGCGGAATGACCAGCAGCGTCGCGGGCAGCATCTTCGCCGTCAGGACGAAGAGGCCCATGGTCGCGCCACCCCGCATGGAATAACGCGACAGCGCATAGCCGGCGCTGACCGAGACCAGCATCGACAGCGCCACCGAGCCGATGGCCGCCAGCATCGAGTTCCAAAGCCACAGCAGGATCGGTTTTGCCGCCCAGACGCGGGCGAAGATGTCCCACTGCGGATCGTCCGGCCAGAAGGTCGGCGGCAGGCGGTAAAGCTCATCGGTGGTGGAAAGTGCCGTGACCAGCAACCAGTAGACCGGGAACAGGATCATCACCAGCGTGAAGATCACAGTCGCGTAAAGGGCAAGGCTCTGTAAAAATGTCCGTTTCATCAAAGCCTCCTCAATAGATCGATTTCGAACGCCGGCCGAGCATCAGGAGGCTCGCGACGATGCAGATCACCAGCGTCAGCACGCCGACGGCGGCGGCACGACCGAAATTGTGATACTGGAAGGCCTGGTCATAGGTCATGATCGACAGCGTCTGGGTTGAACGCAGCGGCCCGCCGCCGGTCAGAACCTTGATGATGGAAAAGTCGCGGAATACCCAAAGCAGCGTCAGCACCAGCGTCACGCCCAGCACCGGCATCAAAAGCGGCATGGTGATCCAGCGGAAACGCTGCCACACACTCGCGCCATCGACCTTGGCCGCCGCATAATAATCGGCGGGGATGGACTGCAGGCCAGCCAGACACATGATCGAGACGAAAGGAAAACCCTTCCACACCATGGTGATCGCCACTGCCCAGAAGGCGGCCGTGGAACTGCTGACCCACGGGATCATCTGGTCGGTGAAACCGAGCTTGATCGCCAGCCAGCCGAACAGGCCGAATGAAGTGTCGAACATCCACGCAAAGATGACGACCGCGATGATTTCCGGCACCGCCCAGGGCAGCGCCATTCCCAGCCGTGCGACGGTGCGGCCCTTGAAACGGTTATTGGCGAGAAGCGCCGTGCTGAGGCCGACGGCGACGCTGCCGGCGGTAACGACGATGACCAGTTTCAGTGTTACCCAGCAGGCCAGCCAGAATTCCGGCGACGAGAACAGCCAGGTGTAATTGCTCAGCGAAAACGGCCGGCTGGCACCGCCAAGCCTTGGTATCTTGACCTGCTGGAACGACAGGTCAACGGCCAGCACGAGCGGCCAGACGATGATGGCGGCAACCATCAGGACCGCGGGCGCGATCAGAATATAGCCGAGGAGATGTTGCCGGCTGGGACGCGCAAGATCGAAGAACTTGCGACGCCCAGCCCGAACGGGTTCGGTCATGGATGGTCCTCCTGCCGGATGCGAATGATGGCCATGGCCCTTTACGGGCCATGGCAGGACAACAAGATCAGGACAATGGCGGATCAACCCTTGATGGCTTCGGCCTTTGCTTGCATGGTTTTCGCCACCTCCGCCGGATCGAGATCCTGAATGATCATCCGCTGGCTTTCTTCCATCACCATCTTGCTGAACTCGTTGTAGAAAAGCTCAAGCCCGGTCGGAATGCGGTCGATACCGGCTTCAGACGCGGCCTTCATCGTTTCGATCAGCACCGGGAAATGCGGGATGGTCTTTTCAACACCCGAGACATCCGCTTTCGGGCTTGGCGGGGTGTTGCCGCCAAGGGTGGCGTAACTGCGCTGGAATTCCGGCGTCATCGTCAGCTTGATGAAATCCCAGACCAATGCCTTCTGGTCGTCGGGAATATCGGCAGGCATCGCCAGCACGTTGGAAGACCCGCCAAGTGGCGGATGAAGCGGCGGCGCGACATAAACGATGTCGCTCTTGGCCGAACCCTTTTCAGTCGTGCCATAAAGCCACGGTCCATCGAGCCGCATGGCCATCTTGCCATCGGCAAACAGCTTGCGCACGTCGCTGGCGCTCATGTCCACCGGGCTGATGCCGCTCTTCATCACGGTTTTCCAGCGTGAAAGGCCCTCGACCATCTGGGGCGTATCGATGGTGATGTTGCCATCCTTGTCGGTCCAGTAGGCGCCGGCATCGATGATGTAGTTCAGCATTTCCGTCAGATATTGCCCCGGACCACCCTTGGTTTCGTGGCCGGTGCCGAACTGGTCGATGATGCCGTCGCCGTTCAGATCCTTGGTCGTGGCTTTTGCAGCGGCCAGAAACTCGTCATAGGTTTTCGGAACCGCAACGCCGGCTTCTTCCAGCAGCTTCTTGTTATAGGCCATGACGAAACCGAAATAGTTGGTCATGATGCAGACGGTTTCGCCGTTCCATTCGCATTTCTGCTGGCCGGCCCAGCCGGTCATGTCGATGCCATCCTTCTTCAGCCACGGGTCGAGCGGTTCCAGCCAGCCGCTATCGGCAAACATCTGGAATTCGAAGGACGCCAGATGCACGATCTGCGGCGGCTGGTTGGCGGCGAAAAGCGTGGTCATCGTATCCGCGTAGGAACTGCGCTCCGCCTTGGTGAATTCGATCTTCACCCCCGGATGCTGTTTCTCGAAGGCGGCGATGGCGGAATGCCACCATTCGCCCGTTCCGGCATCGTCGGTCTGCCAGGAAATGAACTTCAGCACGGTATCGGCCATGGCGGGCGCAACAGCGCCCATGGTCATCAAAACGGCGGTCGCGGTGCTGAGCGCCAGCTTTTTCATTCTTTTGGTCATGGTTTCCTCCTCCAAAAAACCAAATCAGATACGTTCAATCAGACCTAGCGCCGCCTCCGACGGTCTTACCCCAAGTCCCGGTCCGGACGGCAGGTGATATCTGCCCTCGCGGCAATCCATGTCGCCTTCCAGCAGGCGGCGGTTCGGCTCGAAGATCGAGTGCTGGAATTCGTGTCCCTTCAGCATCGACAATGTCGACGACGCCTGCAGGCTGGCGGCAAGGAAGATGCCGGCGCCAACGGTGGCGTGCGGGATCACGTCAATGCCGTGTTCGGCAGCAAGTGCGCCGATGCGGATGAAATTGGTGATGCCCTTATGGCCCATTTCCGGCTGCACGATCGCGATGCGGCAGCGTTCGATGCGGGCGCGCATATCCCAATGGGTGCGCCATTCCTCACCGACGGCAATCGGCACGTCGGTATTCTTCGAAACCTTCTCCAGACCGGCAATGTCCTCCGTCCAGACCGGCGCTTCGGCGAACCACGGATCGAAGGGCTGCATTTCGGCAATCAGTTCCAGCGCCCGTTCCGGCGTCTGGTTCCAGTGCATGTCGGCGGCGATCTTCGCCTGCGGCCCAAGCACCTGCCGGAGATTGGCAATTTCCGCCGCCGGGCCGTCATCGGCCACCGGCGTTGCGAATTTGAAGGCGTTGAAACCGCGATCCTGCCAGTATTTCGCCAGTTCCCCGCGCGCCTTCAGCGTTTTTTCAGGCAGGCCGGAAACATAGGCCGGAAACGTATCTACCCCGCCGCCGAGAAGGTCGCGAACCGATTTTCCGGCTTCCTGCCCGGCAATATCCCAGAGCGCAATATCGAGTGCGGCGAGCGCATCGACGTAAAAGCCGCCGGTATAACCACGCACCCGCATCATGTCGTAGAGGTCGTCATAAACAGCCGAAGGATCGGACGCATCGCGGCCGATCACGAAACCGGCGAGAAGATCATTGACGAGGGCGGCGACCGCGCCGGGGGCGACGATGCCATAGGTCTCGCCCCAGCCGACAGTGCCGGCCTTAGTGGTCATGCGCACCAGCACGCTGCGGTCGAAGGTGGGGTAGACCGTGCGATTGCCCTTGCGCACGATATAGCCGTTGGGATTGACCACCTCGCCTTCCCTGAGCGCGCCAAGATAGGGCACCTTGCGCGGCTGGGTCAGCGTGAAGACTTCGACGGTTGCGATGGGGCTGTTCATGCGGCCTCCGCAGCAACAAGGCCGAGTTCGACCAGATTGGCGTCAATATCGGCAATGGCCGCCGCATCAAGCTCGGGTGTTGGCGCACGCACGCCGACACCTTCGATCACGCCGCGACGGGCGAGCACATATTTGGTCAGCCGCATGCGATAGACCGCCTGCAACACCAGAAGCGGCAGGGTACGGACATAGATCCGGCGAGCCTCTTCCTGCCGCCCGGCGACAAGCGCCCGGTCGATGGCCACATGTTCCTCGGCGATCTCCAGCGCCGGCATGGCCGCCGTAGCGCCTCGGGCATATTCGTCGAGAATGTAACGCGCGCCGCCGCCACCGATGACGCCCTTCAGCGTCGACGGCGCATGGGCGATGATGTGGCTGATGGCCGGGCCGGCGGGAAGCGTTTCTTCCTTGACATAGGTCACCTGCGGCAAGGCGCGCACGATCTCCACGATTGCCTGCGGCGAAAGGTCGGAGCCGCGCGGCGCAGGCGCGTTCTGCAGGATGATTTCGACCTCGGGCAGTGCCTCGACGATCCTGCCGAGGAATTCGATCAGCGCCGGCGCATCCGTGCCGACCGATTTGGGCGGCTGCACCATCAGGTGGCGAATGCCAAGCGCCGATGCCGCCCGCCCATGCTCGACCACCTCACGCCAGTTGGCCGCACTGGCGCCGGCCACAACCGGCACCCGGCCGGCCACCGCATCCACGACGATCTTCAGCAGCGTTGCACGCTCGGCGGCATTCAAAGCCTCCACCTCGCTGGCGAAACCGGGAAACACGACACCGTCCACGCCCTTGTCGAGCGCAAAGACCACCAGCCGCTTCATACCCGCTTCGTCAATGCCGCCATCAGCCAGAAACGGCGTGGGCAGAACAGGCAAAATCCCCTTGAGGCCAGCCACCATCTTTCTCCTCCCAATTAAGTATCATATTTTGATACATTGAATTCACTAATTGACACTATATAGACTCGCACCCTATGACAAGCCCCGAGATGAAATGAACGAGGAGGTTCAAGACATGGCAGCAACGGCGACGTCGATCATCGTTGATTGGGGAACGACATCACTGAGGGCGGCGCTCGTTGGTGAAGACGGCAAAGAACTCGATCATCTGGAAACCGCCGACGGTATTTCGAGCCTTGGCAAGGGTGAGCATGAGGCCGCGCTGATGGCTGCACTCGCACCCTGGTTCTCGCGCCACGGGCCCCTGCCAGTCGCCGCACTCGGCATGATCACCAGCCGCAACGGCTGGGTTGAAGTCGCTTACGTGCCGTGCCCCGCAGGCCCGGCGGAACTTGCCGCCGGCACAGTGCGCAGGACGCTGCCGAACGGCTCCGACCTCGTCTTCCTGCCGGGTCTCAACGACCCCGCCCGCCAGCCCTTTCCGGATGTGATGCGCGGCGAAGAAACCCAGATCGTCGGCCACGGCCTTGGCGAAGACGCCACCCTCATCATTCCCGGAACCCACAGCAAATGGGCGCGGGTGAAGGCGGGGCGGATCGAAGGTTTCCAGACATTCGTGACCGGTGAAATCTTCAACCTGCTCATCAATCATTCCTTCATCGCGCGCGGTTCAACGCAGCCGCCGGTCGACGATCCGGAGGCCTATCGCTGGGGTCTGAAAGAGGCAAAACGATCCGCCGCCATGCTGTCGCTGCTGTTTTCGGCGCGAACCGGCGGGCTTGCCGGCCGGCTTTCGCCGGATCAGCTGCGCTCCTATGTGCGGGGATTGGTCATCGGGCAGGAGTTTCGGCAGGCCCGCGATGCCGGATGGTATGCGGAGGGAGACGAGGCAGCGATCGTCGGCAATGATGGGCTGAACGACTTTTACAGGCAGGCAGCGGAAATCTTTGATCTGAAGAGATCCATGGGTGCCGAAGATGATTTGACCAAAGGCGCATTGATGGTCCTGCATCAGGCACTTTTTTTGAGAATTTGACGTCCTGAACTTAACCCGTTTCAGTTTCGAAGAAGACGATATGTATCAGGTCGTGTTGACAAAGTGGGACATGGGACGGACGGAATTTGCGCCTGCTCTTTGCAGGAAGAAACGGTTCCACGAACCCGAGCAGATGCGCCAATGTCACGACCAGCTATGGTTGCCGGCGCAGCTGGTGCAACGGCAGAAATGGGCTCTTGTGGGTTGATGCCCCTCAGGAGTTGCACCTCGCAACGGACAAGATGTGAGTATTTTATACTAGCGATTTTTGACTTACCGAACCGCTTGATTATATAAGACAGTCTATTCTCATCGTACCAATGCCGCATGAATTTGTCGGTAGCTATCGGCAAGCTGGTATTTTTTTAATAATCACATGCCTAAAATCCATCGATGCGATTGAGCATTGGCGGAGCACCGCTTGCTGTCATGGGGCATTCCGAGGAGGATGTGACGGCGGTCAATTGATGCATTCGCAGGTCGTTATGAAACGTCTCAAGATTTCTACCCAACTCGGCCTTCTCGTGGGCGGGCTTGTCCTTGCCTTTTCCGTCGCCACCTTCTTTCAAATCCGCTCTTCTTCCGAGACGATTTACCAGCAGCGCTACGAGATGCTGCGGACAGAGACGGAGACAGCCATTTCCGTTCTGAAACATTATGATGACAAGGTGAAGGCTGGCGAGCTAACCACCGATCAGGCGCGCAAGCAGGCTTTCGAGCTTCTCGTCACCCTGCGCTACGAGCCGGATGGCTACTTCTTTGCATACGACCGTGACATCAACATGCTGTTCCACTACGACACCAAGCGTGTGGGACAGAATTTCCGCAACAAGCCAGATCCAACTGGCAATCTCTATCGAGAAAAGCTGGTCGATCTCGCCATCAAGGGCGGCGGTCGTGTAGACTTCATGGCCAGCAAGCCGGGTCAAGCACCGGACGACTATTTCCGCAAGACCGTCTATGCGGCGGAATACAAGCCATGGGGTGTTATCGTCAATACTGGCCTCTACATGGATGACCTCGAAGCAGAGGTAAACAGCGCAATCTGGAAGGCGATCAGCATCGGCCTCGGCATTCTCTTGTTTGCAATTGCTGCTGCAATTGTCATCATTCGCGGCATCACCAAGCCTCTCAGCGAGATTCACACAGCACTTGGCGAAGTGGCCAACGAAAACGTTGCGATGACGATTCCTCACACGGATATGAAGAACGAAGTGGGCCTGATGGCGAAAGCCACGGCGTCACTTCAGCACAAGGTGAGTGAGCGTCACGCCATGCAAGCGCGCCAGGAAGAGCAGCAGCTTCAGCTTGATAGTGAACGCCAGGCCAATATCGACATGCAGCGTAACGAAACGGAGCTTCAGGCACGCGTTGTCTCTACCATCGGTGAAGCGCTGGAAAAGCTTGCCGCTGGCGATCTTACCGTTCGCTGCCGTGATCTCGGCACACGCTACGCCGATCTTCGCGACAATTTCAATGAGGCGATTTCCCATCTTGATGCGGCCATGGCCAAGGTTAACATGAAGAGCCTCGATATTGGCGGTTCGAAGGATGAAATCCGAAAGGCGTCCAACGAGCTTTCCCAGCGCACCGAACGTCAGGCCGCAAGTCTCGAAGAAACTTCGGCGGCTCTGGACGAACTGACGGTTGCCGTGCGCCAGACATCCGAAGGCGCACGCGAAGCAGCCAAGCGCGTCACTTCTGTCAGCACCGATGCCAGCCGCAGCGATACGATCGTCGAAGAAGCAATCGGCGCGATGAGTGGCATCGAGCAGTCCGCGAAAGAAATCTCCAAGATCATCGGCGTCATCGACAGTATCGCCTTCCAGACCAACCTTCTGGCGCTGAATGCCGGCGTGGAAGCAGCGCGTGCCGGTGAAGCGGGCAAGGGCTTTGCCGTAGTGGCGCAGGAAGTGCGCGAACTGGCGCAGAAATCCGCCGCCGCCGCCAAGGAAATCAAGGACCAGATCGCCCGTTCCTCCGGCCAGGTCGAAAACGGCGTCCGCCTTGTCGGCGAAACAGGTGATGCGCTAAAGCGCATCTCGGACCAGATCAAATCCGCCAGCGAAATCGTTAGCAAGATCGCCCATTCGGCAGCCGAACAGGACACGACCCTGCGTTCGATCTCCACGTCGCTGAACCAACTGGACGCAACCACACAGCACAACGCTGCCATGGCCGAAGAAACCACCGCTTCGGCAGAATCGCTGGCCGCAGACACTGAAGAACTGATCAGCCTGATCAGTACTTTCCGCGTCTCGCACAATCAGTCCGGTTCACCGCATGGGATGGCGCATCAAATTCGCATAGCGAGCTGACCGAATTTCAACTTGGGACGACAGCGACGCCGGGGGGAGATCTTCGCGGCTGGGCGACAATCTCAAATGTCTGCCGCAAAAATCCGGAACGACCGAGGCGGTCCGACCCATTACTGGACCTGAGTCATTGTGCACTCCTTCTCTAAGTCTCTGTAAATATTGGAAGCGTGTCCGCGTCAGCAAGGCGACACGGGCGCCCCTTTCGCGCTATCGCAGCTCGGAAGGGCGCAGAATTGAGGTCGCTGGCGCGGATTTGATACGGCGCCGGGAACTACCTGCTCGGCAAACAACACCTTCGTCTTGATCAGATGTCGAATCGGATGATTGGTCACGCCCAATACCGCCGCAGCCTCGGTCATGGTCAGCCATTCGCCGTCTTTGTCGGCTGATTTGTACGCTTGAGTGGCGCTACCCGCCTCACCGAAGCGACACGGTGAGCGGTCCAGGTTTCCCCTTGCCCTGTCGACATGCCCATTCGATTGAGCGACGCGGCGATATCTTCATCGGACCAGCGGCCAGCCATGCTCCGATCCCCGTCGGCGGTCGCTCGCGCGCCAGTGGTCCAGAGGCATTCCAGTTTCCCACTGAAGGGATTGGTGTGCCAGACGGCGATAAACGTTGGTCGATGGGGTTCGTTTTCCGCTGGGTCACAAGCCCGGCTTCGACCTCGTGCTCGACCGGCTCCCGCCAAAGGCTGAAGACCGCATTGCTGAGATCAGCTGCGGTGGCGGCGTATTCATGCGCCGCGCGCTGAAAAGCGGCTGCGAGGGCCTCGCGATCGATCACAGCCCGGACATGTGGCCAACGCCAACTGCATGCTCACAGTTGCTAGAGAAGCGTCACCGCTGTAGTTTCCGCTTCGCAATTTGGACGAAGGACACAGGGGATAGGTCTCTCATGCCAACGGGTACGGTTAAATTCTTCAACGACGACAGGGGCTTCGGTTTCATAACGCCCGAGAATGGCGGACAAGATGTATTTGTTCACGTGTCTGCCTTGCAACGCAGCGATTCGCTCCGCGAAGGCGATAAGGTCAGCTTTGAGGTGGGGCAGGATCGCAAGACTGGAAAATCGAAGGCTGAGAACGTCTCAGTCCTCTGATCGAGAGTCGTAGATTTCCCAGCCTGCCTCTGGCGGGTTGAGCTCAGCACGACGATATTGTTGCAGACCGGAGTGGCGGGCTGAAGATCTGTGCGCGACCTTTTCGGGTGCAGGGACGACGTCGTACCGCCCAGCTCTTGAAGAGATTCGAACCCGCGATATACGAATGCAAACCTGCATTATTTCAGGAGCGCAGCCCTCATTGATCTACTTAAATTATTGATCCGATTTTATTTTCATATCCCAGAATGTTGGACTGGGCTGCCTCAACGTAAGGATCTGGTCAGCGAGCATCGGTTCTCTTAGCCAGAGCCGTTACACAAGCGTGGCGACGCTGTTTTGTGCGCCAGATTCGGGTGGGTGCGGAGGTTACGGGAGAAAATCTCCGCAATTTTGCGGAGATAAATCTTGCTATTCTCCGCAGATGAGATCTATCGTGGGATATGAGTTATATCTGGCAGTGCGCCCTATGGCCGAAATTCGAGTGGAGTATTGACCGCCTTATATCAAGGATTGCGGCCGTACGCCTTGATCAAGGACGTCTTATTGGCCGCGTCGAGGGCCTCGGTTTTCGTACACGCGAGGCGACGTTTCTAAGAGCATTGACCGATGACGTGGTAAAGTCGTCAGCGATTGAGGGAGAACAGCTGGATGAGCAACAGGTTCGTTCCTCGCTCGCCAGGCGGCTCGGTATCGATATCGATGGGTTTGTGACGCCAAACCGCTCGGTTGAGGGCATCGTCCATATCACTCTCGATGCCACGATCAATTGCGCAGAGCTACTGACGGCAGAGCGACTATTCCAATGGCATGCGGCCCTTTTTCCGACGGGTCGCAACGAATGGGGCCATAAGCTTCGCGTCGGCGATTGGCGTGACGACTCTGGCGGTCGTATGGAAATCGTTTCCGGTCCATTCGGGCACGAGAGAGTCCACTATGTCGCTCCGCCCGCAGATCGCGTGGAAGCTGAGATGTCAGCCTTCCTTGAGTGGTTTAATGGACAGCACGAACTGGATCCTCTCATTAAGGCAGCCATTGCTCATCTCTGGTTCGTTGCTATCCACCCTTTCGGCGATGGAAACGGCCGCATAACTCGCGCAATCGCCGACATGACGCTTGCACGTAGTGGTGGGGGCGCCCAGCGGCTTTATTCCATGTCCGCAGCAATCGAGCGATCCCGTATCGGGTATTATAAAGCCCTGCAATCAGTTACCGGCAAGGAAAGCCTCGACATCACGAGCTGGATCGAGTGGTTCCTCGATCGTTTGGGCAATGCTGTTAGCGAGGCGCTGCTGACCCTCGATAACGTGATGCTGAAAAATGATTTCTGGCAGTCGCATGCTGCAAGCGATCTCAATCCGCGACAAGCCAAGGTCCTAAACCGGCTGCTAGAGGGAAATTTCCAGGGCAAGCTCACGTCGACAAAATGGGCAAAGTTGACGAACGCATCCCAGGACACTGCCTCTCGCGATATAGCGGAACTGATGGCGAAAGGCATCCTGCAAAAAGGCGCGGCTGGAGGACGAAGCACGGCCTATGAGCTGGTTTTAAAATTCCCCAGGAACCACGTTCCCTCATCTGGATAAAATCCAGTCGCCGATGATGCCCGAGACCACTTTGTGCACGTATTCAGCGCCGCGAATTTATCAAGAGGACAGTTGCCCTTGAAGGGGCAGGTTAAGCTCTTGAACGGAATCGAACCGTTGGGGCGTAGCAATTTTTCTAAGGTGTTGATTTATAATTTATGTTATCAACTGCCGCGTTCGCAAGACAGGCGATCGGAAGCACAGAAAACCCGCGACTTGACATTTCGTTAAGACGCCGCCGGCGGATCCTGTGGACAACAGCACATGTTCCGTTGTCGGGTCAGTGGCGTCCAATTTGATGGATGACGCGTCAGGGCTGTAGGGCAGGCCACCACTCGCTCGTCTTTAAATAATAATTTACATGTTTTCCACATTATTGTTTTATGAATGGAGCACAAGGTAATATACCTTTAAGTATTTCCGAGTTCGTCGCGCGCTGGTCAGATCGAGAAGGCGGGCAAGAGCGAGCAAACTATTCCCTTTTCCTGACAGAGCTTTGTGATGTCCTAGGCGTCGCTCACCCCGACCCCGCCAGCGCCTCTCATGAAATGAACGACTATGTCTTTGAACGCCGCGTCGAACGACGCATGGCAGACGAGAGGTCGGAAGTTGGACGGATCGACCTTTATAAACGTGGGCATTTCATCCTGGAGGCGAAACAGAGCCGCCAGCGCTCAGGGCTTGAACCGACGGCGAGCATCTCGCAGGGAGATTTGTTCAATTCCCATACGCGACGTACGCACGCAGTAGAATTAAACGCCATCGATCATTTGATGATCCAGGCGCGGCGGCAGGCGGAACGCTATGCTGCAGCCTTGCCAGCGGATCATCCCTATCCGCCATTTCTCATCGTATGTGATGTCGGCCGCGTTCTCGAAATCTATGCGGATTTTTCGGGCAACGGACGGCACTATGCACAGTTTCCTGACGCCAAGACGTTTCGAATCCAGCTTGCTGATCTCCAGGATCCAGTAAAGCGAAATCTTCTCCGAACTGTTTGGGAAGCCCCTTTTACTCTCGATCCAGCACAACAAACTGGAAAAGTTACACGGGAAATTGCCGGACGCCTCGCCACGATATCAAAAGCGCTCGAAGGCCGCGGGTTCGAGCCTCGAAACGTAGCTATTTTCCTTATGCGCTGCCTGTTTACAATGTTCGTCGAAGACGTCGGACTGTTGCGAAAGAAAGGATTCACCGAACTCCTCGATCGTTGTCTCGATGATCCCCGGCGCTTTACCTTTGAGATCGATGACCTCTGGAAGCACATGGACCAGGGCGGCTACTCTCCCGGAATCGGCGAACGTTTGTTGCGATTCAACGGGAAGCTTTTCAAGAATGCCGCAGCCTTGCCCCTGACGGTCGACGAGATTCGCCTGCTACGTGATGCCTCGGACGCGGATTGGTGCGACCTCGAGCCTGCAATCTTCGGAACGTTGTTTGAACAGGCGCTGGACGCAAACGAGCGCAGGCGCCTCGGGGCGCATTATACTCCACGGGCGTATGTCGAACGTGTAGTCAACGCGACTATTATCGAACCCCTGATGCAGGACTGGATTGGATATCAGTCAGCTGCTGAGCGCGCATTGCGATCCGGTATGAAAACCGCCGCCATTCGCGAGATGGAAGACTTCCTTAAGGAACTTTCGTCGGTTCGCGTGCTCGATCCTGCCTGCGGCACAGGCAATTTTCTCTATGTCGCATTGCGACGGATGAAGCAGCTTGAGGGCGAGGTCCTGAAGCAACTTCACGACATCGGTGGCGACGAAGCTATCGCTGAGGTTGATAATCTATCAGTGAAGCCAGAGCAGTTTTTTGGAATGGAGCTGAACGGACGTGCGGTGGAAATCGCCGAACTTGTTCTGTGGATCGGCTATATTCAGTGGCACCTGAGAACACGAACAACGGTTCCACCGGAACCCGTCATTGGCAGTGCCGACCATGTGCAGGAAAAAGATGCACTTCTAATCTGGGCCGATTATCCAAATCGACATTTGAAGCGGGACAGGATGGGCCGCCCAATGTCCGACCAGCAGGGCCATGAAATCTACGCGTTTCCGAATGTGTCCCGACCCGATTGGCCCATGGCGGATTTCATCGTCGGGAATCCGCCATTCATCGGAGGCAAAGACATTCGTGGCCGTCTTCCTAACGGGTACGCTGAGGCTCTATGGGAGGCAAATCCGCGTATCAACCCTTCAGCAGACTTCGTTATGTATTGGTGGGATCGTGCCGCCGAGCTATTGACTCAGAAGGGAACACGGCTTCGGCGCTTCGGTTTCGTAACTACCAACTCGATCACGCAGGTGTTTCAGCGCCGGGTGCTAGAACGGCACCTGACTGCAACACCACCTATATCCATATTGCTCGCCATTCCAGATCATCCTTGGACCAAGGCGACCAAGGATGCAGCTGCAGTCCGCATCGCCATCACTGTTGCTGCGGCGGGGGAACTCCAAGGTACGTTGCGACAAGTTGTCGGTGAGAAAGATCTCGACACCGACGAACCGAAAATTGTCTTCCATGAAAGAAGCGGGGTGATCAATGCTGATCTTACGATCGGCGCGGATGTCACGAAAGCACTGTCTTTATCAGCAAACGTAGGCCTGTGCTCTCCAGGCGTCAAGCTTCACGGTGACGGTTTCATCGTTACGCGGGCCAAAGCCCGAGAACTTGGCTTAGGCCTTCGACCCGGTCTTGAACTGCGCATCAGAGAATACAGAAACGGTCGAGATCTGACCGCACGGTCTAGAGATGTCATGGTGATTGATCTCTTCGGACTTGACGCAGCTTTCGTGCGACAGGCTTACCCAGAAATCCACCAACATCTGTATGAGACCGTCAGGGAACAGCGCGCACTAACATTCCGAAAGTCCGCGACTCGGGATGCACGTGAATACCTGGAACGGTGGTGGCTGTTCGGAAAACCCAGGACTGAACTGCGGCCGGCGCTGGACTACATCAACCGATACATTGCAACAGTTGAGACTGCGAAGCACCGAGTCTTCCAATTTCTCGACGCCGGGGTGATGCCGGATAACATGTTGGTGGCAATCGCTTCAGATGACGCCTTTCATCTTGGTGTCCTATCTTCTCGCCCACACGTGCTCTGGGCGCTTCGTGCCGGGGGGCGCCAAGGCGTAGGGAATGATCCTCGTTACTCGAAATCCCGTTGCTTCGATCCATTCCCATTCCCTGATGCAACAATGATCTCCAGGTCGAATATCGCTGCCTTGGCAGAAGAGCTCGATGCGACGCGCAAGTTAGTGTTGACGGAAAATCCCGATCTGACGCTCACCGGGCTCTACAACATGCTGGATACCGCTCGTTCGGGCGGTCCTCTTACCACCACAGAGCGCGAGCTCCATAGACGAGCCCGCGTCCTCATTCTCAGAGATTTACACGAGCAGATCGACCACGCCGTGATGCAAGCCTACGGGTGGGACACCGCGCTCGCTGAGGATGAAATCCTTCAACAACTCGTTCAGTTGAATCTTCAACGCGCAACGGAGGAGCGCCGTGGACTCATTCGTTGGCTGCGCCCAGAATATCAGATCGAAAAGATGGGACCTTTGGCTCATCGTGCTGACCGGATCCAATCGCTTGCGACGGCGAGACCATCCAAACCAAAGCCGCGGTTCTCGGACAAGAGAAAAGTACAGGCGGCCCAGATCCTTGCTTTGCTCAATCGCAACCGGTCACCGCTGACGGCAAACGAGATCGCCCAAGAATTCAGTGAATCCAGCCAGATCGGTTCTGAGGTACAAGACGTTCTGGCATCGCTGAATCGCCTCGGCGATGTAGAGACTTTTGACAACGGCCGAAGCTATATTATGGTTTTCGGCTAAGCCAATTGTTGGTTTCCACGCGGAACTGAGCCGGTGGGGATGCGGACGAAAACTTGGACCACCAGGAGGTAGTTCATGTATTCCAGTTCCGACAGACTTCGAGCCGTCGAGCTTTACATCAGGCTTGGCAAGCGGGTTAAGGCAACCATTCGCCAGTTGGGTTATCCCACCAAGGATGCTCTAAAAGACTGGTACCGGGAGTACGAGCAGCGTCTTGATCTGTGCGTTCGCTATCCGGCTCGAACGGCTCGGCTTCGCTCGGCAGGCAGTGAAGTCTTCGTCATCGGCCCCTAAGCCGGCGGCAATTATTCTACCGGCGTCGATACAGTTGAGGATCCACGGTCTCTGCCTGAAGGCTGGATTAGCGGCATTATGACGAATGAGCTAGAAATGATTTCAAAAGCGATGGGCCGCCCCTGACGAACGCCGCGCAGTTCGGAAAAAATTTCGTCTTCAGTCGTGAATTCCTTAAAGTGTCATTTCGCCCCCAGCCGGAACCGGCCCCATAATGTGTCGCAACGTCCGCTCCCATTGGTCGTCACGAAGAATAGGAGTCCACACTTCCTAGCCCTTTGGTGCCGGGCACAAACATGTATGCTTACGTGAGGGAACTCGCTGGAAGTCCGAATATTTCTGCGTATCCGATCTGCAAGAGTTGCCGAAGTTCATTGCGATGGATCAAAGTTTCAGCATAAGATCATGGAGGTCTGGATTTAGGCAACTGGCGGGATCGGAATGAAAAGCGCTGTTCAGGATCAAAGCAGAAGGCAAACCGATCTGCCACCAGACCTCGAAGGTTTTTTCGACTGTGCGATGGTGGAGGCTGCGGGATTCGGGCTTGAAGGCCTGATTTATGACTATACGCCAGTACCGTTCACTCCCGATGGGCAAGTGGTACCTCCAACCATCATCGGGATGCGCAACATGCCCAAAGATATGGAATCCATGTGGTTTGAGGAGGGGCTATATCTCTCTGACCCCGTACAGATACTGGCACTTAGATCGATTCAACCACTCTATTGGTCCTATCATTTCGAGGAGCCGTCCGTTCTCACGCCAATGGCACAGGGCGCGGTCGCGAATTATCTTCGCGACTCTCATATGGCGCGTGGCCTGACCATACCCGTCCAAACCCCATCGAAAGGGTGTGCCACAGTAACCGGGTTCTGGCGACGCCCACCTAACAGGAAAGTTTTGGAAAGCCTGTTCGTTGCCGAGTTCATGTTGTTCGCTCACAAGCTACATGGGAAGCTGCTGCTGGAGGCTAACGAGGAAAGTCTGATAACCGTTGCCGTGCGGCTGACGCCGCGAGAAACCGAATGCGTTCGTCTGTGCGCGGAAGGCATGTCGGACAAGCAGGTTGCGTACACGCTGGACCGCTCGATTTCCACGGTCGTGATGCATCTCCAGTCTGCCATGAGGAAACTTGGAGCACGTAACAGGGCGCAGGCGATCGCCCGCGCCGCCCATTACGGAATATTACGCTAAAGATTACCAAGCCTGAGGGCCATGTAGATGGCTCGGATCACGTGATCCGTGCCACCCACGGGACGTGAATTCGTTTGCCTTTCTGTCCATCCGGGAATGTCGAAGTGAGCCCAAACACCACACTTTGCAACGAACTTCCTCAGAAAAAGCGCCGCCGTTATCGATCCTGCAAAAGTTTCCGATCTGAAATTGTTGTAGTCTGCCAGTTCGGAAGACAGCATGAATTCATAATCGCTCCAAAGCGGCATTCTCCATACCGGATCGTCCCAAAGCATGCCTTGTTCACAAATAGACGCCGCAAACTCGTCGTCCTGACAGTAGAGTGCGGCAATATCGGAACCAAGTGCCACACCCGCTGCTCCGGTCAAGGTTGCAAGATCGATCAAGGTGGCCGGCGCCTCCTCATCCGCATATGCCAAGGCGTCCGCCAGTATAAGGCGCCCTTCAGCATCGGTGAAGCCTACTTCGACGGTAATACCATTTCGCGCCCGAATGATATCGCCCGGACGAAACGCTGAACCTGAAAGGGCATTTTCGACGACCGGGATTACGACGCGAAGCCTAACAGGCAAGTTTGCAGAGACGACCGCATGGGCAACGCCAAGGGCGTTAGCTGCGCCCGCCATATCGCACTTCATAAAGGCCATATGATCAAAGGACTTTACATTGAGGCCACCCGTGTCAAATGTGACGCCTTTACCCACAACAGTGACCTTAGGGGCATTGGCATTACCCCAGGTCAGGTCCAGGAGACGCGGTGCCTGAGCCGATGCACGCCCTACCGTGTGAACCAAAGGAAAACCATGGGCCAGGAGCTCGTCGCCGACGAAGGATGTGACCTTCATTCGATGGCTTTGCGCAAATTTCCTTATCGCGGTGTCCAGCTTATCGGGACCTAGCTCATTGGCGGGGAGATTGATCAGGTCGCGCGCGATAAAGGCCGATGTCATGAGCCTTTCGACTTCAGACCGATCGACCCCAGAACCAAAAGCCAATTGCGGCGACCCAGCAGATTTCCTGTAGCTGGAAAATCGATAGGCGCCGAGAGTAAACCCGAGCGCTGCGGCGGTTGGGTTTCCGAAACTACCCTCAAGTGCATAAATCCCCTCCGGTAAGGCCATGGCCGCCAGACCAGTAGCCATGTCACAGGCTTCTGATCCCTTGCCCACGCCAAACAACCAGGCAGCAATGGCGCCATCACTGCCTGGAACGGGAAGCAGACGTCCTTTCTGCCCCCGGAAACCGTTCGAGACAGCCCAGCGATTTGCCTTCGCATTTCCCTTTAATGGCGGGCAGGACGATTCAGAGATACAAAAAAGCGGGACTGGCTTCTCCATGGCAAGCTCTCTTTTTCAAAACCGTAAATGGTATGCGCGGAGATATTGCCATACCCTGTCCAACATGCCGGGTGGTCTGGACCTGAGGCCATTGCTCGCGCCTTTCCAGATCGCGTGACAATGTTGCCGTTTGAGACGCATGCGACCTTACCTAGGCCGATCAATTGACAGTCCGCACGACAATGGCACTATCCTTATCTTGAGAGTTGCCGGCCGCAAGTACGAATTCGTTACGCGACGCAAATAGCCACCGCCTCAGACATCAGCCGTCGTTTCCTGTCTTCAAACCGCGCAATAAGCGATTCGAAACGTTTCGACCCGCATGTGCAATCCCTTCAGAAAAGTCAGGACTCGATGATCGGAATAGCTGCCAACGCGTCAACGATACGCTCCGGCAACAAGCCGCCTGGCGTCTCCAGCGCCTCAAGCAGGCGTGCTTCCCGTTGATGTTGTTTTGGAACGATCGCACGCACAGCCGACGCCACTGCCGCAGGGATAACGGCAATTCCATCATCGTCGCCGACCAGTAGATCCCCAGTGTTTATCGTCACACCCAGCAGTGCTTCGGGCATCCCTATGCGCCCCTGCGTATCGTCTCGTGGTGAGAACGGGTGTGTTCCGCAAGCAAATACAGCCAGATTCATTCGGCCGATCTCGGCGCTGTCACGTAGGAGGCCGTCGGTCACGATCGCGGCAACGCCTCTGCGTCGGGCAAGTTCAACGAAGATCGCCCCGAATTCCGCCCTGTCCCGGCGGCCACCGGAGGCAATGACAAGCACTTGCCCTGGTTTCGACAAGTCTAGCGATTTCCACTGAGCCATGCTTCCCGAACCAATTGTCACCGCGGTCCCGACAAAAGACAATTTGCCTCCGAACGGCCGTATCGGTGTTCCCAGGCAAGCAACGCGGGAATCCGCATCGGCCAGAAGTGCGCTTGAGACATCCGCCAGAGATTGCTGCACGGAATTGTCGAAGCCGGCTCTATGCGGTTTTACCAGAATGGATTGGGTCAATTCAAAAGCTCCTCGGAAAAGTGGGCTTAGCCGTTCGATAGACCTACTGAGGATATCAACCTGTTCGAAGACACCCCCATCACCAAAGAGAATGAAGATGCGAATGGCATCTCTCAATCTGTAACATATTACAGATAGAAGCCGTGAAAATACCCCGATAGCCTTGAATCGGATGAAGCGCCGCAAGGTTCCGGCAGAAACTTTTCAGGAATGCCGACCCCAGCGCGCTTCCAATCAAACGAAAGCGCCAATGCGCCTTCGGGCCGATCATCCGACGCGTCGAAGGGACATGAAACCAATGCGAACGAGATTCTGGGTCTCTCGCCTGTTGAGGACGCTTGCCACGATCTGTTTCGTGGTGACCTTCACATTCGTAGTGCTCCGTATGACAGGAGATCCGGTCGTAGCGTTGCTTAGCCCCGATGCACTGCCATCCGAAATCGAGCAATTCCGCATCCGGTGGAAGCTGGATAGGCCGATGATCGAACAGTATTTCTCGTATGGAGCGAACCTTCTGACAGGCGATTTCGGTCGATCCTATCAGGACGGCAGACCGGCGCTGCAGAGTGTTCTGGAGCGGCTCCCCAATACCTTATTGCTCGGCGGCTTTTCCTATCTCATTGCCATCCTGATCGGAATTCCTGCTGGTATAATTGCGGCCCTGAACAGGGGTCGTCTGATTGACCGAGCGGTGATGTCGCTGGCGGTATTCGGCTTTGCAATGCCGAACTTTTTCCTGGGAATCCTGCTCATACTCGCTTTTTCGCTCGGCCTCCGAATGTTGCCGAGTGCAGGCATGGGAACATTTTATCATCTCCTCATGCCATCTTTTACGCTCGGTGTTTACGTTGCCGGAACCTTGGCGCGCTTCACGCGCTCCGCTATGCTCGAAGTGCTGGACGAGCCTTATATGAGGTTGGCGCAGGCGAAAGGCGCGTCGCCATTGCGACGTGTTTTCATACATGCGCTGCCGAATGCCGCCATCCCGATAGTAACGATCGTCGGCCTCAATCTCGGGTCCCTCGTGAGCGGTGCCGTCGTCGTGGAAACCGTATTCGGTTGGCCAGGGATCGGTCGACTTCTGGTTACTGCGGTTACCGCTCGTGATCTCGCCCTGGTCCAGGGCCTGGTACTGGTGATCTCGGTCTGCATGATCGTTTCGAACCTCCTCGTTGACCTCCTCTACGGCATCCTTGACCCACGTATCAGGAGCCGAAGCTGATGTTCACATCCATGCCTTGGCCTATTCGTCTGACCATCCTTATGTTACTCGCGCTTGTTGTCGTTGCGCTTCTGACGCCTTTTCTTACCCCTTACGGCATTGCGGACCAGAACCTCCTTGCCCGCCTCAGCCCACCGCTGCGTCTGGGTGGAGTACCTGAACATCCGCTGGGAACGGACCGGCTGGGACGCGACATTTTTACCAGGCTGGCCTTCGGCTTCAAGGTATCGGTTGCCGTCGCCTTGCTGGGAACAGTCACGGGCGCCGTCTTCGGCTGTACTGTCGGCTTTATCGCCGCCCACTTCCGCGGTTGGGTCGAAGAGGCCCTCATGATGTTCGTCGACATGCAGGCCTCCCTGCCCTTCATCCTCGTCGCCCTGACCATGCTTGCCTTCTTCGGAAACTCGCTTCCGCTGACGATTGTGCTCATGGCGCTCTACGGCTGGGAGAATTATGCCCGGCTCACACGCGGTGTGGTTCTTTCGGCAGTCTCCCAGCCCTACGCCGAAGCGGTAGACACACTTGGTGCCACGCCTTGGCGGCTGTATTTCCGGCACATCCTGCCGAATATCATGGGTGTCCTGATCGTCCAGGTGACGCTGACTTTCCCGCAGATCATCCTGCTTGAATCCGCCCTGAGCTTTCTTGGTCTCGGCATACAACCACCGCTTACCAGCCTTGGCCAGATCATGGGCGACGGGCGCGACTATCTTTCCACTGCATGGTGGATCTCGGTGATCCCTGGCGCCGTGATTTTTATCATCGCCCTCTCCGTCAGCCTTGTAGGCGACTGGCTGCGCGATCGGCTCGATCCCACGCTGAAACGGGAATTTGGATGAAGAAACCCAGCGGCTGCCCGGATAATCACACACAAGGAGATACCGAAATGCTGAAAAGAAGAGAGTTTGGTAAACTTGCTCTTGTGGGCGGTGTAACCTCGCTTGCGGCCCCTCGAAATGCCCTTTCGCTGGGCGACACATCAAGACCGGCTCTCACCGTCGCTGTCGAGGCTCTATGGCAGAATATCGCACCGATCAATGGCATCTCCAATGCAAGCGCCCGGATTTTCCCGAATGTCTATGATCGGTTGATCGAGATCGATTACTTGAAAGATCCAGCCGGTCAAACGCTCTCCCCACGCCTTGCAACCAGTTGGAGCCGCAATGACAAAGTCTGGACCATAGAGCTTCGCCCGAACGTCAAGTTCCATAACGGCGCGCCCATGACAGCAGAAGACGTCGCCTTTACCCTGTCGGAGGAACGGCTTTGGGGGAAGACGGCGTATGAACCCCGTGGGCGTACATTTGCGGCCGGATTTGTACGAGTTGACGCCGTCGGACCGCTGACCATCGAGATCGAAACAGCTGAACCGGATATCAATGTTCCCGGTAAACTCTCCGGCTACATTGGTTATGTCGTGCCGAAAGCCTATTATCTGGAGAAGGGCGTGGACGGCTTCGGCCAGGTACCCGTCGGGACCGGGCCTTACAAGATGCGGAGTTATCGCGGCAACGAGGCCGCAATACTTGACGCATTTGATGACCATTGGGATGGACCGCCACCCGCGCGTTCGCTTACATTCAAGCTGGTGCCGGAATATGCCGGACGTCTTGCGGGTCTGGCGACGGGCGAGTTCGACTTCATCTGCTCTATCCCCACTGATCAGGAAAAACAGGTCGAAGGCCTGCCTGACGTCAAACTCGTTCGGCAGCGGGTCGGAAATTATACGGCCGTGCTGTTCAACATGAGGAACGATCCCGAAGACAATCCGCTTCAGAACCAGGATTTACGATATGCGCTGATTCAGGCGATCGATATGGATTCCATCGTCAAGTCTCTCTTTGGAGACACAACCTTCTTCCCGGCCGTACCATTCAATTTTCCGGAATATGGCCGCTATTACGATCCGGCGGCAAAACCACGATTGCCTTTCGATCCCGACGCCGCCAGGGCGCTTGTCACAAAGAGCGGCTATAAGGGGCAAGAGCTGATTTGGCACATAACCCGCGGTTTCTGGACTAATTACGATGCTGCTGCAGAAATCATGGTGGAGATGTGGCGTGCGGTCGGCCTCAATGTCGAGGCCCGGTTCCGTGACAATTTCCAACTCGCCTATTCACGACCTTTCCACATGCTCGCAGTGTCCGGCGGTACGACCTTCATCCCCGGAGATCCCTACCAACCGCTCTGGCTGGACTGGAGCCCGACTGGAGTTATCTCTTCGGCTGCCTGGAAAACCTGGGATCCGCCACGGGAATTCGTCGAGATCGGACAGGCTTACTCCAGAGCGGTCGATCTCGATGAGCGCAAACGTCTCTTCAAAGAGCTCTCGGCGGAGTGGCAGCGGGTGATGCCGGGTCAATACATGTGGAAGTCAGTCGCCAACTGGGCTCATCAAGCGAAATATGGCTGGATCGGCATATCGGAATTCGAGATGCGCCTGCATGGCAGCTATCTGAAACTCTGAAGCGGATCGGAAACAGGTGATGATGAACCACAACTCCGGTAACGATACTGATGCCGTCCCCGAGCCAATTATCGAGGTCCGGCGTCTGACGATCGCATTGCCGAAATCAGCCGATCGTACGCATGCCGTAACAGACGTATCCTTCGCGGTTCATGCCGGTGAAACGCTCTGTGTGGTCGGTGAGTCGGGATCAGGCAAGTCGGTCACATCGCTGGCCATCATGGGGCTGCTGGATACAGGGGTTCGCGTTACCTCGGGGGAGATCAGTTTTGAAGGGCGAGACATTCTGGGGCTCGACGCCGCAAGCCACCGGGATGTAATCGGGCGCAGGATAGCCCTGATTTTCCAGGAGCCAATGGCGTCGCTCAACCCCGTATACCGTGTGGGCGACCAAATTGCCGAAGTCTTCAGGATTCATACGAATCTCGACCGGTGGGCTATCCGCCAGCGGGTCATAGACCTGCTCGGCGAGGTGCACCTTCCCGATCCTGAACATATCTACAACGCCTATCCGCATCAATTATCAGGTGGGCAGTGCCAGCGGGTCGTCATAGCTATGGCGCTCGCCCTCGAACCTGCGGTCCTGATTGCCGACGAGCCGACGACGGCACTTGATGTGACCACTCAGGCGCAGATTCTTCATCTGGTCGATGAATTGCAACAACGCCACAATACTGCGGTGATTTTCATCACTCACGACTTCGGCGTTGTAAAAGATATAGCCGACCGGGTGATAGTGATGCAGAAAGGTCGGCTCATCGAATGCGGACGGGTTGATGACGTTCTATACACGCCAAGGGAACCTTACACCCAAGCCCTGCTGGCGGCGGTTCCGAGGCTCAATCCACGCAACGCCCGGCCGAACTCGCAGCCACCTGTCATGGAGGCGCAAAACTTGCGCAAGACCTTTCATTCAGATGGGCGAAAGTTCGCTGCACTCGACGATGTCAGTCTTGCGCTTCGCCGGGGAGAGACGATCGGTCTCGTGGGGGAATCGGGGTCCGGCAAATCGACCCTTGCACGAGCCATCATCCGGCTGATCGAGGCAGATTCGGGTGAAGTCCGGATCAACGGGCAGGATATTACCAGACTATACGGGCGCAGGTTGCGCCATCTGCGCAGGTCAGTACAGATCGTCTTCCAAGACCCATACAGCGCGCTGGATCCACGCCAGGCGGTCGGCACTGCGATTGCCGAAGGCCCCATCATTCACGGAATGCCTGTGGCAGAGGCCAATGCGCGCGCCCGAGACCTGCTAGTGGCCGTGGGGCTGAGCCCCGACGCGGCAATGCGATATCCGCGAGAATTCTCCGGCGGGCAACGACAACGCATCTGCATTGCCCGCGCGCTTGCGCTTGAGCCTGAGCTGTTGATTGCAGACGAAGCCGTTTCGGCGCTCGACGTATCGGTTCAGGCACAGGTTCTGGAACTTCTTAGCCGTATGCAGGAACAGCACGGGTTCGGCATGATCTTCATCACCCATGATCTCAGAGTGGCAAGCTCGATCTGTGACCTAATAGCAGTAATGCAGCGCGGAAAACTGGTCGAGATCGGCGAGCCGAGCCGGCTGTTCGGACATCCGGAACACGAATATACCGAGCGTCTTTTACGTGCCGTGCCGGGAACCACCGAATAAATCACGGCATAATTTGTCGCGATACTGAAACACAATCACAGGATTTCATCCGGCAACGGCCGCGCCGGTTCTCTACGCCTCGGCCATATGCGCACGCCAGCGGTTGATGTGTCGACCAAGGATTTCCGCAAGCCGGGGACCTTCGCGCCTGCGCAACGCCTCCACCATGTCGAAATGATCATCCGACGAGGCTTTTAGAGTGCTCGTGCTGACCCAACCCGACCAGGAGCCCGGCAGATCGCGTTCCCTCAGATCATTGAGCAGGTTCGCCATCATTGTATTGGCAAGCGAGGCATTCATGGTCCTGTGAAATTCGTGGTTGAGGCGTCGTAATTCCACATACGATCCGACTTCGATGGCCTGTTCGAAAGCCGCCGCCGCCGCGGCTATCTTCTCGATATCACTCGATCGTATATCCTTGACCATGAGGAGCGCCGCTTCCCGCTCCAGAATGGTGCGGATCTCCGAAATCTGCGACCGTGCCTCGGTACTGGGTACCACCAGGCGGATACCGCGATTGGGCACATGCTCCGCCATGCCCATCAGCACCAGATCGTCCAGCGACCGGCGGATCTGCGCCCGGGTTACACCGTAAGTCTCCTGCAGATCGACCTGCCGCAACCACTCACCGGGGCGATAGGTGCCCACCAAAACGTCCGAACGGATACGCTCGGTAAGCGGGCGTACCACTTCGGCCGGTCTCGTCGTTTCCGGCCTATCCAAATCTCTGTCCTTGCCGCCGTTCATCAGGTCTTGTCTTTCGCGCGTTCATCCGGCGGGAAAATAAGCGCATTCGCCCGATCGATCCAGATATTACCTTGTCCTTCAGGCGCCGGCCGGATTGCCTGAAGACGAAGACGGCATTCTCCGAGAAAGGCTTCCTGCTCAAACCGGTCGCCGAGATAATTCGCGGGGCCGAAGTGAACAAGAAGGCGATTTGCATCTGGCACCTCGGCCAGCCGGATATTCTGGGGCCGCACCGCAACGACAGCCGGGCTGCCCGACTGGAGCGGCAATGGCGCAACTCCGCGAATGGCCTGCCCGTCCCCGAACGTGATGACCGCCTCTTTCTCGGAAACCTCAGAAACAGACCCGCCCGCAATCAGATTGGCGCTGCCGATGAAACTCGCCGAGAAGGGATGTACAGGCCTTTCATAAATATCCTGCGGGGTGCCCATCTGAATGATATGGCCTCCGCGCATCACCACGATCCGGTCGCTCATCGATAGAGCCTCTTCCTGGTCATGGGTGACATAGATCGCGGTCAGGCCGAGCTCGCGTTGAATGTTCTTCAGCCAGACGCGTGCTTCCTGACGAAGCTGGGCATCCAGATTGGACAGTGGCTCGTCCAGCAGAAGCAGTGTCGGGCGGAACACCACCGCGCGTGCCAGGGCCACACGCTGCTGCTGCCCACCGGACAGTTCGCCGGGATAACGTTTTGCATAGGCGGTCAATCCGACGAGTTCGAGTGCCTCCCCTACCCGCCGGTTTCGCTCGGGCGCCGCGACCTTCCGCAGCTTGAGGGAGAGGCAGACATTGTCTTCCACCGTCATGTGGGGCCAGAGCGCGTAGGATTGGAAAACGACGCCAAACCCCCGTGCCTCGGGCGGAAGCGCAATTCCCGTAGCGGCATCGAATAATGTGCGGCCCGCAAAGCTGATGCGGCCATGGGTCGGCTGATCGAGGCCGGCGATCGCCGCAAGCGTCGTGGATTTGCCGCAGCCTGACGGACCAAGCAGGGTGAGAAACTCTCCGGCGCCGACCGTGATGTTAATGTTGTCTATGGCGTTGATGGCACCATAGCTGCGGGTAAGATCGGAAAGGACGAGATCAGTCATAGAGTTTTACCCGGAAAACGAGCCGCATCGCGACGAGGAAGAGAGCAATGAGAACCATCTGAAGCGTTGCAAAGGCGGCGGTTACGCCGACATCACCATTTGTCCAGAGGCTGAGCATCGTCACACCCATCACTTCCAGCCCGGGAACGATGAGGAAAATGGCGATGATGTAGGATTTGAGGTGGAAGATGAACAACAGCACGAAGCTGCCCAGCATGGCCGATCGCAGAAGGGGCACCATGACGATGCGCATCGAACTGAACCAGTTCGCCCCCACCGTGCGCGCCGCCTTGTCGAGATCCGCGCTGATCTGGATGACGGCCGGCTGTATGGCGCCGAGCGCGAGCGGCAGCGTCGCCATGACGTAAGCGAGGACGAGTATCCACAGGCTGCCACGCAGCCAGCCCAACGGTGCGAAGATGACTGTCGCGTAGAAGATACCCAGTCCGGTAATGAGGCCGGGGATGACGCGTGGCGAATAGGCGAGCGTCTCCAGCGTGCGCTTGAACGGAAAGTCCGACCGCTGAATGAGCAACGCCACCATCACTGCCAGTATAGTTCCCGCCGATGCGGAAAAGAAAGACACGAAGAAGGTGTTGCGGATCGCCCGGACGAAAGCCTCAGAAGCCAGCAGCGTATTGAAATTCTTCAAGGTCAACGTGGTCCAGGGCGCCACGAGCGGCGAAAGGAAGGTGGTGAATGCACGCAGGACAACGCCGAAGACCGGCACGATGACGAGGAAGAAAGCCAATAGTGCCACGATAACGACAAGCGGCCATTTCAAGCTGCCGAGCTTGAGGAGGGCAGGACGGCTGCCCTTGCCTTTTACCGTCTCGTAGCGATGGCTGTTCTGCAGTAATAACCGCTGGACAAACAGTGTCGCCGCCACGAGCACAACGAGAAGCAGGGAGGAGGCCGCAATCAGACCATGGTCCGGATCGCTTGCCGCAATGCCCTGATGATAGAGGAAGGTCGACAGCGTCTCGATCCGCGCAGGTCCGCCAAGAAAAAGCGGGATGGACAGCGTTTCGACCGCGATGATGAGGTTGAGTGCGGCGGAGGTTATGATCGAAGGGATCATCAACGGCAGGGTTACGCGCGCTAGGACACTCAGGGGACGGGCACCGACCGTTCGCGCCGCATGTTCAAGCGCGGGGTCGACGGATCGAACGGCGCCATAAAGACAATAGAGATAGGCGAGCGGGATCTGCGACACGCCGGCGACAATCCCCATACCCGTCAGGGAATAGAGATTCCAGGGGGCACCACCCAGCATACGCGCGAGCCACTGGGTCACAAATCCGGACGGTCCATACATGATGACCCATCCCATGCCAAAGATCAGGTGGGAAAGGTAAAGCGGCCACATCAGGACGCCGCCTATCCATTGTCTGCCGGGAAGATCGGTGCGCCCGAGCAGCAGGGCGGCCGCCACGCCACCGACCTGCGCGATGACGACGGTGATCACGGCGAAGATAGCCGTTGTGCCAAGAACCGAAACGAGCTGCTCAGACCCAAAGAGCTTGCCGAAATTGGCGAAGGTGAAGACCCAGCCTTCGGAATAAAGCGGCCGATCGATAAAAACCTGAACGGCGATGGGAATTGCCGGCGCCAGCATGAGGATCGCCGTCACGACGAAGATCAGCAGTTGAATGAGCCGTGAGTAGTCCGGCAAGGTTGACGGCGCCTCCCCTTGAGGGATCGCCGAAGAAATACGAGGGCTGCGGCCCATGATTGTCCACCCTTTTGTCAGGGTCCGGCGCGACATCACGCCGGACCGTCAATCACATTTTGAAAGCAGCGCCCCAGCGGGCCGAAAAGGCCGCATTGCCATCGATCATTTTTCGGTCGTAGCTAATCATCAGCAGGTTCTGTTTTCCGCCCACGGCCTTGGCCACCTCGTCCAGCGAATAGGACAGGTCTCCCTCCGCGACAAAGCCGGGGCGATATGGCGTGAGTTTTCCGGCGGCAACCGCCGCTTGGCCTGCCTCGGAGAGAAGGAAATCAAGGAAAACCTTGGCCGCGGCCGGGTGCGCAGCCTTCGACGTTATGCCCATTCCGCGCGGAAAGATGACGGTGCCATCCTTCGGGAAATTCCAGCCGATGATGTCACCAAGCCCGTCGGTGATCTTGCTGAACACCACCGGCCCGGAGACGAAATAGGCCGAAGAAAGTTCTCCGCTCAACGTGCGCTCGATCATGCCACCCGCACCGCCGCCGGGCTTGATGGACGGACCGGCCTTTTCGAACCAGCCCCAGGCCTTGTCGCCATATCGCTCCACCAGAGCATAATTGAGCGCGCCGCCAAAGGCATAACGGCCGTCATAGGTCCCGACCTTGCCGGAAAACACGTCCGGATGCGCGGAGATATTGGCGAAATAAGCCTCCATGCTGTCGACCTGAAGCTCCGCCGGAACCGTCAGCTTGTTGTAGATGGTCACCATGGGGTCAGCGGAGAATGTATAAAGGCCGGCGTGCGGATAGCTCCATTCCGGCAGCTTCTCCCGCTCCGGCGAGTTGTAGTCGGCTAAAAGGCCATCCTTGATCACGCTCATCCAGTCGACGATCGTGCTGGAGATCAGGAGATCGGCAGATTCAACACCGCTCCCCACCTCGGCACGATAGCGGGAAAAGGCTTCGGAAGGTCCCATTTCCAGGCTCCCGACCTTGATGTCTGGATAGGCCTTGTTGAAAGCCTTGATAACCGGCGCGATATTGTCTTCGCTGAGGTTCGTGTAGATGCGCAGGCTGCCCTCGGCTTTCGCCTCCGCAAGGAGTTTGGAATAGCTGGCAGGATAACCCGCCGGCACATCCTGCGCCTTGACGGCACCGGCGGTGAGTATGACGGCGGCAGTCAGAAGATATCTGTATTTCACGGCTTCATTCCCCTTTTTTTATCAGCGATGTCTGGCATTCCCCGGCATCGATCCATCGCGAGATCAACTCCGCAGCTTTCAAGGTGACGGGCCTGAGTTCATGACCCACACCCTCGATTTCATGGAAAACGGTCTGAATATCGTGGCTACGGAAGCTCAGGCTCAGGCTATGCGCACGCTCCAGACGACTGGCCCCGGCCACGCCCTCGTAAAGGGATCCATGCGGGGCACCGGCGGGCCGCGCAACGAGGCCGCCTGCCCGGTCTTCCGATCCGATGATGATCCCGACCGGAAGCTTGCGCAGCGAAGTAATATCCGTTGCACGGCCAATCGCCGCGGCAGCGCCGCCAAGCCCCGGCCACCATTCGAGCGTTTCATCAAGCAGCGTCACATTTCCGGGTGAGGCGACAACAAGCCCTGACAGTTCCGATGCACAAAACAGCGCATATCGATGGGCAAACTGCGCGCCGCCCGAAAATCCGAAGAGATAGACGCTGCCGAAACCTCCGCTCAGCCTGGAGGCTGCGGCAATCATGGATTTCGTCACCGAAATATAATCGATACCGGCCGACACCAGGAATTTATAACCGTCGGAATGATCCTCTCCGTCGATCTCGGAGGCAAAGAGAGGTGCAAGAATGGAGACTGCCCTCCCCCCAAGCCCTTCGCGCATGGCCTCGAGCATGCCGGCTGCATCGCGATCGGAGCCGTGAGCGACAATGACCAGAGACGCCTTGGCCGCGCTCGGATCGGCCCCCTCCTCAACAGGACCGCCTGCCGGAGAGAACAGGAAACCGAAACGCGGCTCACCGTCGGTAAACGCATGGATCGGGCTCGTCGAATGAAACGTCACGTCGTTCTTGCTCCTGTTGGCCCAAGCAATCTGGACTTATCAAACCAATAAGGCAAACAAAATTGGCGCCAATTTTGCTTGCGGAAACTGAGGCGGGTGCCGTTGCTCATATTCTAGCGACCTTCGACCATGGTGGTTGCGCCGGAAATATCGCAGAGGCGCTCGCCGCGCCGCAGGCGGGCAATAACGGATGCCTCGTTCTCCTGCATGGCAATTGCGCGCGAACAGATCGGCATGATCTGTTCCGGTTTCAGCACCACGACGCCATTTTCGTCACAGAGAACGCCATCGCCTGGCATCACCGATATTCCGCCGACGCTGACAGGGATGTTGATGGCACCACCGAGGCCGACGAATTTTGTCGTTTTCGACGAGGTTCCACGACACCAGACGGGCATATCGTGACTGCGTATCTCGGCAAAATCGGTCGCTCGCCCATCGATGACGGCGCCGGCAACGCCGGCCAGCTTGGCCGCGAGGGTGACCACTCCGCCCCAGCAGGCATGCGTATCATCGCCGGCGCGATCGATGATGAGGATATCCCCGGGGCGAACCATGGACAGCGCATAATGCAATGTCGCCGAGTCCATGCCCGGAATGCGAACCGTGAACGCCGTGCCGGCCACACGCTTGCCGGTAACCACCGGGGCCAGGGTCGGATCACAGAAACCATCATGCAGGATATGGCCGATGGTTGCCGTTTCAGTCCGCGACATCAGGTCGACAAGATCAGATGAAAGCGGCGCTGCGGGCGGGTTGACCTGATAAAGCGACGCCGTCATGAGAGACTTCCGGCAAACACTGTCATTGTCGGCCGCAGATCCCGGCCCTGGGTGAGACCGGGCAAACGACGGCGGGTTTCCTCCACCTCTGCCGGATCGATATCCGCAACGATGACACCGGGTTCTTCACCCAGTGAAGAAATGACCTCTCCAAACGGAGAGACAATCATGGCATGACCATGCGTCTGTACACCATCCCGCGTGCCGCACTGGGCCGCAGCAACGACATAGCTTCCGGTTTCGATCGCACGCGCCCGCAGCAGGGTTTCCCAATGCGCCGGCCCGGTAACAGGCGAGAAGGATGCCGGGATCATCAGCACATTTGCACCAGCGCTGGCCAACACGCGGAAGAGCGCGGCAAACCGCACATCATAGCAGATCGACAATCCGAGCCTGACATTTGAGGCGCCGAGATCAACGACGACAGGCGGGCCCTCGCCCGGCTGCACGGCCCGCGATTCCCGGAAATCATGCCCCTCGCCGAGCTTCACGTCGAAAGTGTGCAGCTTGTCGTAACGCGCAACGATCTCTCCCGTTGGAGAGATGACATGGGTGCGGTTCCAGATGCGCGTACCGTCTTCGGTTCTGATCAGAAGCGATCCATCGTGCAGCCATATTCGCAGTTCGGCGGCCAGTCGGCGGCAAAGCGCCAGGGTCGTATCGTCATCTTCGGCAACGCAGATGCCGGCATACTGTATATTATCCTTCAACAGGATATTGGCGGCTTCCGGCAGACTGACAACGGTCGCCCCAAGTCCGGCCGCCTCGCGGACGAACCCTTCGATGGCGCGATTATTCGATGCGACATCGGCGGTGCTGCACATCTGAACGGCGGCAAAACGGGTGGCGGTTGTCATGCGGAAACCCTCAGGTCGTGTTGGCTCAGAAATCCTTCAACGGCAGTCATGGTATCGGCGCGCTCCTCCAGATGACACATATGCGCGGAGTTCGGCATCACGATCTGCTGCGCATTCGGGATGAGTTGCACGAAGGGCTCAACGCAGGCCTGCGTCGCTTCGTCATGATAACCGGACATGACGAGCGTCGGTACGGCAACACGGTGAAGCCGGTTATCCACGATCCAGTTCTTCAGTGTTCCGATGACGTGGAACTCCGTCGGTCCGTTCATCGCATGATAGACGGTGGGGTCTTCCGCGAGCGCCCGGAAGGTTCGCACCACGTCATCAGGCCAGGGATCGAGGCGGCACACATGACGCCGATAGAAGACATCGCTTGCCGCCTGATAGTCGGGATGATCATAGGTGCCGTCCGCCTCGTGGCGTGCAAGCGTCTCCTGCACGTCGAGCGGAAGGGCCTTGCGCAATCTCAGCGCCTCGGCCACCCAGACCGGCATGGAGGATGGTGAGGAAGCAATGACGAGGGCATTGAGCCCCTCCGGGCGCCGGACCGCATGTTCCGCTGCCAGCATTCCACCCCATGACTGCCCAAGCAGATTATAGCACTGCCCTATTCCCAGATGGCGCAGCAGATTGTCCAGCTCGTCGAGAAACAGATCGACGGACCAGAAACCCTCCGGCGCATCGCGCAGGTGAGTCGAGCGGCCATTTCCGATCTGGTCATAGTGAATGACGCAACGGCCACTCTGCGCAATATCTGCGAAAGACAGCACGTAATCATGGGTGCAGCCGGGACCACCATGGGCCACGATCAGCGGCACCTTATCGGAATTCAGGTTTCCCGTTACCTGAAGCCAGGTCTTGTATTCCCGGAAAGGGGCATATCCCTCAAGGACTTCAGGCCTCTGCTGCATCGATATGTCATCCCTGTGAGTTCAATATGCCCACAGCATGCCAGTGCTGAAACCGGCTGCCTACCTGCAAAGAATTACAGGATTGCGTCCCGTGCCAACGCGCGCTCTTTTCGACAGAAATCTTCTGGAGACGCAAGCATGCCTGAAACCGATCACCCCGATCTCCGCGCGCAATTGCACGCCGGCGCAAAGGTGCAGGGTGCATTCTTATTTTTGGCCTCTCCCGACGTGGGGGAAATCATGGCCCTGGCGGGTTACGGCGCGCTCGTCATAGACAGGGAACATGCGGCAGCCGGCCTTTCCGGAGCACTGCACGAGTTGCGCGCGATAAAGTCCGTAAGCACCGTGCCAGTGCTCGCGCGCGTGCACGGCGCCTCGGCGGCGGACATCAAACCGCTGCTGGATGCCGGGTTCGACGGCATCGTCTCGGCGGATGTCCGTTGCGCGGAACAGGCGCGCGCGCTCGTCGAAGCCGCCCATTATCCGCCCCTCGGGCGACGTGGCGCCCAGTTCACAGTCTCCCGTGCCGCGCGTTACGGCGTGGACCGGCTCACCTATGTGGAACAGGCCCGATCCCGGACACTGGTTGTCGCCATGATCGAATCGCGCGAAGGAGCCGAAGCGATCGATGCCATTACGGCGGTCGAAGGCATCGATATGCTGTTCATCGGCCCGCTCGATCTCACCTCCGGCTTCGGGCCTTACGGCGATCTCGGTTCGAGCGAACTTAAAAAAGCGATCGCCCATATCGAGGAGCGCGTTCTCGCATCCGGCCGGTTGCTCGGCGGCGCTGCGATCGACCCTTCTGATCTCGGTAACATGTTTGATAGAGGCTACAGCCTCGTGACAACTGCAAGCGATACAGGCCTACTCACACAGGCATCAAGGGCGGCGATACGGCCTAAGACAAGTTAAAGTATGCCCCGAGCATACCGGGGCTAGCGTCAGATACCGTTTTACCGGTCGATGGGATGGCGCTTGTAGGACTGGTCATGAACCAAGGCTATCGGATTGCCCACTTGAGGTCCATATTTTGCAGCCGAACAGAATCGAACAGCCGTTCACCTAGATGATGATTTTGGTGGAGTTCATTGGACTGGCAGCAATTCATTTCTGCAACGAAAGCGAGTGCCGGGTGTGCCGACGTTCACCCGGACGCGTAAGTGCACCGATCTCCCCAAGCTGCTGAAGGTCGCGTGTTGCTGTAGCCCGGGACGTATCTGTGATCGAGATGTAGTTTTCGGCGCTTAGCCCCCCTTTTGAAGCCTGCCGCTCGTCCAACCGGCCTCGAAAACGATCATAGAACTTTACTTTCTGAATGAAGAAGTCGATGCGCTCAAGCGTCGCCCGTTGAGCATCCAGGATAGTTTCTGAAAAGAAAATGATCCAGTCGGTGATATCAAGCGTGCGCTGGTGCCGCTCAAGCTCGGAATAGTAGGCCCCCAGTTCTTCTCGATTGTGAAGGCGAGTGAAATGAGACTTGGCTGCCCTATCAGCATCATCTGCGCCTCGACAACTCGCTCGAGACACCGACGCGACATCTTCTGCGTTCGGGCCTTTCGCTTTGTACGCAAAGCCCATTTCCCCGCGCCAATTTAACGGCGGATTGCAATATTCCCTCCACCAAATTCCAGTTAATGCCCGATTGTTCCCGTTACGGGAAACATTTCTCTTGTTCCCAATTTGGGAATATGATAGCAAAAACTATGCAGATCATCGCCAAGTCCACACTGAGACAATTCTGGGAGCTTCACGCTCAAGCCGAGACGCCCCTAAAAACGTGGCACGCGATCGTCAGCAAGGCTGAATGGGCGACGCCGGCCGATGTGAAGGCAACATTTGGCGCGGCGGTAGATTTTGTTTCCGACAATCGCATCATTTTCGACATATCGGGCAACAAATACCGGCTTATCGTCCACGTCGCCTACCCCTACAAACGAGTGCTGATCAAGTTCATTGGCACTCACAAGGAATACGACCAGATTAACCCGGAGACAGTGTAATGGATAACATTCGCGCCATCAGAAACGATGATGACCTCGCATGGGCCATTGCAGAGGTCAGTCAGTATTTCGATAACCCGCCTGATCCTTTCAGCACCGATGGTATGCGCTTCGATGTCCTTTCCGATCTCATCGAAGCATACGAAGATAAGCACTACCCCATCGATGCGCCCGAGCCGATTGAACTTATCAAGGCCCACATGGAGCTGACGGGACGCAGCCAAAATGACCTCGCGACGCTGTTAGGTTCTCGCTCCCGTGCATCCGAAGTGCTGAACAAAAAACGCGCCCTGACTGTCCAAATGATTCACCGGCTGCACAAGGAATGGGGAATTCCTGCCGATTGCCTTGTTGAGCCTTATCATCTCGCCGGTCCGGAACTGAAATACGCCTGACGACTGCCAGCGTCATTCCATAATCAACACCATGACCTTTCGGAGGGAAAGTCAGTTCCGGGATTTTCGATATTCGAGTAGTGTCGGCCTCTAAAAAACCATATATAATTCAATTACTTCAGTAAGATAGATGCTATTTCGCCCGCCGAACTTTGCATTAAATTTGAAAAAAATGCATTCACTACCATATGTCGCTATGGTGAGTGCAGGAGCTAACCCATGACGAAGTTACAGGAACTGAAAAAGCATCTGCGGCCAGGCAAGGTCTACCGTCGGGAGGATCTCGCCCAATGGTCGTCGTCTGTCGATCGGCATCTTCAGCAGCTGCTGGCAGAGGGATACCTGACCAAGCTATCGACCGGCGTCTATCACCGGCCGAAGCAGACCGCGTTCGGCAAAGCCCCCGCCGAGGATGATGCGCTCGTTGAGGCTTTCCTAAAGGATGACCGTTACCTCGTCACCTCGCCCAATGCCTATAACAGTCTGGGTGTCGGCGCGACGCAGCTCTATAACAAGACCGTCGTCTATAACCATAAGCGCCACGGCAACTTCATGCTGGGCGGCCGAGAGTTCGAGTTCCGCAGAAAGCCAGCCTTCCCCAAAACCCTGACTAAAGAATTCCTACTGGTCGACCTGGTCAACAATCTCGACCAGCTGGCCGAGGACCGCGATCAGGTGCTGGCCCGAGTAAAGGAACGTGCCCTACAAGGCAATCGCACCGCCCTCACACGTGCTGCCAAGGAGTACGGCATGGTGCGCACGCGGAAATTCTTCAACACCCTCGCCGCAGATCCACATGCCAGCTGGTTTCCTCCATAGGCACAAGGATTTTGCTTCCCTGCTGCGCATCGTCGCTGACCAGATGAAGGTGCAGCCGGTGCTGGTCGAAAAAGACTATTGGATCATGCATTGCCTGTACGGCCTGCAGCAGTAGGAGATGACGTTCGAGCTGAAGGGCGGTACCTCGCTCTCGAAAGGATACCGCATCATCAACCGCTTCTCGGAGGATATCGATATCCGTATCGAACCACCGAAGGCGATGGAGGTAAAAGCCGGCCCCCATCACAACAAGGCAGCGCATCGTGAAAGCCGGAAGGGCTTCTATGACTGGCTGGCCGAGACGATCACGATCGACGGTATCCAGAAGATCGAGCGCGATACCGAATTCGATAACGAGACGTATCGCAGCGGCGGCATCCGCCTCTACTACCCCGAGACGACCGGTACGAAATCGGGTCTCAAGGACGGCGTGTTGCTCGAAGCCGGCTTCGACACGGTGGCTCCAAACATCAACAAGGACATCAGCTCCTGGGCCTACGATTACGCGGCATCGCGTGTGGACCTGATCGATAATCGCGCACTGGCCGTTCCCTGCAAGGTTCCACTGCTCGCCATCGAATGAGTTCAATTCCGCACCTCATGGAATTTGTGGGCTTAATTCTGGCCGATGGGTATACCTGCGGATTGACTTAACGTAATGCTCTAACACATACTTTTGCGCCTGACAGAGGAGAACCCGGATGGCCGACGAGAGAGTGACTGAGACAAATGACACGACCGAAGCACCGGCCGTCGCACCTGCTGAAAAGAAGACACGCAAACCTCGTGCTCCAAAGGCTGTCGCCAAAATCGCCACCTCGGAGGTAGATGCGTCAGCTGCCGAACAACCCGTCAAGAAGACGCGTGCAAAACGCGGTTCAAAGACTGCTCCAGTCAAGGCCGAGAAGGCTGCCGCCGAGCCGAAGAAAGTCGCCACACAAACGCCACGTGCGAAGGCCGCTGCCCCGGCTCCTGTCGCTCTCATCGACGACATCGCCGACCTCATCAAGCTTGAGGAAGAGAACAAGCAGCTGCGTAAGGAGCTGTCCGACAAGCTGCGTTCTGAGAATGCTGATCTGCGCAAGCGTCTCGGTAAAGCTTGACGCTCAACGCCGTCAACCCATCCGCGAAATTGGCAGGCCCGGTGGGCCTGTCCTATCTAAATGACTGCGACAGTATTCTGTCGCCATGCAGAGTGCGAATTCGATGAGAACACCGTGGAGATTTGTTGCTGACCTAGTGTCGCGTACCCCGAAGGTGGATGCTCGGCAGGAGCATCCAGCAGCTGCCCGCGAACTCATTGCTCTCGAACATCAACCGACGACCACTGAAGCACCTGCAGAGATCGATGTGAAGCCTGCGGAGCAACCTGTTGAGGGTGCTGCGGCTCGCTCCAACTCGGATATCAGCCTTGAGCCCGCTCAGATTTCCGACGACGCATCTGCAGCGGCGGAAAGTTCTGTTACGTCCGCAGATGCCAAAGATACGGCAGTCATAGATGCACCGACTGAGATCAATGAAAACGTCGCTGCAAAAGAAGAAAGGCCGACCGCAGATGCTTTGGCCGAGCCAGTGGAAACGCCAGAACTCAAGCGCCAGAAAACGACCCGACCGGTTGTGAAGCGACCGGCACCTCTGAGCCAGGTCGAGGAAAACACTTCTGCCATCCCGAAATCGTTTATCAGTGAGATGGCCGATCTCGATGCAGAGGTTGATGCCTTGCGGCGCCAGCTTGCTGAAAAGCTTTCCGAGCAGAATGCGCAACTGCGCAAAATGCTCGCCCGGTTCGATGCGAAATAACCGGACCGCGGTACGGCTACGGATTAACCGTCTCGAAGCCGTTCGCGTAACCAGCCATTCTCTCCGCGTAATTTCGTAACCAATAAGCGTCTCAACTGGCGGTTCTCTTCTTCAAGCTGAAAGAGATCTGCCAGCTCCTTATCAGCGTCCGACAATGTCGGCTGCGTCCGCACCGTTCTGGCCGGTTTACGGCCTGTGCTAGCGCCGACTTGCCGCACGCGGCGGACCTCATGCTTGACACCAATTGGCTCTGATCTGGCAGGTTCCCGCGTTGAAGCAATCTCGGCGAAACCTCTCGAGTAGTTTCCGTCTACTGCTTCTTCGTCATCGATCAATGCATCGTAGTCGACGAACGCGCCCTGATTTACATCCCCAGCGACATTTTGACCATCTGGTGGCGAGACAATATTCGTCGGTGTATCGGCCTCAGAGACGATATCCTGTGCCAGGCGTTTTGAAGGTGCATGTTCCGCAGGACCGTCGATTCCTACGGCTTGTTTTGGCAGATCCGTCTCAACCGCTCGAGCCACGGACTTGAGATCAAGATCACCCCAGATGGAATTGGATTGGACAGTCGATGACCGGCGACGACCGGACTTGTACTCGATGACAAAATTGCGCTTTGGCTGTTTCATAGATCAGTTCAAAAACCTTGCGGAACGCAACACGAACGACCTTCGATATGCGATGATTTGCAACACATACACGATGTCAGGCGTCTTCTCCATATTGCAGATTAAGTCAGGTGCTCAGTGCTGCATTTGGAAATTACACAAGGGACTTCGATGACCTAGGAAATCAAACCGTTCGAAAGCGTTGGCCCTATCCGTTTCGGCATGACGCCGTCAGAAGTTGAGGCCGTCCTCGGACCACCCGACAGCCGTCGTAAAAGTGACGAGACGGAATATCGTGGCGACCGCACCCCGATCGTCAACTATGAGGAAGGAAGGGTCTGCGAGATCGAATGCTATTACGATCTCGATGGCTCATGCTGGACGGTACTCGCCTTTTCGACCAGAATGGCCGCGACGTCATGCCGCAGCTCGAACGTCGTGACGGTGCGCTCCAGTCTGTTGGAATCGTCCTCTTCGCGAACCTAGGGATGTCGACCGACCAGCTACATCAGTCGGGCCGGGAGGACCATTCCATCACGGTTTTCGCGCGGGTTTTTGGGCAGATCGCATCGCGCGCATGAAGCCGGTATCCCTCCTTTAATCGATGCCCAGCGCTCCCGAAAGGTCTTGAAGGGATGCGAACCTGTGACCCGCTGTTGTTTCGCTTCCACGTCACCCGATTTCGTAAAGATGTTAGAGACCTAGAAAGCCAGGTCCTCGTTCTTGGTCGCTATCGCCTTGCCGATGAGATCCGAAGACCGTCTCAACTTCGCCCAGCAGCCACTCTCGAACCCCTTTTTTATCTCGCTGCAGAAGTCTGGATCCGCTCTAGCGAAGAGTGGCAAATCGTCTGACTCGCGATCAGCAGACACAATGAAAGACCACCTCTTCGAAATTGGATGGAATTGGATGAGAAAATAGTGCATGACAGGATGCAGGGAAATGGATGGAAATGGATGGAATAATGGAGAGTCTAAATACGGTGACCGTCCGGATCACGCCCGAAATCCTTTTGCTTATCGCGGAAATTGACGAATTCAAAGGTGCTTGGCGCGCGATCGGCCGGATCGCGCCGGAGCGACTGTCGAGCCTCCGGCGCGTGGCGACGATCGAAAGTGTCGGTTCCTCCACACGTATCGAAGGAGCGCGCCTCACCGACCGAGAGGTCGAAAAGTTGCTGGCAAACATTCGCCTAGGGTCGTTTACGACGCGCGACGAGCAAGAGGTTGCCGGCTATGCGGAGGTGATGGAGACCATCTTCAGTGGTTATGAAGCTATCTCGTTCACCGAGAATCATATCCGTCAGCTCCACCGCGACCTTCTTGCGCATTCGACCAAGGATGAGCGGCATCGCGGCGCCTACAAAACCCTCTCCAACAACGTGGAAGCGTTTAGCGAACAGGGCGAGAGCCTCGGCATCGTTTTCGAAACGGCATCGCCGTTCGATACGCCGCGTCGAATGGAAGAACTTCTCGCATGGTTGGACGAGCAAGGACGAGAAAAGCGCCTCCATCCACTTTTGGTCGTCGCGATCTTCGTTGTCGTATTCCTCGAAATCCATCCATTCCAAGATGGCAATGGCCGCCTTTCGCGTATTCTGACCACCTTGCTGCTACTGCGGGCCGGCTACGCTTACGTCCCGTACAGCTCGCTCGAAAGCATCATCGAACAGAGCAAGGAGAGCTATTACATCTCTCTTCGGCGTACGCAGGGAACGATCCGAAGCACAGAGCCGGACTGGAACCCCTGGATCGAGTTCTTTTTAAGAGCCCTGCATCAGCAGAAGACCCGACTTGAGAAGAAAATGGAGCGCGAGCGCATCATCCTCGCCGACATGCCGGAACTATCCCTCACATTGCTCGAGTTAGCGCGCGAGCATGGGCGGATCACGGTTGCGGAGGCTGCTAGGATCACCGATGCGAGCCGTCACACCATTAAAGATCACCTTAAGGCCCTCGTCGATCAACGGCACCTCGTCCTGCACGGTGCGGGCCGCGGTGCCTGGTACGGCCTTTCCTGATCAATCAGATGTCAGGCAAATCTGACTGGGTTTGCTCTTGAGCAGAATTGGACCCTCGACACCCTATTTGTCTGCGCCACTTCAAACGAAATCAGCAGCCTGGCGTTCAATGCGAGGGCGGTCTATTCGCCAAATGGAAGCTCAATATCTTCGCGGTTTTTCTTTGCGCCGTCGATTAGGACCGTTTTGAACCGGTCTGCATCTGGTGCCGGCAGCATCCCCGCCCCGACTCGGATAGCTTCTTGCCACGCCAGCCCTCGCTCCCATGCTTCGTTGTAGACGAGGGCCAAGTCGGCGGATCGCCTTGTCTGCTGCAATGCCTCAAAAAGCAGCGCGGCTTGGCGAATGTCCTTCTCGCGCTTCGCTGGCCCCTGCCCGTCAGTGTGGCGGCGGCTGGCGACTATGAGCTTATGGACCGCGTACCGAGTTGGATCGGGGACCACGACTGGGATGCCACTTCGGTGGAGCAGTATTGTCCTTACGGGTTCCCTGATGAGAAAGTCGAGAAAGCGTAGTGGATCCGCGCTGGCACCACCAAGGGCGGGCATCTTCGCTGGCTGATCGATGTAATCGTCCGAGCCGCGGTTCGATGTCAAGAATTCCACCCTGTAGCCGTCGGCATTCTGAAATGCCGACGAAGCCGCTGATCCCGATCTATGTGGAACGGGCCGGAAACTGGCGTCGACGTCCTGCAGCAACTCCACGATCGGAGGCAGACTATCTTCAACCTCTCGACTGATGGCATAATCCTGAGCGATGTCCGCATCGCCGGTCAGTATGGCAGCCATGGGAAGGCGCACGCCCAGCAGCCCTGAATAGCATTGAAAGGCCACCGTGCCGATGAGAACGCCACGGAGTCGAAAGAGACCCCCTTTGGCTAGAGCTTCGACGATGTCGCCCGACATTGCGTCGGGGGAAATCATGCCGCCTTCGCGGGTAAGGGTATTTACCAACCGCCTGCGAGCGCGTAGATCGTCCTTGTCCCGCTTATGATCAGATACGCGCTGCGCTATATCCGGATCGTCGGCAGGACCAACATAACGACGTTTCGTACCACCGTGTCCGTCCGGGATGTCGAAATACCAATACTTCCTTCCCTTGATGTTTGCCGGGGTGAATCGACCCTCCGGAGGGAAATCAGCCGTCCAGGCGGCGTCGAGCGAGCGCTGACCTAGCTCGGCGAGCATAGTTTGGTACATGAGATCGACGGATTTCATAAGCTCGATTCCGAGGTTATACTGTTTTTCAAAAACAGTATAACGATCGAGGGGAAAGGTCGCAATACGGAACGCGATTTTATCGCCTTGATGAAAATCGAACCTTCAGCTCATCTATTTGTCATGAATTAAGAGGCAAGGGATCGGTGCCTTCGCTCAGGATTGCAAGATATCTTCGATAGCTGAACACGCGGCCGCGCTTGCGGCCGGTAACCTCCTCAACGATGCCTAATCGCTCCAGATCGGCGAGTGCGGCGTTGACCGTTGGTGCGGACAAACCCGTCACCTGAACAATCTGGTTCGCTGTGTGAAAAGGATTCTGCTGGAAAAGCTCGTGAATGCGAAGGGCCGACCCTGCTCTATCACTCTCCATCGTTATCCGCTCCCGATCTTCCTTGAAAAGATCGACGATCTGAGTGGCAGCCTCAAACGCTTGATTGGCAGTGTCGGCGACACCCGTCAGGAAGAACTCTAACCAGGCTTCCCAATTACCATGTTCGCGAACCTCTTGCAGTAGCCGATAGTATTCTCTCCGATGGGACTTCAGATAGAGGCTGAGGTAGAGCAACGGCTTTCGCAAAACGCCGTTCATGCAAAGATATAGGGTTACAAGCAGCCGGCCGATACGACCATTACCATCGAGAAACGGATGGATCGTTTCAAACTGCACGTGCAGCAGGCCAGCTTTGATTAGCGCCGGTAACCGCGATTGGTCGTCATGCATGAAGCGCTCGAACGCATCCAGGCAACCGGCCATTTCAGTAACGGGTGGCGGTACAAAGAGGGCGTTACCGGGGCGCGTGCCACCAATCCAATTTTGCGAGCGACGGAACTCTCCTGGATCCTTGGTGCCTCCCCGCCCACTGTGCAGGAGCCTGGCGTGCATCTCACGGATCAGACGCAACGACATGGGCAACGTTTCCAGCCGCTGTAGACCATACATCATGGCGTCAACATAGTTGGAGACTTCACGGATATCATCAACCGGCTGCCCGGCTTGAGCTTCGGTCTCAAACCGCAAGAGATCAGAAAGCGTCGACTGCGTGCCTTCAATCTGCGAGGAAAGAACGGCTTCCTTCCTTACATACATATAAAGAAAAAGCTCCTGTCTCGGCAGCAGCATTGTGATACCATCCAAGCGTCCTAGCGCTCGCTCAGCCAAGCTGAGGCTCTCTAGCAATGAAAGCACATCAATCGCCGGCTCGGGCGGCAATGGTGGGGGGACGAACGCCCGCACTGTTTCACTGGCAGCGACCGTCTCGACGAAACGACCCAGGCGGTTTTTGGATTCGGAATCAGACATAACCCAATATCAACCGCGCCCATTATTTAAGCAAGGCGCATTTCATTTAATTAAGCAGCAGACGTAGATAAGTGCGCTTAATTAACGCACCGACATTGAACTCCTGAGCCTTGGTCCAGGCGGCACAGGCGCCTAATACGATGATTTGGCGCCATTAAAGTGACAGCCCGATACATCCTTTGTTAAAGCTCGCCTCATATTCCCGCTCGCCCTTGGTACTGATGCCGAGAGAAACGGAATGAGCATGACCAAACACGACATTTCATCACGTCATTTTCAGCGAAAAATTTCGGAATTCTGCGAGCTTCGCATCGCTCCAATCGCATCCAGGCGGGTGTTGGAGAACATACGGCCTTATCTGGCCAGTTTGATCATCTACCGGAAATCGCCCCCGCTTCTGAATGGCCATATCGACTGGACGATGATCAGTCAGGCCTGTGGGATCGAAGCCGAGCTGACGGCAGAAGTGAAAAAGCAGCTCCGGCCGGGCTTGGATGCAATCATCCGCTGGCTGGGTGCACCACCAGCGGCCGAAGAACGACGACCGCCAAAGCCGACAGTTAGCTCGGGCAAAATGGCCCCCGCCAGGAAGGCAGCTTCCGCATCCTTGACCAGAAAGCCGCAATCCGCGGCGATCGACGGTGCCTTTACCCGGTCTGCGTCGTCACAGCGCGGGCCTGCACTAAAACCGATAAGCCCTTTCCCAGAAGCACTCTTTGAAGCGACAGAAGATCCGGCGAGCTTTCAGGACGCATTGGTCTACCATATGCGTCGGTTCGGCGACACATATTGGCAGCTGTACCGCGCCGTTGTTCATCTGGATGAGACATTCGATAACAAGACGCTGCTATCCTGGATGCAGGGGGAGCGCGTGCCCCGCTCCGTTGCCAGCTTTAATATCCTGCGCCGCATTGAGCGGCGCTATCGGTTGCAGGAAGGATATTTCAAGGACAAGCTACCGCACCAGGCGCGCTCGCTTTATGGTCATGATCTCGGCGATATCAGCCCGGCTGAGCGGCGCAGGATTTCAGTGCATCTGCCAGATGACTTCAGCAGCCTGCCCTTTACCAAGCGGGAGGAGATTCTCGATTGGGTGCGCCGAGTGATCATTTCCGGATCGACAGAGTATCGCCGATATCAGGCAGCGGCCAGCAAGCAACGTTATGCCATTCGCTTTCCCGGTGTCACTTATGGCGGCAGTTCCATATCACCCCGGTCCTTGGCACCCGTAGCCAGCACCTATCAAAATGCAGCAGCAGAAAACGATGATCCGGATCTGCTGTCCGGGGTTATCGATGCGCCGCCAAGGCTTGCAATGGAAATGGCAGACCTCATCCGTTTCAAAACCTCGACCCTGACTGCCATTGGCTTTCAACGGAATGGCGTCTGGGGGGAGGAAACGGCCTCTCAGAAGATAGAACATCTCGGCTTGATGTTCGGCGCACTAGCTTCCTCACCGAATGGCGCAGTAAGAGGTTTCGGCGTACCGCTTAGCCAGTTGAGCTTTGGGCTTCTCGTATTCCCCGGTGTTTGGGACTGGTATCTGCAGTGGCGGGAACAGCGACGCGGTTTCTATACCAAGTGGGAAGAAGACATGCTGATGGTCGCCCAGGCTCTTATACGCCGCCTCGCTGATCAAAACTCATTCGCCCATTCTCTTCGTCCGATGGACATGATGCGCCAAGGCTGGCTTTCGAGCTTTCGCCATGCATCGCAGCAATGATCAACGATGTCGTCGTAAGATTTGAAGATACGGTTTGAGAGCCAGTTTTCGCGCATGAAGAGCCAGAGGTTTTCGACCGGGTTCAGCTCCGGCGATTTCGGCGGGAGTGGGCAGGATGGTGATGTTTTCCGGCACGACGAGAGTGTTGGACATGTGCCAGCCTGCCTGATCCATGATGAGGATGGCGTGCGCATCCTCGGCGAC
>NZ_JBJDMY010000020.1:0-66425 GCF_044900305.1 Agrobacterium sp. NPDC089420 | reverse complement strand
GACATGGGCAGGCGGCGCTTCGTCATAAATGGAGTGAATCATGATTTGCAGAAAACAGGAATCCCTCCTGCCACCGGATCTGCTCCAGGTACTGAGGTCTGGAAGGTTAAAGCGTCATTGCACCGGTTATCCACACCCGGAAACGTTGGCTGACAGGGCGGAAAATATCGCTGCGTCAGCATTGGACCCGGGGACGATGGATTGAACCTTCACCAACGTTCAGCGTTTCCCTCTCATCGTTTTAATGGATCGCTGAGCTGATGATTTTTCCGGATGAGATGGAGCTGGCCATCGCTCTTTATATGGCGGACAACGCATTGCCCCGGCACGGGGCCATTGCAAGCCTGGTGAAGGTGGGGCTTGAAAATAGCGGCCACCTGACCGGTGGGTCGGGGCGACCACCCGAAATCGTCGAAGGCAAACCAAGTCCGAACTATGTGCAATATAGTTCCTCCATAGAGGACACTGTCTGAGTATCCGGTGGAGCACGGCGGGCAGGTGACAATAGAGTGCCCAGGAAAGCGCGGACCGGATAGAGTTGCAACAGGCAACTACCGGCATTGTTTTTGCTGTATGCTATAAGAGCGGCCGGCGCTAAAAAACGCTCGTCAATATCCGACCTGCCGCCGTCAGGCACCGCACAGGCTGCGTGTCCTGTCGTTCCAGAGCTGAAGGCTGCGGGCATAGGCGGCCTCGAAGGGTAGCGCCATGTCGTTGACCAGCATCAGCGCGATGGCGGCCGTGGAAATAATGATGGTTTCGGCCCTTTCGTCCCTCGCAGCCCCCGTCCAGACCGCGCGCCAATATTCGAAGGTAGTGAACATGGTCGGCATTTCGGCCGGCGGCGCTTCGCGGGCGGGAATGATGAACTCGACGTCCTTGCCCTTTGCAAGGCCAAAAATCCGGGTGCTGCGAAACGGCGTGAATTGCGCAAAATCCCGCGTATTGCCGAGAATGGCGAGGTTCTCCACCGAAAGCAGCCGCGCGGTATCGCGGTGAAGTTCCTGATAGGAGGGGCGCGCGACGCCAATCATGGCGCTTTTGGCACGGAGCGGATTGAGAAGATGCACGACGGTGTTGAGCGGCAGGCGCATTTCCAGAATGGCGTGCAAGCCGAGCAGGCTCTGGAACTGCGGCGACAGTCCGCCGATCGGCAGGTACGCGATCCGTTCCGATGCCGTGGCCTCCGCCGCCTGCGCAAGCGATTGGCAAAGCGGAATGCCGCAGGCCTGTGCGGCAAGTTCAAGCTTGCCGCCATTGTCTCCCTGTCCCACGTGACCATGCAAGAGGACGGAATATCCCGCCATGGCAACCAGGCGGGCGGAATGCAGAAACCAGGGTGCATCGCGATGTTTCGGCGACATATAGGCCGGCCAGTCGAGATCGACGGCGGCGGGCCGTTGCCGGTCTCTTTCGATATGCTGCCACATGGCCTCGATGAACCCGGCAAGCTCCGCCGCGGTCACGCCGCGATAATGCATGGTGGCGAGCAGCGCGCCGATCTGGATTGGGTCAGCTTCGCCCTCGAGAATGATCGACAGCGCGTCCAGGGCCTCCTCCTGGGCGAGCGGGCGGCTATTGCCAATGCCCATCGCAGACGTCGCGATATATTTGGCAAGCCGGTGCCGCGGATCGGCATTGTGACCGATGCGCGCGAGACGGTCGGCGATATGCTCCGGTGTGGGCTGTCCCTCTAGAAGAACGCTGGGACGAAGCGAAAGCGGCGGCGCTTTCATCAGCACCGGCTGCTCCCAGCCGCTTTTTCTCGGGATGGCCGCTCCCTCCGGTTTCTCCTGCGAATAATCGATCAGATTTTCCGCTTCCGCCGCCAGCGAGCGGATGCGCAGCCGCATGGTTTCGGCAAAGGGGGTCGGGCGCAGGCCCTGGCCGGTGCGCAAAAAAAGCTGGTCGCCATATTTTTCCCGGAGCTGCTGCAATATCCGGCTCATTGAAGATGTCGGCAGTCCCATGCCCGCAGCAGCCCGGCTGACACTGCCCTCCCGCAACAACGCATCGAAAGCGACAAGTAATTTCAGCTGTCCAAGCCTGTCGGGTTTTGTTGGGGAAGCGGGCTCTGCTTTTCTCTTGCCGGTTGTCATCTTGCGTTTTTTTATTCCGCCGCTGCTGCGGAGAACCCTTTTTGCAATTTCTGGAATTTAGAACTGTTCGAAAACAAACGCGTTGCGCCCGCACCCCCTCCTAAATAAGTGGGGTTAAATTCTCAAGTTAAATGCGGGGGCATAACATGGAATTGAAGTACCGCGGCCGTGAAATGGCGACGACAACAATAAAGGCCGGTCTTTCGGCAGCAATGGCGGGAACGGCTTTGAGCCTTGCTTTTCCGGCTTTCGCGCAGCAGGCTTCCGGTGAAAGCACCGTTCTTCAGCAGATCGTCGTTACCGCATCCGGCTTCGAGCAGAATGTGAAGGATGCGCCGGCCAGCATCACGGTGGTGACGCGCGAAGATCTGGAAAAGGGCTCCTATCGCGATCTGACCGATGCGCTGCGGGAAGTGCAGGGTGTTTCCGTGACCGGCATTGCCAATGAAAAGGATGTTTTCATTCGCGGTCTGCCCGGCGCTTACACGCTGATCCTCGTTGACGGCAAGCGGCAGAGTACGCGCGATGCCCGCACCAACGGCAATTCCGGTTTTGAACAGAGCTTCGTGCCGCCGGTTTCGGCGATCGAACGTATCGAGGTGGTGCGCGGGCCGATGTCCTCGCTTTATGGTTCGGATGCCATGGGCGGCGTCATCAATATCATCACCCGCAAGGTCGGCGATGTCTGGTCGGGTTCCGTCACCACCGAGGGTACGGCCCAGCAGCATTCCAAATTCGGCAATAGCGGTCAGGTTTCCTGGTATGCCAACGGACCGATCCTCAAGGACCGGCTCGGCCTGCAGGTCTGGGGCAGGGGCTTCACGCGCGGTGAGGACCGTGTCCTGAGCGGCACCACCGGCGCCAAGGAATATGATTTCAACGGCCGCCTGACCTTCACGCCCAATGAGGACCACGACATCTATCTGGAGGGTGGCAAGACCCGGCTGCGTCGCGACGCCGAACCCGGCGAGACGCTGGCCGCGACGGATGCCAACGGCACCTACAACACCAATACGCGTGATCACTGGTCGCTGTCGCATACCGGCCGCTGGGGGCCGATCACGTCCGAATTCTCGTTCCAGCAGGAATGGGCGGAGCGGACCAATTTCACCAGAAATATCCGCACGGGACGGGTGACCGAAAATCCGCGCTCGCCCGAGGTGCGCAATTCCGTTCTCGACGGCAAGTTCACCACGCCGTTTGAATTGTTCGGCAATCATACGCTGGTCACCGGCGGCCAATATTTCGAAGCGCGGCTGACGGACCAGAATCCGGGACGCCGCACCGGTCTCGATGAAACCTTTTCGGCGACGCAATGGGCGCTTTTTGTCGAGGATGAGTGGCGCATCGTCGATAATTTCGCGCTGACCGGCGGACTTCGTCTCGATAATCATGAAAAATACGGCAATCATTTCAGCCCGCGCCTTTATGGCGTCTGGAGTGCGACGGAGGAACTGACCATCAAGGGCGGCGTTTCCACCGGGTTCCGTGCGCCGGAAATCCGCCAGATCGCACCGGGTTATGCCTATACGACGGGCGGCGGCGGCTGCACCTATGGTCCGAGCGGCACCTGCGGCGTGATCATCGGCGATCCGGGCCTAGAAGCGGAAAAGAGCACGAGCTACGAAGTGGCAGCTCTCTGGGACAATGGTGACGTCGCACTTGGCGCCACCTATTTCTACACCGATTTCAAGGACAAGATTTCCAACGCGCTGGTCCTCAATCCGGATGGGACGCCGGCCCGTTGGAGCGAGGACCGCAATTATCGCCTCTGGTACAATTACAATATCGACGATGCGGTCATTCAGGGCGTGGAGCTGACGGCGACCTGGTATGCGACGCCGGAACTGACGCTGCGCGGCAACTATACCTACACGCATTCCGAACAGAAGACTGGCGATTATGAGGGTTTCCCGCTGGCGCGGACACCGGAACATATGGCCAATCTGCGCGGCGACTGGGTGACACCGATAGATGGTCTGGAAGCCTGGGCCTCGCTGAATTATCACGGATCGGAAATCAATGCCGGCCCACGCATCGGCACCAACGGCACGCCGGTAACGATCAATGGCATGGCCGGACGCAAATATGAGGCCTACACCACCCTCGATATCGGTGCGAAATACGCGGTTGCCGAAAATCTCGACTTCAATGCCGCTGTCTACAATGTCTTCGACAAGGATGTCGGCACCGATGATTTCAACACGGTGATGGAAGGCCGCCGTTTCTGGATCAGCATGACGGCGAAGTTCTGATCCGACCCGGTGACAAGATTCAAGGGGCGCCGCTGGCGCCTCTTTTTTTGCCCGGCCTCCCTATTGACCTCAACTATGGTTGAGGAATTATACCGGCTGCTCTTTGAATATGTTTCCGCGTTTTCCAGGCGGAAATCGTCCCGCAGACAGGAGCCGGAATGGAAAATACCGTCTTTAAACACAGCCTGACGGTGGGAGAAGTGGCGCGTCGCAGCGGCATCGCCGTTTCCACCATTCATTTTTATGAGGCGAAAGGGCTGATCGAAGGCTGGCGCACTTCCGGCAATCAGCGCCGTTATCATCGTGCTGTCCTACGGCGCATCGCCATTATCCGCATCGCGCAGCGCGCCGGCATCCAGCTCAGCATCATCCGGGACGCAATGGCGGATCTGCCGCAGGACAGGGTGGCGACGACGGCGGACTGGCGTCGCTTCTCGCAGTCCTGGCGCGAGATGCTTCAGCTTCGGATCAACAGTCTCGTCACGCTGCGAGACCAGCTGACAGGCTGCATCGGTTGCGGCTGCCTCTCCCTGGATGACTGTCCGTTGCGCAATCCGAACGATGTCCTGGCCGATGACGGCGCGGGTCCGCGCCGCCTCGTATCCAGTGACTAGGGGAATTTTCCCGGCGATTGTCCTCAGCCGGAATCCGCCGGAACCCAGACGCTGACGCTGCCGCCATTGGTGTGGAAGGCGCCTTTGCCGTCAGCGTCGAGGATGACCTGTTCATCGCGGTGTCCGAGAAAGTCACGCCAGACGGTGCCGGCATGGTCCGGACCAAGATCAATCTGCTTTTCCGCCGGTTCACCATTCGACAGCACCACAACGCAGCCGGGTTCATCGGCGGTGCCGTGGCGGATAAAGGCGATGCAGCTTGGATCATCGAGAATGTCCGTCTGCGGACCGTTGGCGAAACGGCTGCGGGCTTCGACGAGCTTCGGCAGGCATTCGATGGCCGGCAAATCGATTTTATACTCGTTGCCGTCATTGCCGGTGTCGGTGTAGCTCGTGCCGAACAGATCGGGATAAAAGACGCAGGGCACCCCCTCTTGCCGCAATAGAATGATCGCATAGGCCAGCGGTTTGAACCAGGGTTCCACCGGTGCTTCGAGAGATTGCAGCGGCTGGGTATCGTGATTGTCGACCAGCGTGACGGCATGATCGGGAACGGCCGATACCAGCGAGCCGTCGAAGATGCCGCGCATGTCGAAATCGCCGCCCTGTTTCGAAGCATCGTGAAAGCTGTGGTGAAGGGCGACGTCGAACAGCATCAGCTGCTTGTCGACCAGATCGAGATAGCTTTTCAGCGCCTCGAGATCGGGGTGCCAATATTCGGCCACGACGAAAAGATCGGGATCGACCGTTTCGCGCATGTGGCCGACCCAATCTCGGAAGAACCACGCCGGAATATGTTTGGCGGCATCCAGGCGGAAGCCGTCCACCTGCACCTGCTCGGAGAGCCAGCGGCCCCAATATTTGAGTTCCTCATAGACCGCCCGGTTCCGGAACTCCACGTCCGCGCCCATCAGATAGTCGAAATTGCCGTTTTCCTGATCGACCTCCTCATTCCATTCCCCGTCGCCATATTCGTTGACGAGGCGGAAAATACCGTCTTCGGTCGGCTCCTCGATATGGTCGACACCGCTGAAGCACTTCAGGTCCCAGATGAATTTCGAATGTTTGCCGTTGCGGCCGGGAAAGGTGAAGCGCGTATAGGCGGTCGCCGGGAAATCCTCATCATCTATCTCGGTACGGTCTTCGGGATTGACGCGGCGGACCCGCACCTTTTCCTTTTCATCCGCACCCATCTTGTGGTTGAGAACGACGTCATGAATGACACGAATGCCGTTGTCCTTCAGCGTCCGGCCGGCATTTTCGAGGGCCGCACGATCGCCATATTTGGTGGCGACGGTGCCCTTCTGGTCGAATTCGCCGAGGTCGAAGAGATCGTAGGTGTCGTAACCGACCGAATAACCGCCTGCGGCACCTTTGTAGGCGGGTGGCAACCAGACATCGGTAATGCCCATTTTGGCAAGGTTTTCGGCCTTTTCGGCCACCTCGCTCCATAATTTCCCTCCGTCCGGATAATACCAATGGAAGAACTGAAGCAAGGTGCGTCCGGCCATATTTCCCTCACGATGGTTAGCAGGTCGCGCCATAAACGGACCGGCGGCGAAAGGGTTCCGCCGCCGATGCTGCCAGATCTGCGATTGTGAGGTCGGCGCGCCGGTCGTATATTAGCCGACTATATCGAGAAGGGCTGTCCCCGCCTGCAGGTAATCGCCTTCCTTGACGATCAGACGGACCTTGCCGGCCCTGGTGGCGACAATTTGCGTCTCCATCTTCATGGCTTCCATGACCGCCAGAAGATCACCTTCTGAAACCGCGTCGCCGTCTTTCACCTTGAAGGACTGCAAAGTACCGGAAACGGGGGCGGAGATTTCACCTTCCTTTTTCTCGACCGCAGTGCCGGAAACCGATGCATTGCCGCCGCTGACGCTGCCGAGGCTGGAAAGCAGAATGCTGGGCAGACCGACCGGAACACGCTTGCCGTCGATTTCGATATAGGTGCGGGTGATCGACGGATCGTCGGCCGGTGCCGGGCGTTCCATGGCATCCGGCATGGTGGCGAAATCGGTCTCGATCCAGCGGGTGTGAACCTTGAAACCATCGGTGCCGATAAAGTCGTCCGTCTCGATTGCGGCACGGTGGAACGGCAGAACGGTGGCAATGCCTTCGATGCGAAATTCCTTCAGCGCTCGCCGCGCCCGGCGCAGGACCTGATCGCGGTCGGCACCGGTGACGATGAGCTTCGCCATCAGCGAGTCGAACACGCCCGGAACGCTGGAGCCGCTGGTGACGCCGCTATCCATGCGAATGCCGGGGCCGGAGGGTGCGTCGAAAACCGAGATCGAGCCGGGTGTCGGCAGAAAGCCGCGGCCGGGGTCTTCGGCATTGATGCGGAACTCCATTGAATGGCCACGCGGTTCCGGCGTTTCAAGCACAGGAAGCTTGTGGCCTTCGGCAATACGAAACTGCTCGATGACAAGATCAATGCCGGTGGTTTCCTCGGTAACGGGATGTTCCACCTGCAGGCGCGTATTGACCTCGAGGAAGGAAATCGTGCCATCGACGCCGAGCAGGAATTCCACGGTGCCGGCGCCGGAGTAACCGGCTGCGGCGCAGATCGCCTTGGCGGCCGCGTGGATTTTCTGCCGCTGTTCGTTTGACAGGAACGGGGCGGGCGCCTCTTCGATCAGCTTCTGGTTCCGGCGCTGCAGCGAGCAGTCGCGGGTGCCGAGGACGAGCACATTGCCATGTTTGTCGGCCAGAACCTGCGCCTCGATATGGCGTGGCCGGTCTAGGAAACGTTCGAGGAAACACTCGCCGCGGCCGAAGGCGGCGGTCGCCTCGCGCACGGCAGATTCGTAGAGGTCGGCGATCTCTTCCATCTTCCAGGCGACTTTCAGACCGCGTCCGCCACCGCCATGCGCCGCCTTGATGGCGACAGGCAGGCCGTGCTGTTCGGCAAAGGCGGTGACTTCGGCGGCGGAAGAGACCGGGCCGTCACTGCCGGCAACCAGCGGCGCGCCGACACCGGTGGCGATGCGCCGCGCCTCGACCTTGTCGCCCAGCGCCTCGATGACCTGCGGGTCCGGGCCGATCCAGATGAGGCCGGCGTCAAGTACGGCCTGCGCAAATTCGGCGCGTTCGGACAGAAATCCGTAACCCGGATGCACGGCATCCGCGCCGGCGCGTCTGGCAATCGCGATCAGCTTGGCGATATCGAGATAGGTCTCGGCCGGGCGCACGCCCTCAAGCCCGTAAGCCTCATCCGCTAAGCGGACGAAAAGTGCATCCTGATCGGGATCGGCATAAACGGCCACCGATTGCAGACCGTAATCGCGACAGGCGCGGATGATGCGCACCGCGATCTCGCCGCGATTGGCAATCAGCACTTTTTTCATCGCTTTTCTCCTTGGAATTTTATGTTCTTGGCCGCGATTTCGGCGAAGGGGCCGATCGGGCGGAATCTGATTTTGGCATTGACCGGGATCTGCCCGGCAAGATCGAGCTGATACTCCGCCACCGCGCCGATGACGGGATAACCGCCGGTCAGCGGGTGATCCGCAAGGAAGAGAACCGGCTGGCCGCTATGGGGAATCTGGATCGCCCCCGTCGCTGTGCCCTCGCTCGGCAACTCGGCGCTGTCCTTGCGTTCCACCGGCACGTCGCCGGCAAGGCGGATGCCGACGCGGTTGGATTGCGGGGTGACCTGCCAGAGCTGGCCAGTCAGGGTCTCGACACCTTTTTGCGTGAACCAGTCGGTGCGGGGGCCAAGAACGACGTCCAGCGTCACGACCTCGCCGGTTGCCGGTGGTTCGAAGGCTGGAACCTCGTCGGTCGACACGCTGGAAAGGCCAGATTTTTCGCCCTTGAGCCGCAGGACGGCACCTGCACCCACGGGTTCAGGACCGACGACAGCCAGCGTGTCCGTGGCAAAGCTGCCAAGCACCGGTTCGACGTCGAACCCGCCGCGGACGGCAAGATAACAGCGCATGCCCTTCGGCGGTTGGCCGAAAGTGACCACATCGCCGGGCTCGAGGGAGACTGGACCATGGGTCTTGGCCGCAAAGCTGCGATCCGTGGTGGTGATCGTGATGGGGCAGGGCGCACCGGCGACGCCGATCACAGTGCGGCTCGTGCTTTTGAAGGAAAAGCCGCCGAGCGTCAGCTCAAGGCATGGCGTATTGACGGGATTGCCGACGATGCGGTTTGCGGCATTGAACGCGCCGCGATCCAGCGCGCCGGAGGCCGATACGCCCTGTCCTGTCTGGCCGAAGCGGCCGAGATCCTGGAAGATGGCGGGCATGGGTGCGGCGAGCACCTCGAAATGCGGGCTGTCTTTTGCAGGCTCTTTCTTGATGCTGGGCGGCGCCGGGACGGAAATATCGGCCGTTCCGCCGGCCTTGTCCATGTCGAAGAAACGCACCCGGTAACCCGGCTGGAAAAGCGCGCCCGGATCGCGGCCTATGTCCCACATCTTCACCGGCGTGGTGCCGATGATCTGCCAGCCGCCGGGGCTGTTTTGCGGATAGACGCCGCTAAATGCGCCGGCGAGTGCCACGGAACCGGCCGGAATGCGGGTGCGCGGGCTTTGCCGGCGCGGCACATGCAATGCCGGATCGCCGCCGACCAGATAACCGAAACCGGGAGCGAAGCCGCAGAACGCCACGGTGAACTCGCTTTCGGTATGGCGGCGGATGATCTCTTCGACGCTCATGCCGGTCAGTTCGGCAACGTCGGCCAGGTCTTCACCGTTATAATGGACCGGGATTTCGACGACATTGTCCGACGGCGCGATTTTTGCCGAGAGATCACGGCTTGCCAGCCGCGCGGCCAGCGCGTCGGGGTCGATCTTTTCGGGGCGAAAGCGGATCATAAGCGTGCGGGCAGCCGGCACGGTCTCTTCAATGCCTTCGACCGGATCACTCTGAAGCGAAGCAAAAAGCGCTAGCGTTTCATCGAGATCGGCCAGTTCGACAAGAATGGTGGTGAGGCTGACGGGAAGAAAACGCATCATATCCTCATGCGTGATAGGCGGAATCGGGAATGTCGGTGATGAACATGTGGCCAGGGGCGTGGGTGATGGCGAAGGGCACGCCGGACGCCATCACGGCGGCCTGCGGGGTGACGCCGCAGGCCCAGAATACCGGAACCTCGCCCGGCTCGATCCGCACCGCATCGCCGAAATCAGGCCGGGCAAGATCGGAAATACCGATCTCCTCCGGCGCGCCGACATGTACGGGCGCGCCGTGCACGGCTGGAAAACGTCCGGAAATGGTGGCCGCGTCGGCCACGCGTGAAGCCGGGATCGGCCGCATGGAAACGACCATGTTGCCCTTCAGCCGGCCGGCCGGGCGGCAGGGCCGGTTGGTGAGATACATCGGCACATTGCTCTTGTCGGTCATGTGGCGGATCTCGATTCCCGCTTCCACCATCGGTGTTTCGAAGGTGAAGCTGCAGCCGATCAGGAAAGCGACGAGATCGTCACGCTCCGACCAGGCGGCGGTGGCATCCGCCGTTTCTTCGGCAAGCTTGCCGTCGCGCCAGATGCGGTAAAGCGGCAGGTCTGTCCGCAGATCGGCGCCGGGCGCCAGAAGCGTGGTGGGCGAGCCGGGATCGGAGACGTCAAGAACAGGGCAGGGTTTGGGATTACGCTGCGCATAAAGCAGGAAATCGAAGGCCCAGTCGCGCGGCAGCACGATCATGTTCGCCTGCGTGAAGCCGGGTGCGATGCCCGACGTGGGGGCGACAAGACCGTCGCGATAGGCGGCGCGAGCCTGTCGCGCCGCTTCCGCATCGGTATGGTTCAGAAAGGATGTCGGTATGGTCATAGCCGCCCTTTAGAGAGTGGATGCGAAGGATCGGATTGCGATGCCTTCCGCCTCGAAACGGCGGCGGATTTCCTGGGCGATGGCGACGGCGCCGGGGCTGTCGCCATGCACGCAGATGGATTGCGCTTCGATGTTTATGATGCTGCCATCGATGGCCTCCAGCGTGCCTTCGCGGGCAAGCTGCACCATGCGGCCGGCAATTTCTGCCGTATCATGCAGCACGGCGCCGGCTTCCCGGCGGGAGACGAGCTGGCCCTGGGGTGTGTAGGCACGATCCGCAAAGGCTTCGGCGACGACGGAAAGGCCAGACTTCCGGGCAAGATCGAGTATGGGCGCATTGGCAAGGCCCATCAGCACCAGCGAGGGATCGATGGCCTTGATGCCGTCGATGACCGCCTGTCCCTGTTTCGCATCATTGGCGATGCGGTTATAGAGCGCGCCATGCGGCTTGACGTAACGCACCGTGGTTCCGGCGGCGGCGGCAACGCCTTTCAGCGCGCCGATCTGGTAAATGACATCGGCAATCAGCTCTTCCGAAGTTGCGTCCAGATCGCGGCGGCCAAAGCCGACGCGGTCCGGATAGGAGACATGGGCGCCGACGACCACGCCCTTTTCGGCAGCGGCCTTGACGGTGCGGTAGATGCCGGCAGGGTCGCCGGCGTGAAAACCGCAGGCGATGTTGGCGCTGGAAACGACGGCGAGCATCGCTGCGTCATCTCCCATGCGCCATGCGCCGTAACTTTCGCCAAGATCGCTGTTGAGATCGATAGCGGCCATGTTTGCCTCCCTTTATTGTCAGTAGCCGAGCAGGGCGAAGATCGCACCCGCCGACTTATAGGCCATATACCAGGTGAGTATGCAGGTCAGCACGCCAAGCACGAGCAGCCAGCGCGGGTAATAATAGCCGTGCATCAGGTCGGCGCGTTTCCAGGCGGCGTACATGAAGATCGAAAGACCGATCGGCAGAACGAGACCGTTAAGGCCGCCGACGAAGACGAGCATGGCCGCAGGCGGTGTGGTGATGATGATATAGGCAATCAGCGAAATGGCGATGAAGCCGACAGTCGCGAAATTGCGTTGCCGTTCCGTGATGTCCGGCTTGAACGCGGTGAGGAACGACACGGACGTATAGGCTGCGCCGATAATGCTGGTCATGGCAGAGGCTAGGAAGACCGCACCGAAGAGGCGGAAGCCGATATCGCCGGCGGCGGCGTGGAAAGCCTGGCCGGCGGGGTTTGCCGCCTTGCCGGAAAGGTCGATGACCACGCCGCTGGCGACCACGCCCAAAATGGCGAGGAACAGGATGTAGCGCAGCACGCCGGTGATCGCGATGCCGCTCAGTGCTGCGCGATTGACCGCGCTGATATTTTCAACGCCGACCATGCCCTTGTCCAGCAGGCGATGCGCGCCGGCATAGGTGATGTAACCGCCCACCGTGCCGCCGACGATGGTGGTGATGGTGACGAAATCGATGGTATCGGGCAGGAAGGTCTGGCGGAAGGCTTCCGCTACCGGCGGGCCGGAGACATATGCCGCATAAAGGATCAGCGCCAGCTTGACGAAGGCGGCAACGAAAACCACGCGGTCCATGGCGATGCCCGCGCGACGGGACAGGAAGATGCCGATGGCCGCCAGCGCACCGATGGCGCCGCCGATCTTCGGATCGAGATCGATCATGGCGTTGAAGCCGAGGCCGGCGCCGCCGATATTGCCGATGTTGAAGAACAGGCCGCCGATGATGACGAGGACGGCGAGCAGATAACCCGAGCCCGGAATGGCGGCATTGGCAATCGCCGGCGCCCGCATGCGGGTAATGGTGACGATGCGCCAGATATTGGCCTGCACGACGAAATCGATCAGGATGGAAATAATGATGGCGAATGCGAAGGCGGCGCCCAGTTTCACCGTGAAATTCGCAGTCTGCGTGATGAAGCCCGGCCCGACGGCCGACATCGACATCAGGAACATTGCCGAAAGCAGGGCATAACGTTGGTTTTTCGCCTTTTGTGCACCCTCGTTCGGGTCGGCGGGCGAGAGCTTTTTCTGCTCCATGGATTTTCTCCGCTCCTGTCGCAATCCGCCCCTCGCGGATGCTTTATGCGGTCGATCTTGTCCTGTTCCGCGAAATTGTCAATATTGTTCAACAATAAATAATAATCGTTCTTTTATTTTGTTCATTTGTTGGACGTTATGCGCATGAATTCATCACCTTTTTTTCGTGCTTTGCTAATGCTTTGTGCTATGGGCAATCATGCCGTGTCCGAACATGCCTGTCACGGAATTCCCGATGCTGCATTGCTCTTAGGAAAGGAGCGCCATGACGGAAACGATAGAGGGTCTGCCGCTTGCGGATCGATTGGCCAAGGGTATCCGCACCCTGCTGATCTCCGGCGAGCTGATGCCGGGTCAGCGCCTTTCCGAGGCAGCCTTCAGCGAACGTTTCGACGTTTCCCGCAATTCGTTGCGCGAAGCCTTCCGGCTTCTGACGAAGGACGGCCTGTTGCGCCACGAGGCCAATCGCGGCGTTTTCGTCGCTGTTCCGACCATGGCGTCGGTGATCGATATTTACCGGGTGCGGCGTATGGTGGAATGTGGCGCGCTTCGCCAGGCATGGCACAAGCACCCCGCCATCCGGATCATGCATGCGGCGGTTGAGGATGCGAAGTTGAAACGCGCAGAGGCCGACTGGCTGGGCGTGGGCAGCGCCAACATGAAATTTCACGCCGCCGTGGTCGATCTTCTCGACAGTGCCCGTCTCAGCGATTTTTACGAGCGCATTGCCGCGGAACTTCGGCTTTGTTTCGGGTTGCTGAAAGATCCCGAACAGCTGCATTCCCCTTTCGTGGACATGAACAGCAAGATCCTGTCGCTGATGGAGGAAGGCAAGGCTGCAGAGGCCGGCGACGAGATGGAAATCTATCTCAATCTCTCCGAGCGGACGGTGTTGAAGGCGCTGGAGCGCGCCGTGGAACACGCATCCTGACATGACGGGCAGCGGGCAAGAAAACGGCGCTTGCTGCCCCATCGATTTTTTGCATCCGCAGCCGATTGCCAAGTTTGCTGCGCTGCGTCATCAATGCTGACATGACGCTTCGCGACCTTACCATTCTTGTCATAGACGAAAACGCGATCCGCGCCTCCATCATCGAAGAGGGGCTGCGCGAGGCGGGCTATCACCGCGTCACGGTCATCCATGAGGTCAACGGGGTGGCGCGCACCATCGAGACGCTGCAGCCCGATGTCATCTTCATCGATCTTGAGAACCCCAACCGTGACATGATGGAGCACCTGTTCCAGCTGACCCGCACCGTGGGCCGCCCGATTGCCATGTTTGTCGATCGTTCCGACACGGCCTCGATCGAGGCGGCCGTCGAGGCCGGCGTCTCCGCCTATGTCGTCGACGGGCTGAAGAAGGAGAGGGTCAAGCCCATTCTCGACATGGCGGTCAGCCGCTTCAACGCCTTCAGCCGCTTGCAGCGGGAGCTTGCCGAAGCGAAATCGGCGCTGGAGGAGCGCAAGGTCATCGAGCGGGCCAAGGGCATCCTGATGAAGATGCGCGGTCTCTCCGAAGAGGAAGCCTTTGCCCTTCTGCGGCAGACCGCGATGAACGAGAAAAAGAAGATTTCCGAGATTGCGCAAAGCGTGGTCACCGCGGCCGGTCTGTTGATGTGACGAACCCGCCGGTCGGACAATGTGGAGTGTATGATATGGCGGCACCGGAAAAAACGGCCGGATCAGATGGCGGAGCAACACAAGCGGTTGGCGCGCCGGCAATCGTGGGCGGCGACCGCCAGAAAGTCCTGCGTGCAGGTTTTATCCCGCTCGTCGATGCATCCGTTCTGATCGCTGCGGCCGAATTCGGCTTCGCCGAACGCGAAGGCCTGTCACTCGATCTCGTCAAGGATGTATCCTGGGCGAATGTGCGCGACCGGCTGGCATTCCGGCAATTCGACATCGCCCATATGCTGTCGCCGATGCCGGTCGCCTCCATGCTTGGCCTCGGCTCCAATCCGTCGCCGACGATCACGCCGTTTTCGCTTGGCCGCGGCGGCAATGCAATCACGCTGTCGAGCCGGCTTTTTGCCCGGATGAAGGCGCTGACGGGGCTTTCGGAGACCGCGGGAGCGCTCGAAAATGCCGAGGCGCTGAAACGAGTGCTCGATGACGTGCGGGCACGCGGCGAGGCGCCGCCGACGCTCGGCATGACCTATCCGTTTTCCTCGCATAATTACGAATTCCGCTATTGGCTTGCTGCCGGCGGCATTCATCCGGACCATGACGTCAAGCTTGTGGTGGTGCCGCCGCCGTTGACATCGGACGCGCTGGCGGCAGGCGCCATCGACGGTTTCTGCGTCGGCGCGCCATGGAACATCGTCGCCGCCGAACGCGGGGTCGGCCGGATCGTTGCGGCGAAGCAGGATCTGTGGCCGTCCGCGCCGGAAAAGGTCATCGGCATGCGGCCTGAATGGGCGGAAAGCCAGCAGGAAACCGTCAGCCGGCTATTGAGCGCGCTTGATGCCGCCGCACGCTGGTGCGATCTTGCGGAAAATCACGATGAGCTGAGCCGTGTGCTTGCCGGTCCCCGTTATATCGGAGCGCCGGAAAGCATCATCCGCCATGTGCTTGCCGGTGAGTTCAGTATTGACAGCGTGGGCAATCGCCGGGTGATTGACGATTATTTCATCTTCCATGGAGGCCATGCCAATTATCCGCGCCAAAGCCAGGCGCTGTGGATCTACAGCCAGATGATCCGCTGGGGCCAGGCGGAATTTTCGCAGGCCGGTGTGGAGGCCGCCTTGTCTGCCTACCGGCCGGATATCTATCGGGCGGCGCTGGGCGATGCCAACGCACCGGCCGGGGCCGATATCCGCATCGAAGGACAGGAAGAGGGCGATCGTTTCGTCGATGGCCTCGTTTTCGATCCGGCCGATATTCAGGCTTATGTGAACGGTTTCGCCGTGCGCAGCTCCTCCCGCTTTTCTCCCTCCCCAGGCGAGACCTGACAGCCGCCAGCGCAGGCGTGCTGCGTAAATTTCAAGCGCTGCTCTTTTTCTTCTGCACAAAGCGAAGCCATGTTTTTATCTGATTAAATTTTGCCCAGTCGGCTGAATTTCAAAAAATACTGTTTATTTTCAATATTATGACTACGTCTATATAAACTGGCATGCCTCTTGCCTCTTGGTTTTCGCACCGGTCAACGGCGATCGGGGCAAGCAGGGCGCGGCATAGGCGCTTTCAGAAGACACAGACGTCGCAAGGTTTTGCTACCCGGAACACCTCCCGTTCCGCCGGTGCAAACACCAAGCGGCGTTTTTTTATTTTCAGGTTTTTTCGCAAGCGAAAACGTCACCCGCCGAGGTGGCTCAATAAGGGGAACATGCGAATGAAAAAGATATTCTCCGGCGCCGTCAGCCGCCGCACGATACTGAAGACGACAGCCACCGCAGCCCTTGTCAGCGCCGTGCGCACGGCCTTTCCATCCGGCGCTTTTGCCGCCACGGCCGAGCCGGAAGTGAAGGGTGCGAAACTCGGCTTCATCGCGCTCACGGATGCCGCTCCGCTCATCATCGCAGCCGAAAAGGGACTTTTCGCAAAGCATGGCATGCCTGACGTCGAGGTTCTCAAACAGGCATCCTGGGGTGCGACGCGCGACAATCTCGTGCTCGGCGGTGCATCGAACGGCATTGATGGCGCTCATATTCTGACACCGATGCCCTATCTCATGCACACGGGCAAGGTAACCCAGAACAATGTGCCGGTGCCGATGGCCCTCATCGCCCGCCTCAACCTCGACAGCCAGGGCATTTCCGTCGCCAAGGAATATGCCGAAACCGGCGTTCAGCTCGATGCTTCCAAGCTGAAGGCGGCTTTCGAAAAGAAGAAGGCCGAAGGCAAGGAAATCAAGGCCGCCATGACCTTCCCCGGCGGCACGCATGATCTTTGGATCCGCTACTGGCTCGCCGCCGGCGGCATCGACCCGGACAAGGATGTCTCCACCATCGTCGTTCCGCCGCCGCAGATGGTCGCCAACATGAAGGTCGGCAATATGGACGTCTTCTGTGTGGGCGAGCCCTGGAACGAACAGCTCGTCAACCAGGGCATCGGTTTCACCGCCTGTACCACCGGGGAACTCTGGAAGGGCCATCCGGAAAAGGCGCTCGGCATGCGCGCCGACTGGGTGGAAAAGAACCCCAACGCCACCAAGGCCCTGCTGATGGCCGTGATGGAGGCGCAACAATGGTGCGATGAGATGGCGAACAAGGAGGAGATGTCCACCCTCCTTGGTAAGCGCCAATGGTTCAACGTACCGCCGAAGGATGTTCTCGGCCGCCTCAAGGGCAATATCAATTACGGCAACGGTCGCATCACGGAAAATACCGGCTTGCAGATGAAGTTCTGGCAGGATCACGCTTCTTATCCCTTCCGCAGCCATGACAGCTGGTTCATCGCGGAAAACATCCGCTGGGGCAAATTTGCGCCTGACACCGATGTGAAGGCGCTGGTTGCGAAGGTCAACCGTGAGGATATCTGGCGCGAAGCCGCCAAGGATCTCGGTATTGCCGATCTTCCCGCCTCAACCTCCAGGGGCAAGGAAACCTTCTTCGACGGCAAGGTCTTCGACCCTGAAAATCCGTCCGCCTATCTCGAAAGCCTTTCCATCAAAGCGGCCTCCTGAGGAGGAGACCGGGTGTCGCCCCTCATTCGCCAGTTCCCACCGTCCACCGGCTGAGACTGAAGACCGGGTGAGGGGCGAGACCCAGACCGCAACCGAAATAAAGAGGAAACGCCCATGTCCGCATTGGCCAGAAATTTCAAGGAAGAGCCGCAGCAGCCAGTGGCACAGAAGGCAAACGTCGTGGCGCTCGCCCCGAAAGCCGTGCCGCGGATCGATCTGCGCAAATGGGGTGCCGTCGCCGCGCGCAACATCATCCCGCCATTCATCGTTCTTGCCGTTCTGCTCGGCGTCTGGCAGCTGCTCTGTTCCGCCCCCGGCTCGTCGCTGCCGCCGCCGAGCCAGGTCTTCGAGGAAAGCTACGATCTCATCGTATCACCGTTTTTCCATAACGGTTCGCAGGATATCGGGCTCGGCTGGCGTGTGCTGGTTTCGCTGGAGCGTGTGGCCTATGGGTTCGGCCTTGCCGCCATCGCCGGCATCATCCTCGGCGCGGTGATTGGCCAGTCGGTCTGGGCCATGCGCGGTCTCGACCCGATCTTTCAGGTGCTGCGCACCGTGCCGCCGCTTGCCTGGCTGCCGCTGTCGCTGGCCGCGTTTCAGGACAGCAACCCCTCCGCCATTTTCGTGATCTTCATCACCTCCATCTGGCCGGTCATCATCAATACGGCGGTGGGCGTGCGCAACATTCCGCAGGATTACAGGAACGTGGCGCAGGTGCTGCGGCTCAACCAGCTGGAATTCTTCTTCAAGATCATGCTGCCTTCGGCCGCACCCTACATCTTCACCGGCCTGCGCATTGGTGTCGGCCTTTCATGGCTCGCGATCGTCGCGGCGGAAATGCTGACCGGCGGTGTCGGCATCGGCTTCTTCATCTGGGATGCGTGGAACTCCTCGCGCCTGCCCGACATCATCGTGGCGCTCGTCTATATCGGCGTCGTCGGCTTCGTGCTCGACAAGCTGGTGGCGGCGCTCGGCAAGGTCATCACCCGCGGCGCTGCGGCGAATTGAGAGGGAAAGCAATTCCAGGAAAAGTGGGAACCGGTTTTCCGTCCGGAATTGCGCCAGAGGAGAAATCAATCATGAACGCTTATCTGAAGCTCGATCATATCGACAAATATTTCGACAAGGGCGGCTCCCGCGCCGAGGTGCTGAAAGGCATCAACCTCACCATTGAAAAAGGCGAATTCGTTTCCGTCATCGGTCATTCCGGCTGTGGCAAATCCACCATGCTCAACCTCATCGCCGGGCTGACGAAAGTGTCCGCCGGCGCGGTCCTTCTCGAAAACCGCGAGGTCAATGAGCCTGGTCCGGAGCGGGCTGTCGTGTTCCAGAACCACAGCCTGCTGCCCTGGCTCTCTGTTTATGAAAACGTCAACCTCGCCGTCGAGAAGGTCTTCCGCAACACGAAAACGCGGGCCGAGCGGCATGACTGGGTCATGCGCAATCTCGATCTCGTGCAGATGGCACACGCGAAAGACAAGAAGCCTTCGGAAATTTCCGGCGGCATGAAGCAGCGTGTCGGCATCGCCCGGGCGCTCGCCATGGAACCGAAAATCCTGCTGCTGGACGAGCCTTTCGGGGCGCTGGACGCGCTGACCCGCGCCCATCTTCAGGATGCCGTGATGGAAATTCATGCCCGGCTCGGCAATACCATGGTCATGATCACCCATGATGTGGACGAGGCCGTGCTGCTCTCCGACCGCATCGTGATGATGACCAACGGCCCCGCCGCCCATATCGGCGAAGTGCTGGACGTGCCGCTGGCCCGCCCGCGCAACCGAATCGAGCTTGCCTCCGACAAGACTTACCTCAAATGCCGCGAGGCCGTGCTGAAGTTCCTTTACGAACGTCACCGCTTCGTTGAAGCCGCGGAGTAACGACCATGACGCAGAAACTCGTCATCATTGGCAATGGCATGGCGCCGGGGCGCATGCTGGAAAACCTGTTCGAAACCGCCCCCGGCCTTTACGATGTCACCATTTTCAACGCCGAACCGCGTGTCAATTACGACCGCATCATGCTTTCGCCGGTGCTTTCAGGCGAGAAGAGCTATGAGGATATCGTCATCCATGATGACGAATGGTACGCTGCCAACAAGGTGACGCTGCACAAGGGCGCGAAAGTCACCGGCATCGACCGTGACAGGAAGACCGTCACCAGCGAAAACGGCATCATGGCCTCCTACGACAGGCTGGTGATCGCCACCGGCTCGTCGCCCTTCATCATCCCCGTTCCCGGCCACCAGTTGCCCGGCGTGCTCGCCTATCGCGATCTCGACGATGTGACGAAGATGCTGAAGATCGCCGAGGGCAAGGGCCGCGCCATCGTCATCGGCGCGGGCCTTCTCGGGCTGGAGGCGGCCTATGGCCTGAAGCGTCAGGGGATGGATGTCACTGTCATCCACCTGATGCCGACGATCATGGAGCGTCAGCTCGACCCGGCAGCGGCCTATCTTCTCGAAAAGGCGCTGAATGAGCGTGGCATCGACATCATCACCAAGGCCAATACCAAATGCATTCTGGGTGAGGAGAAGGTCGAGGGCATCGAGCTGGAAGACGGCCGGGTCATCAAGGGTGATATGGTGGTGATGGCGGTCGGTATCCGTCCCGCATCGGGTCTCGCCAAGGAAGCCGGCCTTGCCGTCAATCGCGGCATCGTCGTGGATGACGGCATGATGACGTCGGACGCGTCGATTTACGCGCTCGGCGAATGCGCCGAGCATCGCGGCATGTGCTACGGCCTCGTCGCGCCGCTTTATGAATCGGCGCGGGTGCTGGCCGACCGCTTATGCGGCGGATCGGCCGAATATCACGGCTCCGTCACCAATACGAAATTGAAGGTCACCGGCATCAACCTGTTTTCCGCCGGCGATTTCGCCGAAGGCGACGACCGCGAGGAAATCGTGCTGCGCGATGCCACCGCCGGTGTCTACAAGCGCCTTATCCTCAAGGAAAACCGCATCATCGGCGCGGTGCTCTATGGCGAGACGGCGGATGGGTCGTGGTTCTTCGACCTGATGAAGAAATCCACCGATATTTCCGCCATGCGCGAAACCCTGATCTTCGGCCAGGCCTATCAGGGAGGGTCGCCGCTGGACCCTATGGCGGCCGTTGCAGCCTTGCCGGATGATGCGGAAATCTGCGGCTGCAACGGCGTGTGCAAGGGCAAGATCACCACGGCCATCACTTCGAAGGGGCTGACGTCGCTCGACGATGTGCGCGCCCACACCAAGGCCTCCGCCTCCTGCGGCAATTGTACCGGCCTTGTCGAGCGGCTGATGACGCTGACGCTCGGCGACAGCTACAACCCCGCCGCCGTGCAGCCCATGTGCAAATGCACCGATCTCGGCCATGACGATGTGCGCCGGCTGATCAAGGCCAAGGGGCTGAAGACCATCCCCGCCGTGATGCAGGAACTGGAATGGAAAACCTCCTGCGGCTGCGCCAAGTGCCGGCCGGCGCTCAATTATTACCTCGTCTGCGACTGGCCGGACGAGTATGCCGACGACTACCAGTCACGCTTCATCAATGAGCGCGTCCACGCCAATATCCAGAAGGACGGCACCTATTCCGTTGTGCCGCGCATGTGGGGCGGCGTCACCTCCTCGTCCGAACTTCGGGCGATCGCCGATGTGGTCGATAAATTCGAAATCCCGATGGTGAAGGTGACGGGCGGCCAGCGCATCGATCTGCTCGGCATCGAGAAGGAGGATTTGCCCGCCGTCTGGGCCGATCTCGGCAAGGCCGGATTCATTTCCGGCCAGGCTTATGCCAAAGGTTTGCGCACGGTAAAAACCTGTGTGGGCCAGCAATGGTGCCGCTTCGGCACGCAGGATTCGACCGGCCTTGGCATCCGCATCGAAAAATTCATGTGGGGTTCCTGGACGCCGGCCAAGTTGAAGCTCGCCGTTTCCGGCTGTCCGCGCAATTGCGCGGAGGCCACCTGCAAGGATATCGGCGTCATCTGCGTCGACTCCGGTTTCGAAATCCATTTCGCCGGTGCCGCTGGTCTCGATATCAAGGGCACGGAAGTGCTCGGCCTCGTCAAAACCGAGGATGAGGCGCTGGAGCATATCGTGGCGCTGACCCAGATGTACCGCGAACAGGCGCGCTATCTGGAGCGCATCTACAAATGGGCGAAACGCATCGGTTACGACGAGGTTCGCCGCCAGATCATGGACGATGCCGAAAAGCGCAAAGCCTATTTCGACCGCTTCGTCTTCAGCCAGAAATTCGCGCAGGTCGATCCCTGGTCGGAACGGGTGTCCGGCCATGACAAGCATGAATTCAGGCCCATGGCGGCAATCGGTTTCAATGCGGCGGCGGAGTGAGAACGATGGACAGCAACTGGATCGATATTGGCGATATCTTAGACATTCCGCTGCGCGGCGCGCGTTGCGTGAAAACGCCGATGGGCAAGATCGCCGTGTTCCGCACGGCGGAAAATCAAGTCTTCGCGATCGAGGATCATTGCCCGCACAAGGGCGGGCCGCTCTCCCAGGGCATCGTGCACGGGGCTTCGGTGACGTGCCCCTTGCACAATTGGGTGATTTCGCTGGAAACCGGCAAGGCGCTGGGGGCGGATGAAGGAGAGGTGCGGACCATTCCGGTGCGCAATCTCGACGGACGGCTTTCCATCGCGCTTGAAACTTTGATGATCGCGGCGGAGTGAATGGCGATGGCGGCGATGGTACCCCCCTCTGCCCTGCCGGACATCTCCCCCTCAAGGGGGGAGATCACTTGCGGCGCGGACGCCAATTCACAGCTTGCAACGCTGCCCGCAGAGATGAAGCGGGAAGTCTTCCGCTTGTCGATCTCCCCCCTTGAGGGGGAGATGTCCGGCAGGACAGAGGGGGGTAAGCGCCACGCGCCGAGAGGGCAAATAAGAGGGCAAAGCCATGCCCGCTGAAACCAAAACCACCTGTCCCTATTGCGGCGTTGGCTGCGGCGTCATCGCTACCGTTACCGATGACGGTGCCGTCTCCGTCAGGGGCGATCAGGACCACCCCGCCAATTTCGGTCGGCTGTGTTCCAAGGGCTCGGCGCTGGCCGAAACCATCGATCTCGACGGCCGCCTGCTCCACCCGGAAATCGCCGGCCGGCGGGCGGCCTGGGACGAGGCGCTTAATCTCATCGCTTCACGGTTCTCGCAAGCCATTGCCGAGCACGGCCCGGATTCGGTCGCCTTTTACGTCTCCGGCCAATTGCTGACGGAAGATTATTACCTGGCGAACAAGCTGATGAAGGGTTTCATCGGCTCGGCCAATATCGATACCAATTCAAGGCTGTGCATGTCGTCATCCGTCGCCGGCCACCGCCGCGCCTTCGGGGCCGATACGGTGCCGGGCACCTATGAGGATATGGAGCTTGCCGATCTGGTGATCCTCACCGGTTCCAACCTCGCCTGGTGCCACCCTGTCCTCTACCAGCGGCTGGCGGCGGCGAAGGCGGCGCGGCCGGAAATGCAGGTGGTGGTCATCGATCCGCGCCGGACGATGAGCGCCGATATTGCTGACATGCACCTCGCCATCCGCCCGGATGGGGATGTGGCGCTGTTTACCGGTCTGCTGGCGCATCTTTCCGGCAGTTCGGCGATCGATCATGCTTATGTGCAAAACCATACGGCCGGCTTTGGTGCCGCCATGCGGGCCGCAGGCGAACATAGCCTGCCGGAAATCGCCGAGGCCACCGGCCTGCCGGTTGCCGAGCTGGTCTCCTTTTACGAATTGTTCGAGCGCACGCAAAATACCGTCACCTGCTACAGCCAGGGCGTCAACCAGTCTGAAAGCGGCACGGACAAGGTCAACGCCATAATCAATTGCCATCTCGCCACCGGCCGCATCGGCCGGCCGGGCATGGGGCCGTTTTCGCTGACCGGCCAGCCGAACGCCATGGGCGGGCGTGAGGTCGGCGGGCTCGCCAACATGCTGGCCGCCCATATGGCCATCGAAAGCGCTGAAGATCGCGACCGCGTGCAGCGCTTCTGGGCCTCACCCGCCATTGCGGAAAAGCCCGGCCTGAAGGCAGTGGATATGTTCCGGGCGGTGGCGGATGGCCGCATCAAGGCTCTGTGGATCATGGCGACCAACCCGGTGGTTTCCATGCCGGATGCCGGTGCCGTCGAGGCGGCGATCAAGGCCTGTCCCTTTGTCGTGGTATCAGACGTCATGGCCGATACGGACACGGCCCGCCATGCCCATGTGCTTCTGCCGTCGCTTGGCTGGGGCGAAAAGGATGGCACCGTCACCAATTCCGAACGGCGCATTTCTCGTCAGCGCGGTTTTCTTGACGCTCCGGGTGAAGCCAGGGCGGACTGGTGGCAGATGGCGCAAGTGGGAAGACGCATGGGTTTCGATACCGCCTTCGCTTACCAGCGGCCATCGGAGATTTTTGCCGAACACGCCGCTCTTTCCGGCTTCGAGAATGCCGGCAGCCGCGATTTCGATATCGGCGGAATAGACCGGGATTCCTACGACAGGATGATGCCTTTCCAATGGCCGAAGGCCGGACCAGGCGAAGCTGAAGTGACCCGCTTTTTCGCGGATGGCCGGTTTTACCATACCGATGGCAAGGCGCGGTTCGTCGCCACCGCCTTGCCGCAGACCGGCAGGACATCGGCGGATTATCCGCTGACGCTGAATACCGGCCGCATTCGCGACCAATGGCACACCATGACCCGCACCGGCAAAAGCGCACGCCTTACCGCCCATATCGCCGAACCCTTCGCCGAACTTCACCCGCGCGATGCGCAGGCGCTCGGCATAAAAAGCGCCGATCTGGTGGAGCTCGAAAGTCCCTATGGCAGGGTGCTGCTGCGGGCGCTGGTCAGCGAAAGGCAGGCGCGCGGCTCGGTCTTCGCGCCGATGCACTGGAACGACCAGTTCGCCGCGCGGGCGCGCATCGATACGGTCGTGGCGCCGGTCACGGATCCCCATTCCGGCCAGCCCGCTTCGAAAAACATGGGCGTAAGGACAAGGCGTTTCGAAGCGAAGGCCTATGGTTTCGCCATTTCCCGCACCCGGCCGGATGCACCGGATTGCGCCTATTGGGCGATCGCCAAGGCGGATGGCGGCTATCGCATGGAGCTTGCCTTCGCGGAAGCGCCGCAGGATTGGACGCTCTGGGCACGGCAGGTTTTCGGCATCGGCGCGCGGGTCGAGCCGCTGGGCTATAGCGACCGGCAGACCGGCGATCTGCGGCTCGCCTTCTTCGACGGTGATATCCTTTTGGCGGCGCTGTTCATCGCCAAGGAGCCGGTGGCCGTCGCCCGCAACTGGGCGATCTCGCAATTGAGCGAGCGTCACGGGGATTTGCGCCTGCGTTTTGCGCTGGTGGCCGGCCGTCCGGGTGCGGGGCGAGCCGATCCGGGGGCGACGGTATGCTCCTGCTTCAATGTCGGCGTGAACCAGATCACCGCCGCCATCCGCGACGGCTGCCACAGCGTCGAAGCCATCGGCAAGGCGCTGAATGCCGGAACCAATTGCGGCTCCTGCCGCGCCGAAATCAGGGGGATCATCGATGGATGCCTTAAAACCGCAGCGGAATGAACCGGCCCGCATGGAGAAGCTCGCCAAATTACCGGTCTTCTGGGGGCTTGAGGGCAAGCGCGTGGTGCTGGCGGGCGAATCGGACGGGGCCGCCTGGAAGGTGGAACTGCTGTTGGCCTGTGGTGCGCAGCTCGATCTTTATTGCGAGGAAAGCGAACTTTCGGAAAGCCTTGCGGCGCTTATCGCCAAAAGCCCGGTGCTGACATGGCATGACCGTTCGTGGGGCGCGGATATTTTCAAAGGCGCGGAACTGGCGCTGGCGGATTGCGACACCGAAGAGGAAGCTGAAAGATTTTACCATGCCGCGCGCGCCGCCGGCGTGCCGGTCAATGTCATCGACAAGCCGGAATTCTGCCAGTTCCAGTTCGGCTCCATCGTCAATCGCTCGCCGGTGGTGGTGTCGATTTCCACCGATGGCGCCGCCCCCATTCTGGCGCAGGCCATCCGCCGGCGCATCGAGACATTGCTGCCGCTTTCGCTGAAAGATTGGGCGGCACTTGCCCAAAGGCTCCGCGAGCGCGTCAATCTGCGGCTCGCCCCCGGTCTGGCGCGGCGGTCCTTCTGGGAAAAATTCGCCGATCGGGCCTTTACCGAAAGGCTGGGTGAGGAGAGCGAGGAACGGCTGCTCACGGATATCGCAACGCAGGCCGGGCGGGCGGGATCGGGTCGCGGGTTCGTGACCCTGGTGGGCGCCGGGCCGGGGGATGCGGAGCTTCTGACGCTGAAAGCCGTGCGCGCGCTACAGGCGGCCGATGTCATTCTGTTCGACGATCTCGTTTCAGCCGAGGTGCTGGAACTGGCGCGGCGGGAGGCGAAGCGCATGCTGGTCGGCAAGCGCGGCGGCCGGGAAAGCTGCAAGCAGGAAGACATTAACGAGATGATGATTCGCCTCGCCAAGACCGGCAAACGGGTGGTGCGGCTGAAATCCGGCGATCCGATGATCTTCGGGCGGGCCGGTGAGGAGATCGCGGCGCTGGAAGCGGAAAATATCCCGGTCGAGGTCGTGCCCGGCATCACCGCCGCAAGCGCCATGGCCTCGCGCCTCGGCGTTTCCCTGACTCATCGCGACCATGCCCAGTCGGTCCGCTTCGTCACCGGCCACTCGCGGCAGGGAAAGCTGCCGGGGAATATCGACTGGCAGTCTTTGTCGAACCCTTGTGTGACCACCGTTTTTTACATGGGCGGCCGCACCGCTGCGAAGATCCAGTCCTCCCTGCTTGCCCACGGCATGCCCGCATCGACGCCCGTTGTGGTGATGATTTCCGTCAGCCGCGCATATGAGCGGCGCTGGTGCGGTACGCTCGCGCAACTGGCTGAAGCCGTCGAGAAGCTGGGCGTCAACGAACCTGTGCTGATCGGGATCGGCGATGTCTTCCATGCCGCTTTCGTGGCATTTTCCGGCGCGGGCGGAGAGGAAACTGCTGCCGAGCTCATCCAGAAAGCGGGGTAACGAACGGGCTTTTTCGTTCGCGCCCTGCATCTTTCATATGTATCCGCACAGCGGCGGATCTCGCCGTGACAAAACCCTCCTTGACATTGGTTTTTGGTTCGCTCTTCAATAAAACGAAAAAATTGAAAGAGGAGGGAGGGTAAAATGCTGCTCACACCGCGTCAGGATGAAATCGTCGCGCTGGCGAAAGCGAACGGCCGGGTGCTGGTCGATGAGTTGGCGGCGCGGTTTTCGGTGACTCCCCAGACGATCCGCAAGGACCTCAACGATCTCTGCGACACGCGGGTGCTGACACGCATCCATGGTGGTGCGCTGTTTCCGAGCGGCAATGAGAATGTCAAATACGAGGCGCGACGGGCCATCGCTTCTGCCGAAAAACAGGCGATCGGGGCTGCAGCGGCGGCTCTCATCCCCAATAATTCGTCGCTTTTCATCAATATCGGCACAACGACCGAAGCGGTGGGAGAAGCGCTGGCGGACCATCACGAGCTGATGGTCATTACCAACAATATCAATGTTGCCAACAGGTTGAGGGTATTTCCCGGCATCGAGGTGGTGATTGCCGGCGGTGTCGTGCGTGGCTCCGATGGCGGTATCGTCGGTGAGGCTGCGGTGGATTTCATCCGCCAGTTCAAGGTTGATTTCGCCGTTATCGGCGTTTCGGCGATAGACGAGGATGGCGCCCTGCTGGATTTCGACTTCCGGGAGGTCAAGGTGGCGCAGGCAATCATCTCCAATGCCCGCCATGTCATTCTGGTGTCGGATTCGCTGAAGTTCGAGCGCACAGCCCCGGTGCGTATCGGCCATCTTTCCCAGGTGCATACCTTCATCACCGATCATTGTCCTGTCGATTCGATCCGCTCCATCTGCGCGGATCACGACGTCCAGCTGATTGAAACCGAGGCCCGCCAAGCCTGATTCATCGGGCGACGTGATTTCGTTTGACATTCGTTTTGTCTTCGAATTAGATGTTCGTGCTTTCAATATATCGATGAGGAGAGCGTCGATGAAAGCGCGGGAGGGTGCATGTCTGACGGGGCAATCCACGATATTTTCGTGATCGGCGGCGGTATCAACGGCTGCGGCATCGCGCGTGACGCCGTCGGCAGAGGCTATTCCGTTGTCCTTGCGGAAATGAACGATTTCGCCTCCGGCACGTCCTCCGCCGCCACCAAGCTCATCCATGGCGGTTTGCGTTATCTCGAACATTATGAATTTCGTCTGGTGCGCGAAGCCCTGATGGAGCGCGAAGTGCTGTGGGCCATGGCGCCTCACATCATCTGGCCCATGCGCTTCGTCCTGCCGTTCCAGAAAGGCGGGGTGCGCCCGGCCTGGCTCGTGCGCCTCGGTCTTTTTCTTTACGATCATCTCGGCGGCCGCAAGCTTCTGCCCGCCACCCGCTCGCTCGATCTGCGCCGCGACCCTGCGGGAAAGCCGCTGAAGCCGATCTTTGCCCGCGCCTTCGAATATTCCGACGGCTGGGTGGATGATGCCCGGCTGGTGGTTCTGAACGCCCGCGACGCGGCCGATCGCGGCGCCCTGATCCTCAATCGCACGCAGGTGGTTTCCGCGCGTCGCGAAGGCGCATTCTGGCGCGTGGAGACGAAGAGTGCCGCGGGTGAGGTCGCGACCTATCGGGCGCGTATGCTGGTGAACGCTGCCGGCCCCTGGGTCGACAGGGTTCTGTCTTCGACATTCGGCAAGAACAACGTTCACAATGTCCGTCTCGTGCAGGGCAGCCATATCATCGTGCGCAGGAAATTTTCTGATCCACGCGCCTATTTCTTCCAGAATCCGGACGGGCGCATCATTTTCGCCATTCCCTATGAACAGGATTTTACGCTGATCGGCACGACGGATCGTGACTATACCGGCGATCCCCGCGCGGTTAAGATCAGCGACGAGGAAATCAGCTATCTTTGCAGCGCGGCGAGTGAATATTTTTCCGAGCCGGTAAGGCCGGTCGATATCGTCTGGACCTATTCCGGCGTGCGCCCGCTCTTCGATGACGGCGCCTCGAAAGCGCAGGAAGCGACCCGCGATTATGTGTTGAAAACCGAAGGGGCGGAAGGCGAAGCGCCGCTCCTCAATATTTTCGGCGGCAAGCTCACCACCTATCGGCGGCTTGCCGAACATGCTCTTGAAAAAATCGGCGAGGCGCTGGGTGAAAAGGGCGTACCCTGGACGGCGGGGTCGCATCTGCCGGGTGGAAATTTCGGCGCAGAGGCTTATGCGGCGGAGGTTTTGGCCCTGCGGTCGCGTTATCCCTTCCTTGAAGAGCGTCACGCCGGGCGGCTTGTCCGTTGTTACGGAACGGATGCGGCCGCCATGCTGGGTTCGGCCACGGATGCAGCGGCGTTGGGCCGGCATTTCGGCGGTACGCTTTATGAGGCCGAGGTCCGCTGGCTGATGGCGCGGGAATGGGCGCTGACGGCGGAGGATATTCTGTGGCGTCGCACCAAGCAGGGGCTTTTCCTGACGCCTGAAGAGGCGCGCGGATTGGAAGACTATATCGAAGACATTGCAGGTGGACGCTTGAAGGCAATCTGACGATCCGATCGAAAAGCGGAGGAGGCTTTGGATCACCATGCTTGAATTGCGAAACGTCTCGAAGATGGTGGGTGGTGACTATCATATTCACCCGACCGATCTGACGTTGCAGCGCGGAAGCCTGAACGTCCTGCTCGGACCGACGCTTTCGGGCAAGACGACGCTCATGCGGCTGATGGCCGGGCTGGACAAGCCGAGCGAAGGCTCCGTCTATTTCAACGGCGAGGATGTGACCGGCTGGCCGGTGCAGAAGCGCAACGTTGCCATGGTTTACCAGCAGTTCATCAACTATCCGGCGCTCAGCGTTTACGAAAACATCGCCTCGCCGATGCGGGTCGCCGGCAAGGATCAGGCAAGCATCGACCGGGAGGTGAGGAAGGCGGCCGAGCTTCTGAAGCTGACGCCCTATCTCGACCGTACGCCGCTCAACCTTTCAGGCGGCCAGCAGCAGCGAACGGCGCTTGCCCGCGCCATCGTCAAGAACGCCCATCTGGTGCTGCTCGATGAGCCGCTCGCCAATCTCGATTACAAGCTGCGTGAGGAGTTGCGCGAGGAACTGCCGCGCATCTTCGCCGAATCCGGCGCGATCTTCGTTTATGCCACTACCGAACCGTCCGAGGCCCTGCTGCTGGGCGGCAACACGGCCACGCTTAACGAAGGAAAGGTGACGCAGTTCAGCCGCACGATCGAGGTTTACCGGCGTCCGGTGGATATCGTCACTGCGGAAATCTTTGCCGATCCGCCGCTCAACACCATCGAGGTCGTCAAGGCGGGTAACGCTTTCACGCGCGCCGATCAGGCGGTGGTTGCTGTGCCGGCGCATCTTGCCGCCGTGCCGGATGGCCCTTTGACCATTGCCTTCCAGCCGCATCATCTTTTCCCGCAGGCAAAGGGTGAGGCGCGGCAATCGATCCGGGCGCGGACGCTGATCTCGGAAATCGCCGGATCGGAAAGCTTCGTGCATGTGGAATTTTCCGGTCGGCGCTGGGTCATGCTGGCGCATGGCATTCACGACATCGAACCCGACAGGGATATCGAACTGTTTCTCGATACAAAGCACCTGATGGCCTTTGACGCGAATGGCCGCGCCATCGGCGAAGCGGCCTGAGGGGAGATCGGCCATGGCACGCATCACGCTCGATCATATCCGCCACGCCTATAATGCCAAGGCGCAGGCTGCCGGGGATTATGCCCTGAAAGAAGTCCATCATGAATGGGAGGATGGCGGTGCCTATGCGTTGCTCGGCCCTTCCGGCTGCGGCAAGACCACGCTGCTGAACATCATTTCCGGCCTGCTGCGGCCGTCCGAAGGCCGCATTGCCTTCGACGGAACCGACGTCACCGATTTCGCCACCGAAGACCGCAATATCGCCCAGGTGTTCCAGTTCCCGGTCGTCTACGACACGATGACGGTTTACGACAATCTGGCCTTTCCGTTGCGCAACCGGCATGTGCCGGAAGCCGAGGTTGAGCGGCGGGTACGGGAAATTCTCGAGATGACCGATCTTTCCGGCATGGCGAAACGCCGCGCGCGGGGCCTGACGGCCGACCAGAAACAGAAGATTTCGCTGGCACGCGGGCTGGTGCGATCCGACGTCAACGCGATTCTTTTCGACGAACCGCTGACGGTGATCGACCCGCATATGAAATGGGTGCTCCGCTCGCAGTTGAAGCGGCTGCACCGCCAGTCCGGTTTCACCATGGTCTATGTTACCCATGACCAGACCGAAGCGCTGACCTTCGCCGACAAGGTGGTGGTCATGTATGACGGGCAGATTGTCCAGATCGGCACGCCCGCCGAGCTTTTCGAGCGGCCGGGGCATACATTTGTCGGTTACTTCATCGGCTCCCCGGGCATGAATGTCTTGCCCGCCAGCATCGACGGAGCGACGGCTGTGGTCGGCGGCCTTGGCGTCCCGCTGACTGGCGCACCGAAGGTCGACGCCGCACAGCGCATCGAGATCGGCATCCGCCCGGAATTCGTCCGGCTGGAACGCGGCGGCATGCCGATCACCATCGACAAGGTGGAAGATATCGGCCGGCAGAAGATCGTGCGTGCCCGCTTTGCCGGCCAGAAGCTCGCGATCGTCGTTGCCGAAGACGAGGAAATTCCGGCGGAAGCGGGTGTCCGCTTTGATCCGGCCGCCATCGGCGTCTTCGCCGACTCGTGGCGTGTGAAGATGGGGGCCTGACCATGGAAAAGAGCTGGAACAACAAGGCATGGTTCATGGTGCTGCCGGTGCTGGTGCTGGTCGCCTTTTCCGCCGTCATTCCGCTGATGACCGTCGTGAACTATTCGGTGCAGGATACGTTCGGCAACAACCAGTTCTTCTGGGCCGGAACGCAATGGTTCGAGGAAATTCTGGCCTCGGACCGTTTCTGGGATGCGCTGGGGCGCAACCTGCTGTTTTCCGGCATCATCCTGGCGATTGAAATTCCGCTCGGCATCTTCATCGCGCTCAAAATGCCGAAATCCGGCATCGGCGTGCCGATCTGCCTCGTCACCATGGCGCTGCCGCTGCTGGTGCCGTGGAACGTTGTCGGCACCATCTGGCAGGTTTTCGGCCGCAGCGATATCGGGCTGCTCGGTTATTACGCCAATCAGCTCGGGCTCGATTACAACTATGTCAATGATCCGGTCGATGCATGGATCACGGTCGTCATCATGGATGTCTGGCACTGGACGAGCCTTGTCGTCCTCCTGTGCTATGCCAGCCTCGTCTCCATTCCGGATGCCTATTATCAGGCAGCAAGGATCGATGGCGCATCGCGTTTCGCGGTATTCCGGTTCATCCAGCTGCCGAAGATGAAGCGGGTATTGCTCATCGCCTTCCTGCTGCGCTTCATGGACAGTTTCATGATCTATACCGAGCCCTTCGTCGTCACCGGCGGCGGCCCGGGCAATTCCACCACCTTCCTGTCCATCGATCTCGTGAAGATGGCGCTTGGCCAGTTCGACCTCGGGCCGGCGGCGGCCATGTCGCTGATCTATTTCCTCATCATCCTGCTGCTGTCCTGGGTGTTCTACACCGTCATGACCAGCCACGACGCGGAGACCTGAGACATGAGTGCCTCGAATGTCACCACAGGCGTGGAGCGCAACGGCATCGGCAATCCGCCGGCAAGAGCCGCGGCGGCGGGACGGCCCGGTCTTGCCGTCAATGCGCGCCGCCGCCATCACGGGCCATCGCGGTTTTCCTGGCTGGTGCCGACGATCTATATCCTGCTGCTGCTGGTGCCGATCTACTGGCTCGTCAATATGAGCTTCAAGACGAACGCCGAAATCGTGTCGTCGATGACGCTTTATCCGCATCAGCCGACGCTGCAGAATTACCGGACCATCTTCACCGATTCATCCTGGTATTCGGGCTATATCAATTCGATCATCTATGTCGTCATGAATATGGTGATTTCGGTGGCGGTGGCGCTGCCGGCGGCTTACGCCTTCTCGCGCTATCGTTTTCTCGGCGACAAGCACCTGTTCTTCTGGCTTTTGACCAACCGCATGGCGCCGCCCGCCGTCTTCGCGCTGCCGTTCTTCCAGCTCTATTCGGCCTTCGGGCTGATCGACACGCATATCGCCGTGGCGCTGGCGCATTGCCTGTTCAACGTGCCGCTGGCGGTGTGGATTCTCGAAGGTTTCATGTCCGGCGTGCCCAAGGAAATTGACGAAACCGCCTATATTGACGGCTATTCCTTCCCGAAATTCTTCGTGAAGATCTTCATGCCGCTCATTGCCTCCGGCATCGGCGTCGCCTGCTTCTTCAGCTTCATGTTCTCGTGGGTCGAACTTCTGATCGCCCGCACGCTGACGACAACGGACGCCAAGCCGATTGCCGCGACCATGACGCGCACCGTTTCCGCCGCCGGCATGGACTGGGGCCTGCTTGCCGCCGCCGGCGTGCTGACCTTGATCCCCGGTGCGCTGGTGATCTGGTTCGTGCGCAACTACATCGCCAAGGGCTTCGCGCTGGGGAGGGTTTGACCATGATGCACATGCCCGATTTTTCATGGATGGCGTGGACCTGGCAGACGACGGCCTTTTTCGGCGCAATCGCGCTGCTGCTCATCGGCATGTGGTTCTGGGAATATCTGTCGCCCGGCGGCAATCCCCGCCTCGGCCTGTTGCGCTTCGAGACCACGCGGGGTGACCGACTGTTCATCTCGCTGCTCGGCAGCGCCTTCATTCATCTCGCATGGCTCGGGCTGGTTGGCCCGAACCTGTGGTGGGCTCTCGCTCTGTCCGCGGTCTACGCCATCGGCGTTTTCCGTTTCGTCTAGAGCAGGAAAAGGTGCGGCGGAGGAAAACCGCACCCGCAGACTTCATGCAATCGCAAACCCCTGGGAGGACTGATATGCGACGGCATCTGATGACGACGACGGCGGCCATGCTGCTGGCAATGACGGGTTCCGCTTTCGCCGGAATGGAGGAAGCAAAGCAGTTTCTGGACAAGGAAATCGGCGACATGTCGTCCCTTTCCCGTGCGGACCAGGAAAAGGAATTGCAATGGTTTGTCGATGCCGCGAAGCCTTTCGCAGGCATGGACATCAAGGTCGTTTCCGAATCCCTGACAACGCATGAATATGAATCCAAGGTTCTGGCTCCGGCCTTCACCGCGATTACCGGCATCAAGGTCACGCATGACATCATCCAGGAAGGTGACGTTGTCGAAAAAATCCAGACCCAGATGCAGACCGGCCAGAACCTTTATGACGGCTGGGTCAATGACAGCGACCTCATCGGCACCCATTGGCGTTACCAGCAGGTGCGCAACCTGACGGACTTCATGGCCAATGAAGGCAAGGACGTGACCAACCCCGGTCTGGACCTCAAGGACTTCATCGGCAGCGCCTTTACGACGGCCCCGGACAAGAAGCTCTACCAGCTTCCCGACCAGCAATTCGCGAACCTCTACTGGTTCCGTTACGACTGGTTCAACAACGAGAAGAACAAGGCCGATTTCAAGGCCAAATATGGTTACGACCTCGGCGTGCCGGTCAACTGGTCGGCCTATGAGGATATTGCCGAATTCTTCACCGGCCGCGATGTCGACGGCAAGAAGGTCTTCGGCCATATGGACTACGGCAAGAAGGACCCGTCGCTCGGCTGGCGCTTCACCGATGCCTGGCTTTCCATGGCCGGCAATGGCGACAAGGGCCTGCCGAACGGGTTGCCGGTGGATGAATGGGGCATCAAGGTCAATGAAAAGTCGCAGCCGGTCGGCTCCTGCGTGGCGCGCGGCGGTGATACCAACGGTCCGGCTTCGGTCTATTCCATCGAGAAATATCTCGAATGGCTGAAGAAATATGCGCCGCCGGAAGCACAGGGGATGACCTTCTCCGAATCCGGTCCGGTGCCGGCACAGGGCAACATCGCCCAGCAGATCTTCTGGTATACGGCGTTTACCGCCGATATGGCCAAGCCCGGCCTGCCGGTCGTGAACGAGGACGGTTCGCCGAAATGGCGCGTCGCACCTTCGCCGCATGGCGTCTACTGGAAGGACGGCATGAAGCTCGGTTATCAGGATGTGGGTTCTTGGACGCTGATGAAGTCCACCCCCGATGACCGCGCCAAGGCCGCATGGCTTTACGCGCAGTTCGTGACCTCCAAGACCGTTGATGTGAAGAAGAGCCATGTGGGTCTGACCTTCATTCGCGATTCCACCATCCATCACCAGAGCTTCACGGACCGTGCCGCCAAGCTCGGCGGTCTTGTCGAGTTCTACCGCTCGCCCGCCCGCGTGCAGTGGTCGCCGACCGGCACCAACGTACCTGACTATCCGAAGCTGGCACAGCTCTGGTGGCAGGCAATCGGCGATGCGTCGTCGGGTGCGAAAACCGCTCAGGCGGCAATGGACTCACTCTGCGCCGAGCAGGAAAAGGTCATGGCCCGTATCGAGCGCGCCGGTGTGCAGGGCGATATCGGTCCGAAACTGGCGGAAGAACATGATATTGATTACTGGAACAAGGACGCCGTTTCGAAGGGCCATCTGGCGCCGCAGCTGAAGATCGCCAACGAAAAGGAAAAGCCGGTCACCGTCAATTACGACGAACTGGTCAAAAGCTGGCAGAAGTGATTTCTGCGTGACATGAAGCATTTCCAGTAAAACTGCGTAGTGGTTTTACGTCCGGAAAATGCATGAAAACAAAGATACGGAGCACGTCCGGCGACGTGTTCTGAAACCGGGGCGGCTTGCCGCCCCGGTCATTGCGTCTGAAAGGGAGTGGCATAATGGGCGGTTATATTCTGGCGATCGATCAGGGAACGACATCGACACGGTCGATGGTCTTTGATCGCGACATGCGGGTCATCGGTGTCGGACAGCGAGAATTTCCGCAGCATTTTCCAGCTTCCGGCTGGGTCGAACATGATGCCGAGGATATCTGGAAAAGTGTGCTCGAAACCATTCGGCTGGCGCTGGCCGATGCCGGTATCGCCGCATCCGATATCGAGGCGATCGGTATTACCAACCAGCGCGAAACGACGGTATTGTGGGACCGCAACACCGGCGAGGCCGTGCACCGGGCCGTGGTCTGGCAGGATCGCCGTGCCGCGCCGGTCTGCGAGGATCTGAAACGGCGCGGCCTGGAGCCGCTGTTTTCGAAAAAGACCGGGCTGCTGCTCGACCCCTATTTTTCCGGCACCAAGCTGAAATGGCTTCTGGATAGCGTCAGCGGCCTTCGCGAAAAGGCGGTGAAGGGAGACATCTGCTTCGGCACGGTCGATAGTTTCCTGATCTACCGCCTCACCGGCGGCCGGCGCCATGTGACCGATGCCACCAACGCCTCGCGTACGTTGATCTACAATATCGAAGACAATGCCTGGGATGACGAACTGCTGTCCATCCTCGACATTCCCCGCGCCATGCTGCCGGAAGTGCTGGATTGCGCCGCCGATTTCGGCGTGACGGACAAATCGCTGCTGGGCGCGGAAATCCCGATCCTTGGCGTTGCCGGCGACCAGCAGGCGGCGGTGATCGGCAATGCCTGCTTTGAGCCGGGCATGATGAAATCCACCTATGGCACCGGCTGCTTCGCGCTTCTCAATATCGGCACGGACCGCGTGGCCTCCACCAACCGGCTGCTGACGACAATTGCTTACCGTCTCGATGGCGTGACGACCTATGCGCTCGAAGGTTCGATCTTCATTGCCGGGGCGGCCGTGCAATGGCTGCGTGACGAGCTTGGTTTCATCTCGGTTGCGTCCGAAGTCAGCGCGCTTGCCGAAAAGGCCGATCCCAACCAGCGTGTCTATCTGGTGCCGGCCTTCACCGGTCTTGGCGCACCCTATTGGGATGCCGAGGCGCGCGGTGCGATTTTCGGCCTGACGCGCGGCACCGGCCCTGCGGAATTCGCGCGTGCAGCGCTGGAGAGTGTTGCTTACCAGACGTTCGATCTCCTGGATGCCATGCGCAAGGACTGGGCGGGTGACAATGGCAAGACGGTGCTGAGGGTCGACGGCGGCATGGTCGCTTCCGATTGGACCATGCAGCGGCTGGCGGATATTCTTGCGGCACCGGTCGACCGGCCGGTCTTTCTGGAAACGACCATTCTCGGCGCGGCCTGGCTTGCGGCCTCCCGCGCCGGCATCTGGCCGGACCGCAAGGCCTTTGCCGACCATTGGCGGCGCGACCGCCGCTTCAGCCCGGATATGGAGGAGGGGGAGCGCAAGAACGCCATTGCCGGTTGGCGCGACAGTGTCGGCCGCTGCCTCTCGAAACGGGAAAACTGGAGCATTTCCAGTAAAAGTGCGTAGCGGTTTTACGTCCGGACAATGCGCAGGGAAATCTATACGAAGCTGCCGGGTGCGATGCTCTTGCTGGACACGAGATCGGAGAGCGCACGCACCAGCTTCGTATCCGTACCCTTGCTCGGCTGAAGCACGAATTCCACATCCTCCAGTGTTGGCAGCACATCCGCCGCAATTTCCTTGAGGCCGGCGGGCGCCATGCTGCGGGGCTGTACCAGAACGCCCATGCCCGCCCTTGCCGCTGCGGTAAGTCCGCTCAGGCTGCCGCAGGTGCAGACGATCCTCCATGGAAGTCCGGCCCGGTCCAATGCTTCCTGCGCTGCCTTTCTGGTAATGCTCGGCGGTGGAAAGGCGATCAGCGGCAAGGCGTCCGGCTGGTTCAGCATGCGCTCCGGGTCCCGCGCCAGCCAAACCAGAGGCTCGCGGTAGAGGAAATGCCCGAGCTTGTCGCCGAGCCGGCGTTTGGCCAGCACCACGTCCAGTTCGCCATTATCCTGCATCTGGTAAAGCACGCCGCTCAGCGACACCGTCAGCTCCAGATCCACCAATGGATAAAGCCGGATGAATTCCTCCAGGATGGCGGTCAGCCGGCTGGCGACGAAATCTTCCGAAACGCCAAGCCGCAGCCGTCCGCGCAGGCGGTTTTCGCTGAAGAGCGAGGAGACCTTGCTGTCGATCTCCAGCATGTTGCGGGCATAACCGAGCAGCGCCTCGCCTTCGCCCGTCAGTTTTACCTGATGGGTGCTGCGTGCAATCAGCCGGCGACCAAGTGCTGCCTCAAGCCTTTGAATATGCTGGCTGACCGTGGATTGGCCAATTCCAAGTCTCTCGGCAGCCAGCGTGAAGCTGCCGGTTTGCTGAAGCATGACAAAGCTGGCAAGATGTTGAAGGTTCAGCATTATCTCAAATCATGATAACTGTTAATCTTTGCATCCGAAATCATGATGAGCGATAGTAACGCGCGTTTCAAGCAAAACCGATGCCGGAAAGACCTCCCATGACCCGCTTTTTGCCCGACCGTTTCACCATGATGCTGGTGGCCACCGTGATTTTGGCGTCCATCCTGCCGATCAGCGGCGAGCCGGCGGAGTATTTCGGTCTTGCGACGAAACTCGCAATCGCGCTTCTCTTCTTCCTGCATGGTGCGCGGTTGTCGAGGGATGTGGTGATTGCAGGCATGCTGCACTGGCGCCTGCATCTGGCGATCCTGCTTGTTACCTTCGGCCTCTTTCCGCTTCTCGGTGTGGCGATCGGCTTCATCCCTGAAAGCATTCTGCCGGCCCCGCTTTATATGGGCGTGCTGTTTCTCTGCGTGCTGCCATCCACCGTGCAGTCCTCCATCGCCTTCACTTCCATGGCGGGCGGAAATGTGCCGGCGGCGATCTGCTCGGCCTCGGCGTCCAATATTTTCGGCATGTTCCTGACGCCATTGCTTGTCGGACTGCTGTTTACGGTTGGCGGCCATGGCGGCGGGTTTTCGCTGGATGCGTTCCTGCAGATTTTCCTGCAACTGCTGTTGCCCTTCATTGTCGGCCAGGTGCTGCAGCCGTGGATCGGTGACTGGATCCGGGCACGCAAGAAACTGCTGTCTCCCGTCGATCGCGGTTCGATCCTGATGGTGGTCTATCTCGCTTTCTCAGACGCCGTCATCGAGGGTATCTGGCATACGTTCTCGTTGAGAGATATTGGCGTGGTCATCGCCATCAACATCGTGCTTCTGGCGCTTGTTCTGTGTGTGACCATGTTCGGCAGTCGTGTGCTCGGTTTCGACAAGGCCGATGAAATCACCATCACCTTCTGCGGTTCCAAGAAGAGCCTTGCCAGCGGCGTACCCATGGCGGGTGCGATATTCGCCGGCCAGAGCATCGGCGCCATCGTTCTGCCGATCATGCTGTTCCATCAGATCCAGCTGATGGTCTGTGCCGTGCTGGCCCAGCGTTATGCCCGCAAGGCCCACGAAAAGGCGGCGATGACGGAACCGGAAGGTGCGGCGGTTTCAATCCGCTGACACGAGAATTTCCGCAAACAAAAACGGCCCCGTCAAGGGGCCGTTCGTTTTGTATGTCAGCAAAGCTTAGTTGACCTGTGCCGGCGAAATCTGGGCTTCGATCGTCTTCGGCGCATCGGCGCTGTCGGACGAGATCGCGATGCGGCGCGGCTTCATGGCTTCCGGAATATTGCGGACGAGGTCGATATGGAGCAGGCCATTCTTCAGGGAAGCGGTCTGGACCTCAACGTGGTCGGCAAGCTGGAAACGGCGTTCGAAGGCACGCGTGGCGATGCCGCGATACAGGAATTCGCCTTCCGTGGCCTTCTCGTCCGCAGCCTTCTCGGCCTTCACCGTCAGCGCATTGGCGCGGGATTCGATACTGAGTTCGGTTTCATCGAAACCGGCAACGGCCATGGTGATGCGATAGGTGTTCTCACCGGTCCGCTCGATATTGTAGGGCGGATAGGATTGGGCCTGCTCGGGTTGGCCGAGGCCGTCAAGCATCGAAAAAAGACGGTCGAAGCCGACGGTGGAGCGGTAGAGGGGGGAAAAATCAACGTGACGCATGGTGTCCTCCTTAAGAAGCGACTGTTTGCGGTTAAGCCCGGCATCCCGTTCTGGCGACGGCCGGACATTTGGCGCGGTCCCGTTCTGGCGACCGCACGAAGGAGATGGGAATGGTCATGCGCGGCGTCAAGGGGTGGCCGCAACATGAACCATGGCTGAACATCCGGTTCCGGCATCGTTCAGTTTGCGGACCATAAAACTGCGCTCATCGGAGACATGCTCCGTGGACAGAAGCAATAACGTCCCTTCTTCTTCTGTCTTACTGGCCGGAACCGCGACTGCTTTAACCGACGGTTCCGGCAATTTTTTCTTTGACCTTCCCGCGCCACCGACCTATCCCGAAAGGGCAGAAAAGCCGGAAAAGACCGATGATCGAAGCCACATTGCGCGCCAGCGAAGACAATCCGGTTCCCGGAAACCACAGCGTCGGATATTTTACCGGCCATGGCGGCAAACAGCTCCGATATGCGATCTTCCGCGCCGGCCGCCACATTGCCCGCGGAACGGTGGTTCTGCTGCACGGCAGGAACGAATGTATCGAGAAATATTTCGAGACCGTCGCGGATCTGACGGCCATGGGCTTCTGGGTCGCGACCTTCGATACTCGCGGCCAGGGCGGATCCGAGCGGCTGCTGAACAAGCCGGGGGCCGGGCATGTGCGGCGGTTTTCAGACTATCAGCGCGACATCAGCCTGTTTCTCGAGCAGGTGGTGCTGCCGGATACGCGGCTGCCCTTCTTCATGATCGCCCATTCCACCGGCGCGCTTGCAGCACTTGCGGCGGCTCCCGGTCTGTCGAACCGGATCGACCGTCTGGCCCTGTGCTCGCCCTTCATTGAACTGGACAGCCAGCAGTCGGTTCCCTCACCCGTCATCCGGCTGGTCGCGACGGCCTTAAGCCTTGTCGGCCTTGGAAGGATTCAACTCGGCAGGGACCAGCGTGAGCGGGATTTCGACGGCAATCCGTTGACCTCGGACGCCCGGCGTTTTGCAAGAAATCTCTCGCTGCACCGGCAGTTTCCGGAGCTTTTCATCGGTGCGCCGACGGCGCGCTGGGTCTATGAGGCTTTAAAGACCATGGCGCGGGTCACCCGTCAGGATCATCTGACGACCATCACCATTCCGACCCTCATTCTGGCGCCAATGCTGGATACGATCACGCCCTACAAGGCACAGGAAGAACTGTCGCGCAATTTTCGGGCCGCCCAGCTTCTTCCCATCACCGGCGCGCGCCACGAATTGCTGCATGAACGCGATGTTTTCCGCAAGCAGGCTCTGGCGGCCGTCGACGCCTTTTTTGCGCCGGAATAAGGCCGCCGAAACGGTGCGGCCTATAGTTTCGACAAAATCGCTAGCGCCTGCTCGTGCACGGCTTTGGAGCCGGCGGCCAGAATGCGGCCGCCATTTTCCGGACGACCGCCGTCCCAGGTGGTGATGACGCCGCCAGCCTGCTCGATCACTGGAATAAGCGCGCCGACATCATAAGGCTTCAGGCCGGATTCGATCACCAGATCGACGTGACCGGCCGCAAGCAGGCAATAGGCGTAACAATCCACACCATAACGGAAAAGGCGGACCTTATCCTGCACCGTGTCGTAAAGGGGCTTTTCTGCCGTGGTGAAAATATGGGGGCTCGTGGTGAACAGCACCGCATCCGACAGCGAAGCGCAATCGCGCGTGTGGATCTTCCGCTCACCGTCGGGTCCGAAATACCAGGCGGCTTCACCATCGGCGAAATAACGCTCTTTCGTGAAGGGTTGGTCCATGATGCCCATGGTGGCGCGGCCGGCTGACTGGAAGCCGATCAGCGTACCCCAGACCGGCACGCCGGAAATGAAGGCGCGGGTGCCGTCGATCGGGTCGATCACCCAGATGTGGTCGCGATCGAGGCCGACATTGCCATGTTCTTCACCCAGAATGCCGTGCTGCGGAAAACGCGCCTCTATGAGCGCACGAATGGCGGTTTCGGCCGCCTGGTCTCCCTCCGTCACCGGATCGTAACCGCCATCCTGCTTGTTGGCGACGGCAATGCCCGTTCGAAAGCGGGGGAGCGTTTCGGCGCTGGCGGCATCGGCAAGTTTGAAGAAGAAATCCCGGTCCGGAAGCATGCGAAACCTCATTGCCTGAATTGTATGGCGTGAATTGTATGGCGAATGCATAGACCGGAATCACGGCCGCCGTCCACTCGTATGGCTGAAGCATGTGCGGTTTCCATATTTTCAGCATAAGCCTAAAAAATATGCACAAAATAAAATGATTGACAATTGTGCACTTACTGCGTAGCGTGACCCTGCAGTCTTTGACTGTAAATACCCTCCTTGGGTGTTTCCTCCCTAGACTTGACCGCGCCAAGGCGCGGTTTTTTTTGCCCGGCAGGCGGCCAGGGTCTGAAGGCTGAGGATATAAGGCAATCTTATTTTATTCGGCGGCGAGCGACGTCTCGATCGCATATTCCGAAACGAAAGCGCCAAGCTGGCGCATGAAGATTTCGAGCGATGCCTGAATGGCCGGGAACTCGTCCTTTTTCAAAAGCGTCTTTTCATCAACATAGAGCGACCGGTTCACCTCGATCTGCAGCGCATGCAGCGAGCGGATGGGCCGCCCGTAATGTTCGGTGATGAAGCCGCCGGCATAGGGCTTGTTGCAGACCGCGATGAAACCGAGTTCCTCGAGAAAATGCAGGGCGGCGCGGGAGACTTCCTGGGAAGCGCTGGTGCCGTAGCGATCGCCGATGATCACATCCGGCTTGAGATTCGAGCCGGCGACGCGGATATTGCCCGGCATCGAATGGCAATCGATCAGCACCGCCATGCCGAAATGGGCGTGGGTGCGTGACAGAAGCCGGCGCAGGCAGGCGTGGTAGGGCTTGTAGATCGTCTCGATTCGCGAAAGCGCCTCATCCACCGGCAGGCGGTGGGCATAGATATCCATATTCTCGGCAACGATTCGCGGTACGGTTCCAAGGCCGCCGGCGACGCGCATGGAGCCGATATTCGCATAAGGCGGCAATGAGCCGTCGAACATGCGCGGATCGAGTTCGTAGGGCTCGCGATTGACGTCCAGATAGGCGCGAGGGAAATTCGCTTTCAGCAGCGGCGCGCCGATCTCGGGTGCGGCGGCGAAGAGTTCGTCGACGAAATGGTCTTCCGAACGCCGGATCTCGTGCGAATCCAGCCGCGCCGATTCCAGGAAGGAAATGGGGTAGCAGCGGCCGCTGTGGGGTGAATTATAGACGAATGGCAGGGTTTGAACGGCAGGCTCCGTTACTTCGAACAGCTCATATTCACCCGTTACCCAGTCCATTCAGTGCCATTTACCATGTCGAAAACAATCGGGATGTTCATGTTGCCAGTTACGGTGCGGCAAGTCCATACTATCGCCCAAGCAGCGCTATACCGATTCACGTGTTCACAGGATATTTACCGTGAAAATCCTACAATCGGGCTAGGGTATTCCAAACATTGAGCAGTTACGGTCACTTAACCATGAATCAGAAAATTCTTCTCGCTGAAGACGACAATGATATGCGCCGCTTTCTCGTCAAGGCGCTGGAAAAAGCCGGTTACAAGGTTTCTTCCTTCGACAATGGCGCAAGCGCCTATGACCGGCTGCGCGAGGAGCCGTTTTCCCTGCTGCTGACCGATATCGTCATGCCTGAAATGGATGGCATCGAGCTTGCTCGGCGCGCCACCGAACTCGATCCCGACCTGAAAGTGATGTTTATCACCGGTTTCGCTGCGGTTGCGCTGAACGCCGATTCGAAGGCTCCAAAGGACGCCAAGGTGCTTTCCAAGCCGTTCCATCTGCGCGATCTGGTGGATGAGGTCAACAAACTCCTTGTGGCGTAAGGCCTCTCAAAAAACCTTCACAAAACCGAAAAAAAGCAGTTGACGCATGAACCGGTTTTGTGGTCTATCCGCCGCCACGGAGGGCGTGTAGCTCAGCGGGAGAGCACTACGTTGACATCGTAGGGGTCACAGGTTCAATCCCTGTCACGCCCACCATCCGAATTCTTGAGTATCAAGGCCTTGCGAAAAATCGCAGGGCCTTTTTACATGGTGCTCCTGAGGATCATCAAACCCTGCGGGACAATCACAATCAAGGCGCTTCGCTGCGCATATCCGGACATCAAGGTCAAGCGAACTCCGTCATGGAGGAAAAGCCCGCATGCGCGCATGAGAATCACCGGCCGAAGCTGGCAGGGGAATTCATCTCGCCTGCCCGCACAAGGGCGGCGTAGTATATGGCTGAGATTGGTGGCAGACGGGTCGCCGCTGTAAGGGAAGAGATATAGCTGGCCCGAATGGGGGCGTCTGGGTGTACCCGCTTTCCTGCGTCTCCGATCTGCGGCATGAAGTGTTATGACGTGAAGAATGCAGGTTGAGTGTGTCGGAGGAGCCGCATGAGACTCAGAAACCAGATTCTCGCATTGGCCATCGGCCCCCTTGTCCTTGCCATCATCATTATCACCGCACTGATTACCTGGCAGTCGATGACGCTGGCGCGAACGAGCATCGATGCCTTTGAACGGAACATGCTTGCCGCAAAGGAAGCTGAGCTCCTCAACCTCACCAATCTCGCCCTTTCGGCGATCCGCTCGGTCTATGACAAAGCGGGGCCTGATGACGAGGCTGCGAAGGAGGAGGTCAAGCGCATTCTGACGGATCTCGATTATGGTACGGATGGCTATTTCTTCGTTTATGATTATGACGGAATGAACGTGGTGCATCCGCGACAGAACTTTCGTCCAGGGAGCAATTGGCTGGATCTTTACGATCCCGACGGCAACCGGGTCATCTATGACCTGATCGTCAAGGCGAAAGAAGGAGGCGGTCTCGTCCAGTACAAATGGGAAAAACCCTCGACCGGGACGATGGCCGACAAGCTTTCTTTTGCAGCCGGTCTCAACAAATGGCGGTGGATGATCGGCACGGGGGTTTATCTGGATGATGTTTTTGCCGCGACAGCGGCGGCGAAGGAGGAAATGCGCCGCTCCATCACATGGAATTTCCTGATTGTCGCACTGTTTGCGGTGCCTGCCGTATTGCTGGTGTTCGCCACCTGCATGCTGCTCAATCTGCGTCAGCAGAGGCTGGCTGACGGACGGCTCAAGGAACTGATGCAGCGGGTTATCGATACCCAGGAGGAGGAGCGCCTGCGCATCGCCAGGGAATTGCATGACGGCATTTCTCAAAATCTCGTCGGGGTTCGCTTTGCGATTGATCTCGCAAGGCGCAAGGTGGCGCCGGACAATGTCGGGGCCGTCGAGGCGATCGGCAAGGGCGCCGTCGCATTAAACGAGGCGATCAAGGAGGTACGCCGTATTTCTCATGATCTGCGCCCCCGCGTCCTCGACGATTTGGGACTGACCGCAGCTCTCGAATCCCTGATTTCAAGTTTTTCGGAGCGCACGGGGATTGCGGCGACGCTCGAATCCGTGGCTTTCAAGAATATGCTTGTTCCCGAGGCGCGCGTTGCCCTTTACCGGGTCGCACAGGAAGCGCTGACCAATATCGAGCGTCATGCCGGTGCAACCCGGGTCGCCATCCGTTTCTCCAGTCGCGATGAGCGTATACAGATGGATGTCAGTGACAATGGCCGTGGTTTCCCGGCTGCCCGAACGGAGGACGGCAGGCCGGCCAACAAGGGGCTTGGCTTGAGAAACATGCAGGAACGCATGACGCATTTCGGGGGCAGGCTGGATGTCGAAAGCTCCGCCAGGGGAACTGTCCTGCGGGCGGTGCTGCCGATTACCGCCATGAAGGATCGCGATAGCCGGTTACAGGAGGCTGCCGAATGACGGTTCATCCGATCCGTGTGCTGCTGATCGACAACCATCCTCTGGTTCTGGACGGATTGAAGGCCGTGCTCGAGACTTACGATCATCTCGCTGTTGTCGGGACCGCGGTGTCCGCTATGGCCGGTATCGACGCCGCCGTCGCCACACGGCCCCATGTGGTGCTGATGGATATCAACATGCCCCAGATCAATGGCATCGATGCTTTGGAACTGTTCAAGGAAAAGCAGCTTTCCACCCGGGTGCTGATGCTGTCGATGCATGACAGCCGCGAATATATCTCGACGTCGGTCATGTATGGCGCCGCCGGTTACATTCTGAAAGACGTGGCGACTGAGGAAATAGTGGCCGCGATCGACGCCGTCGCTGCCGGCGGCACTTATTTTTCTTCCGGCGTCCGTGATGTGCTGATGGAGGGCTCGTCCGGCAGGCTGAAGGCGCTGACGACACGCGAGCAGGACGTTTTGCTGCTGATCGCACGGGGAAAGAGCAATCGCGACGCCGCTCTGGCGCTCGACATTGCCGAGCGCACGATGGAAACCCATCGCAAGAACATCAAGAGGAAACTGGATATAGCGACGACCGCCGGGCTCATCCGCTATGCGATAGAGAACGGGCTTATCAAGAAATAGTCGAGACGGGCTCGAGGCCCCCGGGACGTCGCCGTCCGGGGGACCTCGACAGGATATTGCGCCGGCCTATTTGCCGGCCGTCTGCATCGCATAGCCGTAGCTGTCATAGGTATATTCGGCGACGCGGAACCATTCAAAGCTCTCGTCGCGGAACTTCTTCCAGCCAGGATAGATCTTGGCCCATGCCGGGTATTTCTGGGTGTACTCGTCATACAGCTCGAAGGTCGTTTTGTAGGCGGCGTCGAGCACGTCGCGGGGCAGCGGGCGAAGCTGCGTGCCCTTGGAAACCAGAGAGCGGATCGCATCCTTGTTCTTTACGTCGTAAAGCGCCTGCATGTTGATGTTGGCTGCCTTGCAGGCCGTGTCGAGTGCTGCCTTGTATTCATCGGGCAGCGCCGCATATTGGTCCTTGTTGACGTAGAAATGGATCGTCAGTCCGCCTTCCCAGAAGGCAGGATAATAATAATATGGCGCGATCTGGTAGAAACCGAGCTTTTCGTCGTCATAGGGACCGACCCACTCCGCGGCATCTATAGTGCCGCGTTCCAGCGCCGGATAAATGTCGCCGCCGGGAAGCTGCTGCGGCACGGCGCCAAGCCTGGCAAGCACTTGGCCCGCAACGCCGGCAATCCGCATCTTGAGGCCCTTGATATCCTCGATGCTCTTGATTTCCTTGCGATACCATCCGCCCATCTGGGCGCCTGTGGCCCCACCGGGAATACCGATGATGCCGTAGTCGGACAGGAATTCATTGTAGGCTTCGTTGCCGCCGCCATGGTAAAGCCATGCATTCTGTTGGCGGCCGTTCAGGCCGAACGGAATGGTGGAGCCGATGGCGAATGTCGGATCTTTTCCCGTGAAATAGTAGCCGCAAGTATGCGAAATCTCGACTGTATTGGCTTTCACGGCATCGATGGCCTGAGCGCCGGGAACGATTTCACCGGCCTGGAAGACCTGGATATCGAACTTGCCGCCCGTAATCGCCCTCAATGCATTGGCCATGACGACGGCGCCGCCGTAGATCGTGTCCAGATTGTTCGGAAAACCCGATGTAAGACGCCAGCGAACGCTTGGCGATGACTGGGCTATGGCGGGTGTCGCAAGTGTTGAAACGGCCGCGGCCGCTCCGGCGATCACGCCGCCCGACAAGAAATGTCTGCGACCTGGATTGTCCTTCATAGATTACCTCCTCCTGTTGAATGCGAGCGATGTCTGACGCTTGTTGCGGCCGGGCGCCTGGCGCCCGGTCCGATCGTCAGGGAGTTCCTGGTTTGCCGAAACTCGGTGCGTTGTTGCCTGGCGCCAGGAAAGGATTGGCGAACGGATCGGCGTCCGTACCTGCACCGGGCATCGGCACATTGATATGGATGGCGGAAGGATCGACCTGTTTGGCACCTGATTTGTAGTGCATCACGATGCCGGGGAAGGCGATGATGACGACGACCATGGCGAGCTGGATGAAAAGATAGGGAATGGCGCCCAGATAGATCTGGGTGGAGGTGACCGGCTGGATCGTCTGCCCCGTGATCCTATCCCTATAGGCACGCGTGGGTGCAACGGATCGCAGGAAGAACAGCGAAAAACCGAAAGGCGGATGCATGAACGACGTCTGCATATTGACCGCCAGCATGACGCCGAACCAGATGAGATCGATGCCAAGGGCATTGGCGACCGGTGCCAGCAACGGGATGATAATGAAGGCCAGTTCGAAATAGTCGAGGAAGAAGGCCAGGAAAAACACCAGCAAGTTGGCGACAATCAGGAAGCCGATCTCGCCGCCCGGAATAGAGGTCATCAGGTGCTCGACCCAGACGTGGCCGTTCACGCCATAAAAGGTCAAGGAAAAGACGCGGGCGCCGAGCAGGATGAGAAGAACGAAGGACGACAGCTTTGCGGTGGCGTAAAGCGACTGCTGGATGAGACCGAAATTGAGCTTGCGGTTGGCAAGCGCAAGGGCAAGCGCGCCGACGGCACCCATGGCCCCGCCTTCCGTGGGCGTGGCGATCCCGAGGAAGATTGTACCGAGCACGAGGAATATCAACACGAGCGGGGGCACAAGCGAGGTGACGACCTTGAACAGCAGCTTGGTACCGCGCAGGGTGCGGGCCTCCAACGGCAATGCGGGCACCTTTGCCGGGCTGATGATCGACGTTACGATGATATAGAGCGTATAGGCCGCCACGAGCATGAGACCCGGAATAAGCGCGCCCTTGTACATGTCACCCACCGAACGGCCGAGCTGGTCGGCGAGCACGATCAACACGAGGCTTGGCGGGATGATCTGCGCCAGCGTGCCGGAGGCTGCGATCGTGCCGGCGGCGACTTTGCGGTCGTAACCATAACGCAGCATGATCGGCAGCGAGATTAGGCCCATCGAGATCACGGAGGCGGCGACGACGCCGGTGGTGGCGGCCAGAATGGCGCCGACGAAAATGACGGCGAAGGCGATGCCGCCGCGGACGGGTCCGAACAGCTGGCCGATCGTGTCCAGCAGATCCTCCGCCATGCCGCTCTTTTCAAGGATCAGGCCCATGAAGGTAAAGAATGGTATGGCCAGGAGCGTTTCGTTCGACATCTGTCCGAAGATGCGATCGGGAATGGCCTGGAAGAGTGTGGCTGGCAGCAGGCCGAGTTCGATCCCGATGAAACCGAAAAAGAAGCCGACAAAGGCCAGAGCAAAGGCTACCGGATAGCCGAGCAGCAGCACGATGATGAGCGCCGCAAACATGATGGGCGCAAGATTTTCCGCAAGGAATGCCATTGTTGTTTTCCTTCGATCAGAGCATCGCCGCTGCGGCGTCAGCCGCTGCAACCGGATCGGGGATATCGCCGCGCAGGATTGCGACGCGCTTGATGAGTTCCGAGATGCCCTGGAGGGCGAGAAGGCTGAAGCCGATCGGTATCAGCGCCCAGACCGGCCATTGAATGAGGCCGCCCGTGTTGTTCGAAACTTCGCCGGAGGCAAGTTTCTGCAGAAAGACGGGCCATGAGAGATAGACCGTGATGAGGCAGAAAGGCATGAGAAAGAAGATGGTCCCGAGAATATCGACCCACAGCTGTCCCTTGCGCGGAAGATTCCCGTAGATGAGATCGACCTTCACATGCTCGTTGTTGAGAAGCGTATAGGCCGCGGCGATCAGAAAGACCGCGGAAAACAAATACCACTGCGATTCAAGCCAGGCATTGGAACTGATTGAAAACGCCTTGCGCATGACGGCATTGATGGCGCTGATGAAGATGGCCGCGAGCAGCAGCCAGGAAATGGCTTTGCCAATGGCTGAATTGGCGGCATCAATGGCGCGCGAAACGGCCAATAGAAATTTCATGATATCCTCCCCGGAAGCGGCCGCGTGCTCCTCATTACACGTGGGGCCGCCATAGTCCGGGCAGGATAACAATGGCGGCTTTGGCCTCAAGGGTCAGCGCCGGCGAATTTATCGAGACGTACCGAGAACTGGGTATGCCGCGTTTGAGGCGGCCAGATGCTCCGTCGGCCAAGTTCCGTGAGATGCTTTCCGCGCGCCGGCTCATGCTGCCGCCATGGTTCGGTTTCCACCCCGGCGGTCCGGATGCGCCGGATTTTCAAAAAAGTCCCGAAAAATCTTTATTGCATTTGAAGAAATCAATTTTACTATATGCAATAAGCGCGCGGCATCTTGCCAGCCTGATGCGCCGAACAGGGAGGAAGATAGAGGATGCAAACAGAGGCAAAGCGCAATGTGATGGCGCCCGAAGACACGGAAGAATTGCGGCAACTCTATTCGGATTTCGAGGCCGAGCACCTCAAGCCCCTTTGGACCCAGATCGATGATCTGATGCCGGTGGTGCCTAATCCCAAGGCGGTGGCGCATGTGTGGAAGTGGTCGCGGCTTTATCCGCTTGCGCAACGTTCGGGCGATCTCGTTCCGGTCGGGCGCGGCGGGGAGCGGCGGGCGATCGGGCTTGCCAATCCGGGGCTGGGCGGAAGGGCCTATGTCAGCCCGACGCTCTGGGCCGCGATCCAGTATCTCGGCCCGCGCGAGACAGCGCCCGAACATCGCCATGCACAGAACGCCTTCCGTTTCGTCGTTGAAGGCGAGGGGGTATGGACCGTGGTGAACGGTGACCCGGTGCGCATGAGCCGGGGTGATTTCCTGCTCACGCCGGGCTGGCATTTTCATGGCCACCACAATGATACCGACAGTCCGATGGCCTGGATCGACGGGCTCGACATCCCCTTTTCCTATCAGAACGATGTGGGCTTCTTTGAGTTCGGGTCGGACCGCGTCACCGATTATGCGACGCCGAAATTTTCGCGGGGCGAAAGGCTCTGGTGTCACCCGGGGCTGCGGCCGCTCTCCGGCCTTGCGGCAACCGTGTCGTCGCCGATCGGTGCCTATCGCTGGGAACATACCGACCGCGCCCTGACCGAGCAGCTGCTGCTGGAAGAGGAAGGGCAGCCGGCGACCATCGGGCCGGGGCACGCGGCGATACGCTACATCAACCCGACCACCGGCGGCGATGTCATGCCGACGATAAGGGCGGAATTCCATCGCCTGCGGGAGGGCTCGGTCTCACCCCGCCGGCGCGAGGTGGGCTCTTCGGTTTTTCAGGTGTTCGACGGCGTGGGTTCCGTTGTGCTCAACGGCAAGGAACAGAGGCTGGACAAGGGCGATATGTTCGTCGTGCCATCCTGGGTGCAATGGTCCCTGCAGGCGGAAAGCCAGTTCGATCTCTTCCGCTTTTCGGATGCGCCGATCATGGAGCGGCTGCATTTCGCCCGCACCCATGTGGAAGAGCGTGACCGTTGAGGCGATCGGAGGGGATGGACGATGTCTTCTGATCTGAGCGACGCCCGTTTGAAACTGCGCGAACGTCTTGGGGCCGGCGCCCGTTACGATTCGCCGGCGGCGCCGGTAGCCGAATTGCGATATGCCCGGCTGGGAACCGCCTATTTCGCGAGAAAACTGAACGAGCTCTCCGATGACGAACTCGCTTGCCCGTCGCTCGTTCCCGGCTGGAGCAGACGGCACGTCATCGCCCATATCGGCTTTCAGGCGCGGGCTCTTGCCCGGCTGGTGGAGGCCGCGCGGCTGGGGCGAGCGCAGGAAGTGCTGGAAGAGCCGGATGCGCAGAATGAGGATATCGACGTCGGCGCGAGTTTGCCGGCCCATGCGCTGCGGTATCTTTTCAAACATTCGCAGGTACATCTGGATGTCGAGTGGCGCGATCTCAACGCGACCGGGTGGCGGGCGGAAGTGGAGCCGCTGGCTGGCGGTCTTGTGGGTATCGGTCAGACCCCCTGGCTGCGCGCCTCGGAAATATGGCTGCGGGCCGTCGATCTCGACAATGGTGCCTCGTTGCTGGATTTCCCGTCCGACGTGGTGGATCGTCTTCTGGAAGAGGCTGCAGAAGCCTTCGCACTGCGTGGCCTGCCGTTTTCATTGGCGCTGAAGCCGACGGACCGGCCGGGGTCCATCGTCATTGGTGCCGGCGAAAACATGGTCAGCGCCCCGGCCGCCGACTTGCTTCGGTGGTTGACGGGCCGCGGCGTGCGCCATGGCCTTGTCGTTGGCGGCAGGATTGAAGATCCGCCTTTCTGGCCGCAACCCGCCTCCGGGGTTTTGGCCTGAGGCCGGCGCAGCGTTGCCGGACAGATGGCTATGGCTTTGAGGCGGGCCATTGCCGCCGGCTGGAAATGGCTTTCGTAAAATCGAGCAGCTGGCCCACGGCGGGATTGTCCGCCGAGAGAATCTGATCGGAGGTGCTGATCAGGGTAACGGCGGCTTCGGCCTCGCCCTGCCAGTTGATGACCGGTGCCGCCACTGCCCGAAGACCCGGGACGTAACGGCCATCGACGGCAGCAAAGCCATCGGCGCGAATGGTCTCGGCCAGCCGGTCGATGCTTGCGCCGCTGAGGTCGAGGTCGGGCCAGGAGAGGCCGGCATCCATGGCGCGTTCGACCTCGAGATAAAGCCGGGCGGCGGTGACATGGCGCGGCAGAAAGGCGAGAAAGACCCGGCCGCTGGACGAGGTGAGAAGCGGCAGGCTGCTGCCGAGGCCGAAGGACGTCACCATCGGGCTGGGCGCCCGGCACCAGCGGATCACGGTCGCGCCCTGGCTGCCCCAGACGGTCAAAAGCACCGTCAGGCCGGTCTGTTCCACGAGGTCCGGCAGCGCATCGGCGGCCTGATTGACGAAATCGCTGCGGCCGAGCGCGGCAATGCCGAGGGACGCGGCAAACGGCCCCAGTTCATAGCGGCCGGACCGCTGGGTCTGCCGGACAAATCCGGCATGGATGAAGCTTGCAAGATAACGATGCACCTTGCTGGACGGCATGTTGACCGCCCGCGCGATATCGATCAATGCGGCCGGTCCTTCGAAATCTGCCAAGGCGTGCAGCACGGTCAGCGCCGCATCCAGCGCCTGAATGCCGCCGCGGGCATTGCCGTTTGCCGAAGTCTCGTTGTCGACATCGTCCTCGCCGCTCATGACATGCGTCTCCTGAATTCCTCGGATATGGGTGCGCCCTTGAGGCCACTCTCCGTCATGGCTGCCCATGCCCGAACCTCATAACCCTCCGCGATGATCTTTTCACCGGAAAAAATGCGATAGGCGATGCGAAACCTGCGCTCCTGCCATTCCACGATGGCGGCTTCGATGCGGATCCTGTCGTCATAGCGGGCCGGAGCCTTGAACTGCAAGCCCACATCCACCAGCGGCGTCACCGCGCCGAATTCCGCCCGGTTTTGTCGCTGCCCCAGATGCCGCGAGCGCAACAGCTTCTGGAAGGTGCAGTCCAGCCAATAGAAATAGTTCGGATAAAAGACGATGCCCGCCTCGTCGCAATCGCCCCACTCCACCGTGATTTCCGTTTCGAAACTTTTCATTCGTTGCACTCCATAAAATCTATTGCACTATACGTAATATCCGCTAGATTGATGAAAAGCAATTGCGTGAGGGAGGATGCGCATGAAGCGGGTGGCTATCGTTGGCGGCGGGCCGGGAGGGCTTTATTTCGCCTGTCTTTGGAAGAGGCGACATCCGGCCGATCACGTGAAGGTATTCGAGCACAATCCCAAGGGCGCGACTTTCGGTTTCGGCGTTGTGTTCTCGGCAAGGGCCATGGATTTTCTGCGAGCCGACGATCCGGACATGGCGGATCTCGTTACCGCCCGCATGGAAACCTGGTCGGATATCACCCTCGTCCACCGGGGCGAGAGGGTGGCGCTGGATGGCATCGGGTTCTCGGCCATCGGTCGCCTCGACCTTATCCTTCTCCTGACGGAGAGGGCACGCGCGGCAGGTGTCGAACTTTCATTCGCGACCACGGTACAGTCGGTCGCGGAACTTGACGGTTACGACCTGGTTGTTGCCGCCGATGGCGTCAATTCGCTGGTGCGCCGGGCGTTTGAAGGCGACTTTCAGACGTCGCTTTCCTATCTCGACGAAAAATTCGTCTGGTTCGGCACCACCAAACGTTTCGAGACGTTGACGCAAACTTTCGTCGAAACGGAATTCGGCGCTTTCAACGCCCACCATTATCGTTATTCGCCGACCATGAGCACATTCATCGTCGAGTGCGATCGGGCAAGCTGGCTGAATGCCGGTTTCGACCGTCTCGGGCCGGAAGACAGCAGGGCGCGCTGCGAGGCGATCTTTGCCGAAGCGCTGGACGGACACGGGCTTGTCGCCAACAAATCCCACTGGCGCAATTTCCCCTGGATATGGAATGGGCGCTGGTCGCATCGCAACATGGTGCTGATCGGCGACGCGCTGCATACCGCCCATTATTCCATCGGATCCGGCACCCGGCTGGCGCTCGAGGACGTTCTGGCGCTCGTAAAGGCGCTCGAGGCGCATCCGGGCGATTTGCGTGATGGTCTTGAACATTATCAGGCGGAGCGGCAGCCGGTGGTGGAAAAACTGGTGCGGGCGGCACGCGAGAGCGCTGGCTGGTATGCGGATGTTCCAAAACACATGCGCCTTTCGCCGCTCGATTTCGCCCATAGCTACATCACCCGTTCCGGCCGCATCGACGATGAGCGGCTACGGTCGATGTCCCCGCATTTCATGCAGCGTTACGACGCCTCGCGTCCGCGCCCTGCCGCCTGAAGGAGGATATGATGACCGTTCAGGCCAAGCTTCACGAAACCCTGCCGCAACTGCCCGACGATGCCGTGCCGCACGATGCCGCCGGAAGTCTCGAAATCGGCTTTTCCGTGCCGGAAATTTATAATGCCAGCGCCATTCTTTTCGACAATCTGGAGCGGGGACGGGGCGACCACCCGGCCGTAATCGGTCCGGCCGGTTCACGCAGCTATGCCGAGCTCTGCGCCGACGCCTGCCGTTTCGGCAATGCCCTTATAGGCTCCGGTCTTGAGCTTGGCGAAAGGGTGCTGCTGTTTCTCGACGATACGCCCGCCTGTCCGGCGGCGTTGTTTGGTGCGCTCCGGGCCGGTTTCGTGCCGTTGCTCATCAATACGCTGACGCCGCCGGATCTTCTGAACTTCTATCTCCAGGATTCTTCCGCGCGGATCGCCATCGTTGATGCCGGTTTCGCATCCCGTTTCGACGGGGTCGCCTGCGCCGATACGCTTCTGGAAAAGCTCGTCGTCGTCAACGGTGCCGCTCCGGCGGATTGTCCGGTGCCCACGGTGGAAGCGGAAATATTTGTCGCCCATGCCGGCACGACGCTCGCAGCCGCGCCGACACGTCGAAACGACATGGCGTTCTGGCAATATTCGTCCGGCTCCACCGGTCGCCCCAAGGGCATTGTTCACCTGCAGCATGACATGGCTTTCACGGCGCAGTCCTTCGGACGCCATGTGCTTGATATCGCGCCCGATGACATCTGCTTTTCGGTGCCGAAGATTTTCTTCGCCTATGGCCTCGGCAATTCGCTCACCTTTCCGTTTTCAGTCGGGGCGACCAGCGTTCTCGTTCCGGGGCAGCCAAAGGCTGAGGTGGTCTTCGAGGCAATCCGGCGTTACCGGCCGACACATTTCTTCGGGCTGCCGACACTTTATACCGCGCTGATCAACGCGCCGGAGGCGGCGAAAGCCGATCTTGGCAGCCTGAAACTCTGCCTTTCGGCTGCGGAAGTGCTGGCAAACGAAGTGGCGGACGCCTGGCGGGCGCTGTCCGGTCACGACATTATTGAAGGTCTGGGGTCCACCGAGGTGCTGCATATCTATCTTTCGAATACGAAAGAGGCGCGGCGGCCGGGGGCGGCCGGGCTGCGGGTGCCGGGTTACGAGATTGCGCTGCGCGATCCCGACGGTAACGGGGTGGCGGATGGCGAGAGCGGCGTCTTATGGGTGCGCGGCGATTCCAACGCGCCGTTTTACTGGAACCGCCCCGACAAGACGGCCGACACCATGCGTGGCGACGGCTGGATCTACACCTCCGACCGCATGAAGCGTGATTCCGACGGTTTTTATTATTTTCTCGGCCGTGCCGATGAATTCGTCAAGGTTTCCGGCCAATGGGTCTATCCGCTGGAAGTGGAACTCTGCCTTGCCGACCATCCGCTGGTGCGCGAATGCGCGGTGCTGGCGGTGGAAATGGCCGACCGGCGCATGACGCTTCAGGCTTTCGTGGTTCTCGATGCGCCGGATGCGGATGCCGCCGCCGCCGCCGAGACGCTCAAGCAACACGTGAAGAAGACGCTGCTGCCGTACAAATATCCGCGCAGCGTCATTTTCTTTGAGGAGTTGCCCAAGACGGGGACCGGCAAGATCGACCGTCAGACCCTGCGGAAAATCGATCTGAGCGAACGAATGGTCCATTGAAGACGGACTGCCCGACAGGATCACAGACATGGTCTGGCGCCGTTTCGAGGCTCTCAGACCCGGATAAATGACAGATTGGAAAACCAATGAGCGATTTCGAATTCGATCCCCCGGCACCGGCGTCCATTGCCATCCATGACAGCCGGAGCCGTTTTCCGGTGCGGCGCATCTTCTGCGTCGGGCGTAACTATGCCGCCCATGCCCGCGAGATGGGCAAGGACCCGGACCGGGAACCGCCGTTCTTCTTCACCAAACCGGCGGATGCCGTGGTGGACAACGGCAGCAGAATTCCCTATCCGCCGGAAACTGCGGATTTTCATTACGAGATCGAACTCATCGTCGCGATCGGCCAGGATTGCGTGGATGTGCCGCAGGAAGCGGCCCTCGACATGGTCTGGGGTTATGGCGTGGGCATCGATCTCACCCGCCGCGATCTGCAACTGGCGGCGCGCGACAAGGGGCGGCCCTGGGACTGGGGCAAGGCCTTCGACCTTTCCGCCCCGATCGCTCCGCTTCACCGCGCCGCGCAGGTGGGGCATCCCTCGCAGGGGCGCATCTGGCTTGCTGTCAACGGCGTCAGCCGGCAGGAAGCCGATATTGCCGAGCTGATCTGGGACGTGCCGGAAATCATTTCCATCCTGTCGCGGTCCATGGCTCTGAAGCGCGGCGATATCATCATGACGGGAACTCCGGCGGGTGTGGGTGCGATCGTGCCCGGTGACAGGGTGACCGGCGGTATCGACGGGCTGGGTGAGATAGAAATCGAGATCGCGGAACCCGCATCCACCGCACGGCATGGGGGAAAGGCGGCATGAATCGCCCGATCCTGCATAATTATTTCAGAAGTTCGACGTCCTATCGCGTCCGGATCGCCCTGGCGCTCAAGGGTGTCGATTATGACTATGAAGCCTTTCACCTGCGCAAGGGCGAACAGCTGTCCGACCGTTTCCTGAGGCTCAACCCGCAGGGCCTCGTACCGGCGCTGACATGGGCCGACGGCGAGACCTATACGCAGTCGCTGGCGATCATCGAGTTTCTGGATGAAAAAATCCCGGAACCGGCTCTGTTGCCAAAGGATGCCGAAGGGCGGCAGCGTGTGCGCAGCCTTGCGCAGATGATCGCGCTCGATATCCATCCAATCAATAATCTGAGGGTGCTGGCCTATCTCAAGGAGCATTTCGGCGCCGACGAGAAAGCGCAGGCGGCCTGGTTCCGGCACTGGGTGGCCGAGACCTTCGCGCCATTGGAGCGGCGGCTTGCGACGGAGCCGGAAACCGGCCGCTTCTGCCACGGTGACAGCGTGACGCTGGCAGATATCTGCCTTGCGGCGCAGCTCGTCAACAATAAGCGTTTCGACGTGGATATGGCGGCCTATCCGCATATTGGCAGGATCGGCCAGGCGCTTTCGGAACTGGAGGCGTTCCGCAAGGCGGCCCCCGGCAACCAGCCGGACAACGAATAGGACAACAAAAGTTTTCAGGGAGGGAGAACGACATGAAATATTTCGCAGCAGCGGCCCTGGCCGCCTTGCTTGTGCATGGAACGGCGGGTGCGCAGGAACCGGCCAAACAGGCGCCGATCAAGATCGGTTTCATCACCACCCTCACCACCCCGGCCGCATCCATCGGCAACGATATGGTCGATGCGGTGAAGCTCGCAGTCGAGCATTCCGGTGGCGCGATCGCCGGCCGGCCGATCGAGGTGGTTTTCGAAGATGACGGGCTGAAGCCTGAACTCGGCCGCCAGAAGGCCGAAAAGCTGGTGCGGCAGGACAATGTCGATATCGTCGCCGGTTTCATCTGGTCCAACGTGCTGATGGCGGCGCGCAAATCGGTGCTCGATTCCGGCAAGTTCCTGATCAGCACCAATGCCGGCCCTTCAGACCTTGCCGGCAAGCTTTGCAGCCCGAATTTCTTCTCGCTGCGCGGCCAGAACGACATGGTGCCGATCGCGCTCGGCAAGGTCATGAATGAGCGCGGCGTGAAGAAGCTCTATGTGATGGCCCCGAATTATACCGCCGGCAAGGACATGGCCGCCGGCGTTGAAAGCAGCTTCAAGGGTGAGGTCGCCGGCCGCGATTTCACCAAATGGGGCGACGATCCGCAGCTCGATTTTTCGGCGGAATTCGCCAAGGTGGCGGCGTCGGGCGCGGATGCGCTCTTTGCCTTCTATCCCGGCCGCGCGGCGATCTTCGCCCGCCAGTTCGAACAATCGGGCCTCAGCAAGAAGGTCAAGCTTTACAGCGTCTACACCATGGACCAGATCGCGCTACCGAAACTTCAGGAAGCGAAGATCGATGCGGTTTTGGGCACAAGTTCGGCGGATTACTGGTCGCCCGATCTCGCGACGCCCGCCAACCAGCGTTTCGTCGCCGATTTCAAGGCGAAATATAACCGCGTGCCCTCGAACTACGCGGCCGCGGCCTACGACCTCATCCCCTATGTCAAGGCGGCGGTGGAACAGGCCGGCGGCGACATTTCCGCCACGGATGCGGTTCGCGCCGCCCTCGTCAAGGCCGATTACGACTCCGTGCGCGGCCGCTACAAGCTCGCCCGCAATCATTTCCCCATCGACCGCTATCTCAGCCTGGAAGTCGCGCCCGATGCCAACGGTGTCTGGAGTCTGCGGTCAGACGGCCTGGAAATGACGGATCTCACCGATCCTTATGTGGAAGCCTGCCGTAACGGCGAATGACGGCATATCGTCCGGGCTGAACTTTCGGGGGAAGAGAGAATGGACATCATCCTGTTTGCCAATCAACTTCTGAACGGGGTTCAGCTCGGGCTGATCCTGTTTCTGCTGGCCGCCGGCCTGTCGCTGGTCTTCGGCATCATGGATTTCATCAATCTGGCGCATGGCGTTTTCTACATGATCGGCGCCTATATCTGCGCCACCGTCGCCATCGCGCTCGATTCCTTCGTGCTGGGCATGCTCGTCGCCCTGCCCGTGACGCTCGTGGCCGGTTTCGCGGCTGAATGGCTGATCGCGCGGCACTTCTACAGGCGCGATCATCTCGATCAGGTGCTTGCCACCTTCGGCCTGGTTCTCTGCGCGGATACGGCGGTGAAATATCTGTGGGGGCCGGAAGGCCTGTCCGTTCCCCTGCCGGCCTGGCTCGGCGGCCAGGTCGCGCTTGGCGGCGTGACCTTGCCGTCCTACCGCCTGTTCATCGTCGCGGTCGCCGCTCTGGTGGCCGTCGCGCTCTGGCAGGTGATCGCCCGCACGCGGGTCGGAATGATGGTGCGTGCATCCGCCTCGAATGAGGAAATGGCGCGTGCGCTCGGCATAGAGACGCGTATGGTCTTCGCGCTGGTCTTCGCCATCGGCGCGGTGCTGGCCGGCATCGGCGGCATCATGGTCGCGCCCATCACCGGCGCATCGATCGGCATGGGCAACCAGATCGTCATATTGGCGCTGGTGGTGATCATCATCGGCGGTATCGGCTCGATCATCGGCGCCTTTATCGCTTCCCTCGGCGTCGGACTGATCGATACGCTGGGCCGGGCCTATCTGCCGTCGCTGCTGAACGCGGTGTTTCCGCCTGAAATCGCCTCTTCGGCCGGGCCGTCGCTCGCCTCGATCCTGATCTATCTCACCATGACCCTGGTGCTGATCTTCCGGCCCGAGGGTCTTTTTCCTCCGGCAAGCAGGTGATGTGATGACAGAAAGCGTTTCGGTAATCGCCTCCTCGGCCGAGCCGACCTTGAGGCAGGGTGCAACGTCGGGCAGAACGGTGGACCGCGATCTGCTGACGGCGATTGCTGTCCTCCTGCTTTTGGCAGCCGCGCCCTTCGTGCTGGCGGCGCTCGGTCACGACTTCTGGGTGGAAGTCCTGCTGCGGGCGATGATCCTCGGCATTGCCGCCGTCAGCCTCAACTTCATCATCGGCCTTGGCGGGCTGGTCAGTCTCGGTCATGCGGCGTTTCTGGGCATCGGCGCTTATTCCGTGGGTATCCTCGCCGATCTCGACATTGACAACGGCTTCATCCAGCTGCTGGTCACGGTGGGCGTCAGCGGTGTCTTCGCCTGTCTGACGGGCCTTGTCGCGCTCAGAACGCGCGGCGTGCATTTCATCATGATCACGCTCGCTTTCGCGCAGATGGTCTATTTCACCATGATCGGGCTCAGGCAATTCGGCGGCGATGACGGGCTGACGATCAATTATCCCAGCAGCTTCGGTGCGTGGGTCGACCTCGGCGACAGGTCTGTCCTCTATTATGTGGTGCTTGCGGTACTGGCGCTCGTCATGCTCGGTTTTGCCCGTATCCGCCAATCCGATTTCGGCCTGCTCTTGAAGGCGGCGAAGGGCAACGAGCGGCGGGTGAGGGCGGTGGGCTTCGACCCTTATCGCTACCGTCTGGCCGCCTATATTGCCGCCGGCGTGGTCTGCGGTATCGCCGGTTTTCTCGACGCGAATTTCACCAGTTTCGTGACGCCGGAGGCGATGAGCTGGACGAGTTCGGCCGAACTGATCTTCATGGTCATCGTCGGTGGCGTTTCCACGGTCGCCGGTCCCGTCGTCGGTGCGCTGGTCTTTCTGCTGATCGAGGAATTTCTTGGCGGGCTGACGGTCTACTGGCACTTCTGGTTCGGTCTGTTCCTGATTGCCGTCGTGCTTTTCGCCAAGGGCGGTCTTGTCGGCCTCATCTGTTTTGGGAGGCGCGCATGAGTACGGTGCTCGAGGTTCGCAATCTGCAAAAATTCTTCGGCGGCCTGCATGCCACCCGCAATCTCTCCATGTCGCTTGTGAAAGGCGAGCTGCATGCGGTGATCGGCCCGAACGGTGCGGGCAAGACGACGCTGATCAGCCAGCTTTTCGGCGAAATCCTGCCGACATCCGGTGCGATCTTCATCAATGGTGTGGATGTGACCAGCCGTCCCTCCCATGAGCGGGCGCGGTTCGGCATGGCGCGGTCGTTCCAGATCACCACGCTGGTGCGCGATTTGAGCGTCGGAGAAAATGTGATCCTGGCGCTTCTGGCCAGCGACGGCCACGCCTTCCGCTTCTGGCGGCGGATTGACCGCAATCAGGATCTACAGGCGCGTGCTGCGCAGATGCTCGCCCTTATCGGCCTCAACGGCATGGATATGTCGCGAAAAGTGGCGGATCTCAGCCATGGCGAGCAGCGCATGCTGGAACTCGCCATCGCTTTGGCCGGCAATCCGGCGCTGGTTCTGCTCGACGAACCGATGGCTGGGCTGGGTTCTGAGGAAAGCCGGGCGATGACGCGATTTCTGGCCGGCCTCAAGGGGCTGATCACCATACTTCTGGTGGAGCACGACATGGAGGCGGTATTCGAACTGGCCGACCGGGTGACGGTTCTCGTGCGCGGCGAGATCGTCGCCGTCGGAACGCCGGCCGAAATCCGCGGTGATGCCCGGGTCCGGGAAGCCTATCTTGGGGAGGATGCCTGATGCTGAAAGTCCGCAATTTGACGAGCGGCTACGACCGCAGCCAGATCCTGTTCGACATGTCCTTCGAGGTCGAGGCCGGCGAGGTGGTCTGCCTGATGGGCCGCAATGGCATGGGCAAAACGACCACGGTGCGGGCGCTGATGGGCCTGTTGCCCGCCTGGAACGGCTCGGTCGAGTTCGACGGCAAGAGGCTCGACGGTCTTTCGGCGGCGCGTGTGGCCCGCAAGGGGCTGGGTCTGGTGCCGGAGGGACGGCAGGTTTTTCCGAACCTCACCGTCCATGAGAACCTGAAGGTGGCCGCCGCCAATCGCCGGGGCGAGCCGAATGGCTGGACCGTCGAGCGCATCTACGAGCTTTTTCCGGGACTTTCCGAAAGAAACGGCTCCTATGCCAATCTGCTCTCCGGCGGCGAGCAGCAGATGCTGGCGATCGGCCGGGCGCTGATGACCAATCCCCGCCTGTTGATCCTCGACGAGGCAACCGAAGGGCTGGCGCCCGTGGTACGCGACCAGATATGGCACTGCATCGCCCGCCTGCGCGCGCTGGGGCAATCCATCGTCGTCATCGACAAGCATATCAAGCGGCTGCTCGGCGTCGCCGACAGGTTCTATGTGGTGGAGAAGGGACGTGTGGTCTGGACGGGAGCGCCTGAGAAACTGCGGGCCGAGGAAGAGACGGTCAAGCAATTTCTGAGCGTCTGAGCCCTTCCCGAATGGGATGCATGGTCCTTATCCCTTGTGCGGCGCCGGCTGCGTTTTTCGCCGCGCCGCCCGGTCCGCGCACCAGGCATCGAGCAAGGGCGCATAGGCGGCATCGCCGCTTTTCCAGATCTTGTTGACGGCCATGCCCCGGATAAGATTGAGCGTCAGGGCAAGTTCCTCTTCCGCCTCTGCCGGCGCGTAACCGGTGGCGACGAATGTCTCGATCCAGGTCGCTTTCATGGCGCCGTGAAAATTTTCGAGAACCGGGCGCAGGCGTTCCATCAACACCTCGTCCGTGCGCGCGGTGATGACAACCTCGAGCGCGGCGATGAACGGCCAGTCGAAATAGATCGACAGGCAGTCTTTTACATATTCCCGCAGAGGTTCCGGCGAATGGCGCGCGGAGAGCGCGCGTTGACGGCCAAGCTGCGCGGCAAGTTCGTAAGTATGGCCGGTCGCGGCCACGACCAGATCGATCTTGGCGGGATAATGATGCACGCGCGCACCGCTCGAGACGCCCGCCCGCTCGTCGACAAGCGCCGTCGTCAGCCGCGCATTGCCCTGTTCGAAAAGCAGGTCGATTGTCGCCTGCAGGATTTTCTCCTTTGTTTCGGCGCTTCTTTCAGCCTGAGTGCGTCGCTTTTTCTGCATTGCCTGATGCCACTATCCTGTTTGTGCCCCATGGGCCGCCGCCTTCGTCATCCTGTCACTGTGCCCTGCCGCACATACTGGAGCTATTCCCCTATTCAATAGACGAAACTTTCCATAGCAGAGAATCTTTTTGTTGAAAACATACCGATTAAGCGGTATGTAAATGAAGCCGGAGAGGAGCCGGCACGGAGGGGAAAATGACACTCAAATATCTTGCGGCCGTCGCCGCCTTGTTCAGCCTTACGGAGCCGTTATCCGCGGAGGAACCGATAAAGATCGGCCTCGTCACCACGCTCACGACACCCGCCGCCATTATCGGACGGGATGTGGAAGATGCGATCCGGCTGTCGGTCGATCACGCGGGCGGCAGGATCGCCGGCAGGCCCATCGCACTCGTGGTCGAGGACGACGCCCTGAAACCGGATGTCGGCCGGCAGAAGACAGAGAAGCTCGTCCGCCAGGACAAGGTGGATTTCATCACCGGCTATATCTGGTCGAATGTTCTGCTCGCCTCACGCAAGAGCGCGCTCGATTCCGGCACGATCGTCGTCAGCACCAATGCAGCACCGTCCGACATGGCCGGAAAGCTATGCAATCCGAATTTTTACAGCATGCGCGGGCAGGGCGATGTGATGTCCATGGCGCTTGGCGAGGAACTGAACAAGCGTGGTGTCAAGGCGATCTATACCATGGCGCCGAATTATGCCGCCGGGCAGGACGTGGTCAAAGGTTTGGTCAATACGTTCAAGGGCAAGGTTGTCGGCCAGGATTTCACCAAATGGGGCGACGACCCGCAGCTCGATTTTTCCGCCGAGTTCAGCAAGGTCGCTGCGAGCGGGGCGGAAGCGCTGTTTGCTTTCTATCCCGGCCGTTCCGCCGCCTTCATGACGCAGTTCGAACAGTCCGGCCTCAAGGACAAGGTCAAGCTCTATACCGTCTATACGCTCGACCAGATCGCCCTGCCGGCGCTTCAGAAAGGCAATGCGACGGGTGCGCTCGGCTCGGTGCTGACGGATTATTGGTATCCCGATCTCGACACACCGGAAAACCGGCGCTTCGTTGCGGATTTCCGGCAGAAGTATGGGCGGGATCCCTCGAATTATGCGGCGGCGGCCTACGATGCCATCCAGCTGATCAAATCCGCCGTGGAAACCGCCAAGGGTGACCTCGAAAACAGAGCCGCCCTTCGTACCGCGCTTGAAGCCGCGGATTTCAAATCCGTTCGCGGCAAGCTGACTTTCGGCAAGAACCATATGCCGCTTGATAATTATTACGCCCTCGAAGTGGAGGCGGGGCCGGACGGCAAATGGCGCATGGGTTCGCCGCGGATCGCCATGGAGCGGGGTGAGGATCCTTACGTCTCGGCCTGCGACATGCCCGCCGCGAAGTAATCGCCGCTTTTCATCTGCGACCGAAACCGTCCCGGCATTGGCCGGGACCGGACGGCGGAGCCTGCGGAATTTTTCACGCCGACGCCGCGACCGCCCACCCTTGCGTGGCGGCATCATCTTCAAGCATCCCGAACAGGAAGGCCGATACCATGAAAAACCTGCAAGAGCTGATCGACTCGAAAGAAAATCTGGTCGACTATTTTTATAACGACACGATCTCCCAATATCACAAGTCGCGTACCAGCCTGTTTGCGACGCTGATAGCCCCGGAATACAGCAACTGGCGTGAGGAGCAGCGGGCCTGGCGTGAAAGCGCCGTTCTTTTCAATCAATCGCATCACATGCCGGTGCTTTATGTAAAAGGACCGGATGCGCAAAGGCTTCTGAGCGAGCTTTCACCCTGCTCCTTCGCCAATCTTTCCACCGGCCGCGCCAAGCAATATATCGCCTGCACCCCGCGCGGCCACCATATCGGCGATTGCATCCTCAACTATTACGGCGAGGATGAAGGGTTCGAACTGATCAGCGGCATGCCGGTTCTGAACTGGGTCCGGTATAATGGCGAAACCGGCGGCTACAATGTCGATTTCCGCTTCGACCCCACCACCCCCTACAGCCCGGATGGCAAACGCACGAAATATCGTTTCCAGATCGAAGGGCCGAATGCCCGCGACATTCTGGAGGACATCTGCGAAGGCGGCTGGCCGGAAATCAAGTTCTTCCACACGGCCTACGTCACCATCGCCGGCTGCCGGGTGCATGTGCTGCGCCACGGCATGGCCGGCCATGCCGGCGCGGAAATATCGGGCGCATTTTCGGAGATGGATATCGTCCGCGACGCTATCCTCAAGGCTGGCGAAAAGCACGGCCTGCTGCAGGCCGGCACCCGCACCTATTACAGCACACCGCTCGAAGACGGCTGGATACCCTATCCGCTGCCCGGCATCTATTCCGGTGAGGAGCTGCGGGCCTACCGCGAATGGCTTCCGGCCGATAGCTGGGAAGCCAACATGCAGCTCGGCGGCAGCCTCTATACCGGCAATATCGAGGATTATTACTGGACGCCCTGGGCGCTCGGTTATGAGCGCCTGGTCAAGTTCGACCATGACTTTATCGGCCGCCAGGCGCTGGAGGCGCAGCTTAAGGAGCCCCGCCGTGTGAAACGTGCCTTGCAGTGGAACCGGGAGGATGTGCTCAAGATATTTGCGTCGCAACTGGGTGATGGCCCCATCTACAAGGCCATCGATATGCCGACCGCCTATTTCGGCTGGCCGCAGGCCGACGAGGTGCGCTCAAAGGACGGCCGGTTGATCGGCATGTCGCAATATTGCGGTTACAACATCAATGAGCGCGACATGATCTCGCTCTGCGGCATAGACGAGGCCCATGCGGCCGTCGGCACCGAGGTCGTGCTGACCTGGGGCGAGGTGAATGGCGGCTCGCGCAAGCCGCATGTGGAGCGCCACACACAAACGACGATCAGGGCGAGGGTGTCTTCCATCCCCTATTCCAAGGCGGCGCAGGAAAAGCTGCGGGCGGTGATCTAAGCCCGCGCGGTTCACCCACGCTTCCGTGGAGCTCGAAGTCACGGCCTCTTTCACTGCGATGTGCCGGATGAAAGAGGCCGCCGGACTATCGAAATCTTTCGACGATCGATGCGGTTCGGCATGGGCTGGCGCATCCCCTCAATGTCCCTCCGGGAGGACGCATGGTGGCATTATTCGACCTGTTGAAAGGCAGACGCGAGGGGAAATCCCTTGATACTGCTGGTCTCAAGGCTCTCGTTTCCGGCTATTCCATTGAAGTGATGCCGAGAACGGCGGCAAAGATCGACGATTTCAGGGCTTTGCTGCCGGCCGGCACGCGGGTTTACATCGCCCATATAGAAGGAACGCCGATCGATGACATGGTGGCGACGGCAAGGCGTTTTCGCCAGCATGGCTTTCCGGTCATGCCGCATTTTCCGTCCCGTCTCATCCCGGATGCGGCGACGCTGGAAGAGTGGATCACGCGCTATAAAAACGAGGCCGGCGTGGAAGAGGCCCTGCTGCTGGGCGGCGGCGTTGCGACGCCGGCGGGGGATTTCGACAGCTCCATCGAGCTCATCGAAACCGGGCTGTTCGATCGTCATGGTTTCAGGAGGCTGCATGTCGCCGGGCATCCGGAGGGCAACAGGGCCATAGACAGGGACGGCTCCAGCCGCATCGTCGACAAAGCGCTGGCCCTCAAGCAGGATTATTGCGAGCGTACCGATGCGGACATGGCCATCGTGACGCAATTTGCCTTCGCCGCGCAGCCGGTGATCGCCTGGGCGGAGCGGATCGCAGCGGCCGGTATCACCCTGCCGATCCATGTCGGCATTGCCGGCCCCACCAAATTGCAGACGTTGATAAGATTTGCGATCGCCTGTGGCGTCGGCCCGTCGCTTGCCGTGCTGCAAAGGCGTGCGCTCGACTTGGGCCAGCTTCTGACGCCTTACGAACCAACCGAGGTTCTGGCGGAGATGGCTGATTACCGGGCGGCAAACCCGCAAAGCCGCATTGCGCAGGTCCATGTCTTCCCGCTCGGCGGCATCCGCGCCGGTGCCGATTGGATGAATGAACGGTTGAAAGACGAAGCGCGTGCCGTGCGGTGATCCACGCAGCCTTATCCTTCTGCACCCCATTTTAACGCGCCAGCCACAAACACGGAAAAACGCGATGACATCCTATGTTCTGACAGTAGCCTGCAAATCGACCCGCGGCATCGTCGCCGCGATTTCCGGTTATCTTTCGGAAAAAGGCTGC
>NZ_JBJDMY010000019.1:0-78457 GCF_044900305.1 Agrobacterium sp. NPDC089420 | reverse complement strand
ATGCCGGACAAGCTGCCGCCGGACACGTCAAAGCTGCTGCTGTGCCCGATGCCGGGCGTCATCACCGGCATCGCGGTCGGCATAGGCGACGAGGTTGAGGCCGGGCAGGCGCTGGCGACCGTCGAGGCCATGAAGATGGAAAACATCCTGCGCGCGGAAAAACGCGGCCGCGTCGCCAAGGTCTCGGCGAAACCGGGCGACAGCCTCGCGGTGGACGAGGTCATTCTCGAATTCGAGTGACGGTCGCCGCCGTTTCTTCGGAACGCATGCGGGCCGGAGCGGTTTACGGGCACAGGGTGGACCGTTCGATTGTCGTCATGATCGGCCGCCACGATGCGGAAATGAAATGCAGAAGGGGAGAGATGCATGTCGGGTGAAAAAACGGTGCGGGACTGGCTTGAGCTTGCCGAAAAGGAGCTGAAGCGTTCACCGGACACGCTCGTCTGGCACACGCCGGAAGACATCGCGGTCAAGCCGCTTTATACGGTCGACGATCTGCAGGACGTTTCGCATCTGAACAGCCTGCCGGGCTTTGCGCCATTCACACGCGGCCCGCGCGCCACCATGTATGCCGGGCGGCCCTGGACCATCCGTCAATATGCCGGTTTTTCCACGGCGGAGGCCTCGAACGCCTTTTACCGCAAGGCGCTCGCCGCCGGCCAGCAGGGCGTTTCCGTGGCCTTCGATCTCGCCACCCATCGTGGCTATGACAGCGATCATCCCCGCGTGGAAGGCGATGTCGGCAAGGCTGGCGTGGCGATCGACAGCGTCGAGGACATGAAAATCCTGTTCGACAGCATTCCGCTCGAAAAAGTCTCCGTATCGATGACCATGAACGGCGCGGTCATTCCCGTCCTCGCCAATTTCATCGTTGCGGGGGAGGAGCAGGGCGTTCCGCGCGCTGCGCTTTCCGGCACCATTCAGAACGATATCCTCAAGGAGTTCATGGTCCGCAATACCTATATCTACCCACCGGAACCCTCGATGCGGATCATTGCCGACATCATCGAATATACGGCAAAAGAGATGCCGAAATTCAATTCCATTTCCATTTCCGGCTATCACATGCAGGAAGCGGGCGCCACGCTCACGCAGGAGCTTGCCTTCACCCTGGCGGATGGCCGGGAATATGTCCGCGCCGCTTTGGCCAAGGGGCTGAATGTCGATGACTTCGCCGGCCGCCTGTCGTTCTTTTTCGCCATCGGCATGAATTTCTTCATGGAGGCAGCCAAGCTGCGCGCCGCGCGCCTGCTGTGGTCGCGCATCATGGAGGAATTCAAGCCGCAAAAGGCGTCGTCGCTGATGCTGCGCACCCATTGTCAGACATCGGGCGTCTCGCTGCAGGAGCAGGACCCCTATAACAACATCGTCCGCACCGCCTTCGAGGCCATGTCCGCCGTGCTGGGCGGCACGCAGTCGCTGCACACCAATTCCTTCGATGAGGCGATTGCCCTGCCGACGGAATTTTCCGCCCGCATCGCCCGCAATACCCAGCTCATCCTGCAGCATGAAACCGGCGTCACCAAGGTCGTCGACCCGCTGGCCGGCTCCTATTATGTCGAAAGCCTGACGAACGAACTGGCTGGGAAGGCCTGGGCGCTGATCGAAGAGGTGGAGGCACTTGGCGGTATGACCAAGGCCGTGGCGGAGGGCCTGCCGAAACGGTTGATCGAGGAGGCGGCAACCCGCCGCCAGGCGGCGGTGGACAAGGGCGAGGAGGTCATCGTCGGCGTCAACCGTTACCGGCTGGAAACGGAAGAGGATATCGATGTCCTCGATATCGATAACGCCGCCGTGCGCGCCGCCCAGATCCGCCGCATCGAGGAGACGCGCCGCCGTCGCGACGGCAAGGATGTGACCTCAGCCCTGGCGGCACTTTCCGAAGTCGCCCGCAGCGGCAAGGGCAATATTCTCGAAGCCGCGGTTGTCGCCGCCCGCGCCCGCGCCACGGTGGGAGAGATTTCCGATGCGCTGCGGGCTGCCTTCGGCGACCATGCGGCCGTGCCGGAGGTGGTGAGCGATATTTACGGTGAGGCTTACAAGGACGAGCCGGAACTTGCCACGCTCGCCGCCCGGCTCTCCGGCGTCGCCGAACGGATCGGCAGCAAACCGCGCATCATGGTCGCAAAGCTCGGCCAGGACGGGCATGATCGCGGCGCGAAGGTCATTGCCTCCGCTTTCGGCGATATCGGTTTCGACGTGCTGGCCGGCCCGTTGTTTCAGACGCCCGTTGAAGCGGCTGATCTCGCCATTCAGAACAGGGTGCATGTGGTGGGCATGTCGTCGCTCGCCGCCGGTCACAAGACGCTTGCACCGCAGCTGGTCGAGGCGCTGAAACAGAAAGGCGCGGAAGACATCATCGTTGTCGTCGGCGGCGTCATTCCGCGACAGGACTATCAGTTTTTGCTCGACCACGGGGTCTCGGCGATCTTCGGACCCGGCACCAATGTCATGGATGCCGCCAACAAGGTTCTCGACCTGCTGGAAGGCATCCGGCGCAACGCGTGAGGGGAGTGTGCCGATGTTTGGAAGACTAAATCACGTCGCCATCGCGGTGCCCGATCTCGATGCCGCCGTTGCCCGTTACAGGGCGTTGGGCGCTGACGTCTCGGAGCCGCAGTCGCTCCCCGAACACGGCGTGACGGTGGTGTTCATCCAGGCGGAAAACACCAAGATCGAACTTCTTCATCCGCTCGGGGAGAAATCGCCGATTGCCGCGTTTCTTGACCGCAATCCGGGCGGCGGCACCCATCACCTCTGTTTCGAGGTGGCGGATATCGTCGTGGCCCGCGACGATCTCGTCAAAAAAGGCGTCCGTATCCTGGGAGATGGCGAGCCGAAGATCGGTGCGCATGGCAATCCCGTTCTTTTCCTGCACCCGAAAGACATGGGCGGTGTGCTCTACGAGCTTGAGCAGGTTGGCCCGACACACGGCTGAAACACGAACCCCCTAAGACGCTTGGCATGCGGCGGACGGCGAGCGGCCGCCGATCCGCCTTTGCCGAAACGTGTTTCGTTTGTTTTCTTTTGACATTCGTTTTGTTTTCGTTTTTATGGCAATTGTCTTTCAACGATGGGGAACGATCCCCCGGCGCTGTCGTGGAGGCTCTATGTCCGGCGAAAACATTTTCGATCTTTTTGTCATTGGTGGTGGCATCAATGGCTGCGGCATTGCCCGCGATGCGGTGGGCAGGGGGTATTCCGTGGCGCTTGCGGAAAAGAGCGATTTTGCCTCCGGCACCTCTTCCGCCGCCACCAAGCTCATCCATGGCGGCCTGCGTTATCTCGAACATTACGAATTCCGCCTCGTGCGCGAAGCCCTGATGGAACGGGAAATCCTCTGGGCGATGGCCCCGCATGTCATCTGGCCGATGCGTTTCGTCCTCCCCATCCAGAAGGGCGGCGTGCGCCCGGCCTGGATGGTCCGGCTCGGCCTGTTTCTTTATGACAATCTCGGCGGCCGCAAGCTTTTGCCGGCGACCCGCACGCTCGATCTGAGGCGAGACCCGGCCGGAAAGCCGCTGAAACCGGCTTTCGCCAAGGCTTTCGAATATTCCGATGGCTGGGTGGACGACGCCCGTTTCGTGGTTCTCAATGCGCGCGATGCCGCCGACCGCGGCGCAACCATCATGAACCGAACGCGGGTTGTTTCCGCACGGCGCGAAGGGGGGCTGTGGCTCATCGAGACGCTGGACGAAAAAACCGGACTAGCGGCCACGCACAAGGCGCGCATGCTGGTCAATGCCGCCGGCCCATGGGTGGACAAGGTGCTTTCCGGCGTCTTCGGCCGCAATGACGTGCATAATGTGCGGCTCGTGCAGGGCAGCCACATCATCGTGCGCAGGAAGTTTTCCGATCCGCGCGCCTATTTCTTCCAGAACCCGGATAACCGCATCATTTTCGCCATTCCCTATGAGCGCGATTTCACGCTGATCGGCACCACGGACCGCGATTACCAGGGCGATCCCGCCAGGGTGCGTATCTCCGAGGACGAGATTTCCTATCTGTGCAATGCGGCCAGCGACTATTTCAGCGAATCGGTAAAGCCGGAAGACATCGTCTGGACCTATTCCGGCGTGCGGCCGCTTTTTGACGACGGCGCTTCGAAAGCACAGGAGGCCACGCGCGACTACGTGCTGAAGGTGGAGGAGTCTAAGGGCGAAGCGCCGCTCCTCAATATTTTCGGCGGCAAGCTTACCACCTATCGGCGTCTCGCCGAACATGCGCTGGAAAAGATCGGCGCGGCGATCGGCGAGAAAGGCAAGCCGTGGACGGCGGGCTCCCGCCTGCCGGGCGGCGATTTCGGCGCGGAGAGATACGAGGCGCAGGTGAGGGCTCTGATCGACCATTATCCCTTCCTCGACCGCCGGCATGCAGAACGCCTCGTCAGGAACTATGGCACGAAGGCGGCCGATCTGCTGGGCGCCGCCACCGATCTCTCCGGCCTCGGCCGCCATTTCGGCGGCACGCTTTACGAGTGCGAGGTTCGCTTTCTGGTGATGCACGAATGGGCTTGCGCGGCTGAGGACATTCTCTGGCGGCGCACCAAGCAGGGGCTGTTGCTCAGCAGGGAGCAGGCGGCCGGCTTGGATGAATTCGTCCGGCTTCTGACCGGCGTTGAGGACAAGGCCTTCGCCGTGGCCAGGCAGGCCTGAACCTTCGGCAATTGCCGATCAGCCAGCGGAATTCCTCCCCAGCCTCTCAGGGCCGTCGGCGCTCAATATATAGTCGTCCGCGGCGGAAAGCGCGTGTTCCATATGCCCTTCGAATACCAGTTCCGGTTCGTCGGGCGCGATGGCGATTTTCGGCATGCCGCCGAAACGCACCGCTTGCGATTGCGCCAGACCGTCGCGCAGGCCGCTTTCCAGGAGATCGAAATAACGCGTGCCGGGGCCGGTGATGAAGACGGGCATATGGCCGTGCAGGCTGAAGAGGCGTGAGAGACCGTTGCCGAGCGCAAGACCGGCGGTGCGGAAGGCAAAGCGCGCCATGCGGGCGCCGGTGCGCGCCGAGGCGGCGATCTTGTCCACCTCCGCAATCGGCACGAATTTCGCCGGCTCCGCCTGCGGCGGGGCTTCGAAAGCGGAACGCAGGATGGCGTAAAATCCGGAATAGGCTTCGATACAGCCTTTGCTGCCGCAACGACACAGCGCGCCATCGGCCAGATGCAGCATATGGCCGAAATTGGGGGCGCTGACCTCGATCGCGCCGCCCGTTGCGCGGGCGATACCAAGGCCGATGCTGTGGCCGAGCGACAGGGTGACGAGCGCCTCCGGTGGCGCATTTCCCTTTTCCTTCGCCTGCTCACGCATCCAGATGGCCTTGGCGGCGAGCAGGGTTTCGTTGTTCAGCGTCACACGGATGCGGCCGTCCGCGGAAAGCAATTGCCGGAAATCGATCCTTTCGTCGCCGAGAACAGGCGACCAGACGAGCGTTGCCGCGGCCGCATCCACCAGCCCCTTGCTGCTGACCGAGACCTGGAGAATATCGTTTCGGTCGATACGCGAGCGATCGGCAAGTCTTGCGAGGCCGGCGAGGATCGCGTTGCCGAACGCGCCTTTCTCGGCCGTGATCCTCTGTTCGGTAAAACGGTCCACCAGCTTGCCGGCATAATCGACCAGCGAATATTGCACGCTGTCGGAGGAAATGATGACGATGGCGACGTGGCAGAAGGCACCGTTCGGCCCGAAAAGCATGCGCGGCCGCCCGCGCCCGGCGGCGGCAAGCTGTTCCTTGCGCAAGATAAGACCGGCGCGCTCCAGTTCCGTGGTGATGGCGGAGACGGTGGCGGAGGCAAGCCCGGTGAAGGACGACATGTCGGTATGGGAAAGGCTGCCGTGCAGGCGCAGCGACGCCATCACCGACAGGCTGTTTTTCTGGCGCACCAGTTCCGTACTTGCAATGGCGGACATGGGCTGGGGCCTGCTCCCTGAACGGCTTTTTCCTGTCGTGCTGATCCTGTCTGATGGCGCATGCCAAAGAGAAGATCAAGGCACCCGGATGCTGCCCGCAGCCGTTGTTGACAGCATGGGGAATCTCTGACATTAATTTTCTCGACTGTCGAGAAAATTGTGAAATCACAGAGACCGTCAGCTTTTTTCCGGGCGTTTTCCCTGCATGGAGGTGTAGGGCCTCGCCCTTACCGGGAGGACATCATGAATTCTTTTGCCAAGCTTTTGGCGGGTACGGCCGTACTCGTTTCCCTGCATACTGCCGCCATTGCAGCCGATCTCGTGGTCGGCGTGTCCTGGTCGAATTTTCAAGAAGAGCGCTGGAAGACCGATGAGGCGGCCATCAAGGCAGCGCTCGACAAGGCCGGCGCGAAATATATCTCCGCTGATGCCCAGTCTTCCGCCGCAAAGCAGCTGACCGACGTGGAATCACTGATCTCGCAGGGCGCCAATGCGCTGATCATTCTGGCGCAGGACAGCGACGCGATCGGTCCGGCGGTCGAAAAAGCCGTTGCCGAGGGCATTCCGGTCGTCGGTTACGACCGCCTGATCGAAAACCAGAACGCCTTCTACATCACCTTCGACAACAAGGAAGTCGGCCGTCTGCAGGCCGCCGAAGTCTTCAAGGTCAAGCCGGAAGGCAATTATGTCTTCATCAAGGGCTCGTCTTCCGATCCGAATGCGGACTTCCTGTTCGCCGGTCAGCAGGAAGTGCTGAAGGCCGCCATTGACGGCGGCAAGATCAAGAATGTCGGCGAGGCCTATACCGATGGCTGGAAGCCGGAAAATGCCCAGAAGAACATGGAACAGTTCCTGACCAAGAATAACAACAAGGTCGATGCGGTCGTCGCCTCGAACGATGGCACGGCCGGTGGCGCAATCGCCGCTCTCGCCGCGCAGGGCATGGCCGGTTCGGTTCCCGTTTCCGGCCAGGATGCCGATTTCGCGGCGTTGAACCGCGTCGCGCTCGGCACGCAGACGGTGTCTGTCTGGAAGGACAGCCGCGAACTCGGCAAGGAAGCGGCCGGCATCGCGCTGGAACTGGCGGGCGGCAAGAAGATGACCGAAATCAAGGGCGTCACCACCTTTGATGGCGGTCCGAAGAAGGTCACGATGCAGTCGGTCTTCCTCAAGCCGATCGCCATCACCAAGGACAATCTCGGCACTGTCATCGATGCCGGCTGGATCAAGAAGGAAACGGCCTGCCAGGGTGTGAAGGCCGGAACCGTCAAGGCCTGCGATTGATCGAAGAGGTCACGGTTCGGGCGCCGCGCCATGGTTCATGGCGCGGCGCCTTTAGAGCATTTCCAGGAAAAGTGAAGCCCGGTTTTCCGTTTGGAAATGCGCCAGAACAAGGAGTTAGAGCGTTTTCGCGATTCAGGGGAAAGCGAAAGCGCTCTAAGATGTGAGGAGCACCGGCAGTCCATGGCCGATATGACCCAATCCAATTCCACGGCGTCGCAAAAGACGGAAAAGACAGGCTCGATAACGCGCTTCATCAGCGCCACCGAGCTGGATACCAGGCTGCTCGGCATGGTCGGCGCGCTTCTTCTGATCTGGATCGGATTTCATATCCTGTCCGGCGGCCTGTTCCTGACGCCCAGAAACCTATGGAACCTTTCGGTGCAGACCGCGTCCGTGGCTGTCATGGCGACCGGCATGGTGCTTGTCATCGTCACCCGCAATATCGACCTGTCGGTCGGCTCCATCCTCGGTTTTTCCGGCATGATCATGGGTGTCATGCAGGCGGAAATCCTGCCGCAGATCCTCGGCTTCGAACATTGGGCGACATGGATCGTCACGCTGCTCACCGGCATTCTCGTCGGCGGCGCGATCGGCATGTTGCAGGGCTCGATCATCGCTTTCCTCAACGTGCCGTCCTTCATCGTCACGCTCGGCGGCCTGCTCGTCTGGCGCGGCGGCACCTGGTTCATCACCAGCGGCCGCACCGTGGCACCGATGGATTCCACCTTCCGCCTGATGGGCGGCGGCACCAGCGGCTCGATCGGCGCGACATGGAGCTGGATCGCCGCCATCGTCGCCTGCGTCGCCATCGTGGCGGCCATCCTGAATTCCCGCCATCAGCGCCGCCGTTTCGGCTTTCCGCTGCGGCCGGTCTGGGCGGAATATTTTCTGGTGGCGCTCGGCTGCCTTGTCGTCATCGGCTTCGTGGCGGTGGTCAACAGCTATCCATGGCCGATCAACATCGCCCGCAACTATGCCGACGCCAATGGCATCGCCTGGCCGGAAGGCGGGCTGTTCATTTCGCACGGCATTGCCATTCCGGTGCTGATGGCGCTTGCCGTCGGTGCGGTGATGACCTTCATTGCCACGCGGCTGCGTTTCGGACGATACGTCTTCGCCATCGGCGGCAATCCGGAAGCGGCGGAGCTGGCCGGCATCAAGACCCGCTGGGTGACGGTGAAGATCTTCACGCTGATGGGCGTTCTCTGCGCCATCGCCGCGGCGATTTCGACCGCCCGCCTCAACGCCGCCACCAATGCCCAGGGTGAACTGGACGAGCTTTACACCATTGCCGCGGCCGTCATCGGCGGCACGTCGCTGGCCGGCGGTGTCGGAACCATAGCGGGCGCGATGCTTGGCGCGCTCGTCATGCAATCGCTGCAATCCGGCATGGTGCTGGTGGGCATCGATACGCCCTTCCAGCGCATCGTCGTTGGTGTGGTTCTGGTCGTCGCCGTCTGGCTCGACACCATCTACCGCGCCCGCGCCAAGTAAGAACCGAGGAGAATTCCTATGACGGACCAAGTCACGCCCCTCGTGGAAATGCGCAATATTTCCATTTCCTTCGGCGGTATCCATGCGGTGGAAAACGCCTCTGTCGATCTTTTTCCCGGCGAGGTGGTCGCCCTTCTCGGCCACAATGGCGCGGGCAAATCGACGCTTATCAAAATCCTGTCCGGCGCATACCGGCGCGATGGCGGCGATATCCTCATCAATGGTGAGGATGCGGATATCCGTAATCCCCGCGACGCCAAGAAATACGGCATCGAGACCATCTACCAGACGCTGGCCGTGGCCGATAATGTCGATGCGGCGGCCAATCTTTATCTCGGCCGCGAGCTGAAGACGAAATGGGGCACGCTGGATGATGTCGCCATGGAAGCCTCGGCTCGCGAGGTGATGGGCCGTCTCAACCCGAATTTCCGGCGGTTCAAGGAGCCGGTGAAGGCGCTGTCCGGCGGCCAGCGGCAGTCGGTCGCCATTGCCCGCGCCATTCTGTTCGATGCCCGCATCCTCATCATGGACGAGCCGACGGCCGCACTCGGGCCGCAGGAAACGGCGCAGGTGGGCGATCTCGTCAAGGAGCTGAAACGGCAGGGCATCGGCATCTTCCTCATCAGTCACGATATTCATGACGTCTTCGACCTGGCCGACCGGGTTTTCGTGATGAAAAACGGCAAGGTGGTCGGCCATGCCCGCACGCAGGATGTGACCAAGGACGAGGTGCTCGGCATGATCATTCTCGGCAAGGTGCCGCCAGGGGCTGTGCCGGGGCCGGGCGCGGTCGTGTCCTGACGGATGCCCATCACGGGGTTTCGTGGAGAAAGAAACCGAAGCACCGCCGCAACCGATGACAGACCGCGGGCGGGAATATTCCCGAGCATTCACCGAAGATCGGTGAAAGACGTTTTGACCGGCCCGATGAGACGATCCTGAACCGGCCCTTCACGCGTGACGCTATTGCAAGAAGCCTGACGTGCCGGCAGTTCGCGCTCGCCTACGCGATGAGGTCAGTGACCTCGAGGCGGCTGCGGCGGTAAATGTCGATATGATCTTGATCGAGACCTCGCGTGCCGGCGCTCGTTGACGCGGTCGCGGCCTTGGTGGAGTTTCGGCGGGCTGTACCCTGATAATGGACGAGGCCCGGCGAAAGACCGGGCCTCGATCATCATTGGTGATGAAATCCCTTGGGAGGGGTTATGCGAATATCCGCAGACGCAGGATGCACCGGTTAACGTTGGGTGGTCCCGGCTGGAGGACGGTGCGGGAACACCCTGTCTCGTGCATCTAACCGGCTGCGGACATGAAATTGCTCAATGCAGGTCGGCCAGTGCGAAACCGCTGGCGCTCAGCTCTGCACCCGCGGGCGGCAGGCCGTGCTGATTGATATCCTGGGCCAGCGACAGCAGCGCCATTTCCAGGAAATAGGTCGACATGCCCAGTTCCATGGATTTCGAGCGCTGGCAAAGATAGGAGACCATCCTTCCAAGCGCCAGAATCTCGTCTGCATTGTCCTGTTCAACCTGTTCAAGTAGTGCTGTGGTAGACGCCGCCATGCTTCCCTCTCGACAATCGACAGTATGAAAACGCGCTGATATCGCGTTATGCATTTTCGACCATATCGAGCGTCACGCGAGCGTCACACCTGCGTCAATCTTCGCTTTTGTCCGCCGCTGCATTGGCATTTTCTGCCGTTTCGGTCGCGGCGAGCGACGTGACGAGCGCGACGATGCTTCTGCGAACGGTTGCGCTCTTGATCCGGGAAAAGGCCTGGTTGAGCGAAAAGCCTTCATTCGAGGCTACGAACGTCTGCATGGCGTTGATTGTGCCGAGCGCGGGATTGGCAATGCCGCCATCGGGGGTGGCATTGGCGAACAGCGAGCTGACCTCCACGCCGAGAATGGACGCGATGGCCTGCAAACGGGACGCGCCGACGCGATTGGCGCCTTTTTCATACTTCTGCACCTGTTGGAAGGTGATGCCCAATCGCCCGGCCAGAGCACTCTGACTCATGCCGAGCGACTTGCGGCGCATTCTGATTTGTGTGCCCACATGCACATCGATCGGGCTGGGTAATTTGGCTTGCATCATGAACTCCTCCAGTTGTGAGGTTCTTAAATCCGATGGTTATCAATTAATATTGTTGAAGGTATACATTCAACACAATTTCCACGGGTATTATGAAGCTTTATTGACAAAATGAAGCGATTTTCTGTTCATAAAAGTGTGTCCGCATCGCGATTAATGACCTTCGTGGCGCAACGCAACGCCCCGTTGCGACTCACCAGATGGCTCCACCCGGCCACACCGATGGCCTGAAAGCCGAGCCGGTTCCAAATCTGCCGGTTCATCGCGTCGAATTCCTCAAGCGCCTCCGTATCGCCGAAATGCGGAATCCAGACGAATGGCTGTTTCTGACCGGAACGGATGACATTTTCAAGAAGGACATTGTTATAGAGCCTGGGGATGCATTTGCCGGTATCGATGGCGGGTGAAACCGGGATGGGATTTCGTTCGATCGCAAAGCCCTGCCGCACCAGCGAAATCGCCGATGCATCCAGTTTTCGTTTCAGCTCGGTCGCCGCGCGGGCATTGCAGCCGCCATGCGCCACGGGGTCGGCCACCAGGAGAAGAGGCGCGCCGTCCCGCCTGAGACCGGTGACGGAAACGAACTGGTCGACGTGAAAGCCGCATTGGTGCATTTTCCCGCCGGTGCTTTCCGGGCCGCCCCGCCGTGACGCGGCAGGATCGCGGGAGATCGGGACATTGCCAAGGTCTTCCGGCCTGTAGCCGAAACCGCGCACGGTCCGGCTGTCGAGGGCCTGGATATTCCGCCATCGTTGCGAAGGGGCGGCAGCGTTTCTGTCGACCGCCCTGTCATCCCACAGGCTGGAATGGCCAACCAGCCGGAAATCGGGGCCGACAAGCTGATTGCCACCCGCCAGGATGACATCCGGCTTGGTAATTTTTGCTCCGAGATGGTCAGCCAGCCTGAGGCCGACGGCGTTTTCGCCCACCAGCACAATGTCCGCCGAAGGCGTTGCCTCGCGATCATCCATGCGGGCATGCAGCATGTCCTGTATCCACGGATGCGAAACGCTTCCGTCTGGACCAAGCGGCAGCAGCTGGATGCGACAGCGGGCCGACAGCTTGTCGAGCCAGTTTTGCGCCGGGGCAAAACTGGCGTGATCGATCACGATGAGGGTGGTGAGCTCCGAAGGCAGGGCCGAAAGCAGGTTTGCGATTGGAACGAGCGGGAAAACGGTGTCGTCGGGTCTGCTTTGCGCCAGAAAGGCGGCGGGCAGTGCAAGTGCGATGATACGGATCGGCCCGCCGCAATCGGGCACCAGAGGCAAGGGCCGGGTCGCGGTCAAGACGCTTTTTCTCCAGTCAGCCGCCGTGCGGCCAATTGCTGAAAAAACAGGGTATTCTGCAGCGTCCAGGCGGGCGACGGCGGCGATGGCGAGGCTTCCGCCGTGAGCAGCGCCAGAAGCCTCGCCGCATCGTTTCGTTTGACGGAAACCGCATTGGTGGCAAGCAAATTCGCTGCCGCGGAACCGAGGCCCGCTGTGGTTGCCATGGAACGCCATGTCCTGCGGGTAAAATGCAGCTTGCGGGCGGCCAGCGCCAGCGCATCCCCTTCGCCGGGAGCAAGCATGCGGCGGCAGGCGTCCAGCGTCGCCTCGGCGTCGACCAGCGCGACGGTCAGCGGACGGTAATCGAGTTCTCCCGGCGCGTGGCTGACCGCCACGTCGGCATCGGAGAAACGCCGCCCGTCCCGATAGGCCTCGAAGATCTCACCGATGCCGGTCATGCCGAAAATCGCGCATTCCGCCGCTCTGAGCGCACCCATGCTGGCCGCGCCGAGAACGGTGACGCCTTGCGACAGCGCATGCAGGATTTCCTTGTGCCAGACGGCGGCGCAATCGCCGTAAAGGCCGTCGATCAGCCCGATGGTCCGAACGCCCCGCTGAACCGCATCGAAAATATCGCCACAGGCCGCCGGACCGCGCAGATCGAGGCCGGACAAGGGCTCGCCGGTCATGCCGTGAATGGAAGGGCCTGCAAAAACCACGGGTTTCATCGGGCGCCTCCGGCATGCAGCAAGTGATCGAGCGTGCGCGCTGATATGCGTTGCAGGCCGCCGGCGGCCGGGGCGAGCCCGGCTGCCAGAACCCGCACGACATGCAGGCCCGGTACGTCCGTCTCCAGCGGAAAGACATAAATATCCTCGATGCCGCCGGTAAAGAGATGCTCGGCAAGCTGACGCCATCGCGGCGCGGAGGCGTTCCCATCCGCAAAAGCGAGATTGACCGGCAGCTGTTCAACCCGGCGGCTCCCGGGAGCCGCCGCGGAGATGTCCCGCTGGTAGCGCAGCGGCGACAGATCGTCTCTTGCGCCGCTGATATCGGTCAATCGCGACTGGATCGCCTCCAGCAGCGCCGCAATCGCGGCATCAACGGCCTTGGGACGGCACGCCGCACCCGCGGCGCTGCGGCTCGCAGGCCCGTCCTGTGCCTGAAGCGAGCGCGGCAGGCTCGCCATCACCACCGGCACGCCGAGCGCATTCGTCAGGTCGTAGAAGGACGGCGGCAGGCCGATATTCGAAAGGTGTTGGACAAGGTTGTCGAGGGAGGGGTCGGCCCCCGCCGCAACGAGGAGCGGTTGCGGGGCGGTGGCCCGGGTTTCAAACGTGTCGATGAGAAAGCAGGCGTCGTTTTCAATGAGTTCGAGCAGGGCGTGGAGCACCGCATGGTCGTGGTCGAAACCGGCCGCAAGGCCTTGGGAACTCATGAGGAACGCCTGCCGGTCCCAGGGGAAATCCGCCCGGAAGTCCATACCCACGAGCTCGTAAGGCGCAAAAATATCCTGTTGCCGGCGAATGGATGTTCCCTTCACCCAGGCACGTTCTTTTCGCGGATCGAGAGTGTCCGGATCGACGCGGCCTATGGTATCGAAGGCAACGAGGGGAACAGCCTTGTTCCGCATCTCCTGAATGGAGCCGAACGCGGCGACATGTCTGCGGGTGTCTTCGGCAACCGCGCCTTCGATCGCCTCCATGATGGCCGAAATCCGGGCCTGTTCCGCATCCAGCCCCTTGCCCTGCGAGACGGACAAACCGCGCGAATTGGGCCGGACCGCAAACCAGACGGGGATACCGATAATATCGAGACCGGTCACATCGCCGACACGGGTAATCCCGAACCGCCGAAGCAGTCCGGGATCGAAGAACGAAGCGTCTGCATGCCTTGAAGCCGCTGTCGCTGACATGGGAGTACCGGCAGCGCTCAAGGCCGCACAACCACTATTCAGGGCGCCGAGTTGGGGTCGTCGGCGAGGATGGCGTCGAACAGCTCGCCGGTGACGGAACCCGCCGGACCGACAGCCTTCAGCGCCGCGCCGATCGGGGCCTGCACCATGCGGTTGAAATCCCAGCCGGCGTCGGTCACTTCGCCGATAAAGGCGAAATCGGCTTCCGAAACCACGGCGCCGCCGGAGACGAGGGCTTCGATGCCCTGGATCTGGACCTGGTCCAGCTCGGCCTCGGGCTGGCCATCCTGGCGCACCAGCATGGCCTTTGCCGCAGCCGCGACGCGGGCATAGCCGTCCACGCCGGGGTGGCTGGCTTCATAAGCCGCGATCGTCTCATGCGATACGGACGCGACCCGAAGCGGTGTCGTGCGAATGAAAAGAACGCCGAAGCCCTTTTTTCCAACAATGAAGAAATGCGATGACATAATATCTCCTATTTGATCCCAGCTAATCGAAGTGCGTGATAGAATTTTTCATTCGCTATCGGGTCGCGGTCTGGAGACAGGCTGCTGATCTCCCTCGCCGTCATACCCGGATAGTTTTCCTGAAGCCTGCCGCCGGCTTCCCGGGCAGCGGCCAAATCGCCATGGAGCGCGTGGCTCGCGGTCAAGACCCGCAACGCCGGCTCGTCATTTTCCATCCGTCCGCATAATTCCACCGCCGCGCCGTAATCCTCGCGCTTGAAGGCGATGCTGGCGCCCGCCCACCAGTAGATGTCGGGCGCGAGCGGATTGAGATCGATCGCCTGCCGGAACTTCTCCCAGGCGGTTTCGGCATCGCCGAAATGGGCGAGCGCATCGGCATGCTGGAGCAGGAGGTCGGCGGAATTGGGCGCAAGCGCCTCCGCCTCGAAGAATTTTTCGGCGGATATGTCGAAATCCCGCTGGTAAAGCGCCACCACGGCACACATCCAGTGGCCGACGCCGAGGGCGGGGTCGATCTCCACGGAGGCGTCGGCTTCCGCCTTGGCCCGGTGCAGCAGGTGCGGGTCGTTGCCGCCGAGCATCAGCCATTCCAGCTGCAGGCTCTGCGCCACCCGGGCGCGGGCCACCGCCATGCTGTGATCGAGATCGACGGCCTTGCGGAACATCGAACGGGCTCTGCGCAGAAGCGGCAGGTCGCATTTGCCGCGCAGCAGCTGCTGGCCCTCCAGCAATTGCCGGTAGGCCTCGCCGCTGTGGTTGCGGTCAGGCTCCACCTGCAGCCGCTCGATCTCGCGGGCAAGCGCCGCCGCCACCTGTTTGGAGAGCAGGCGAAAGGCGGCGTGGATGTGCCGCTCGGTCAGGACGGCCTCGAGCGACCAGACGATTTCACCCGTTGCGTCCTCTATCAGCGCCACCGACATGTTCGTATCGTCGAAGACCGTCGAGGCGATCCGGTAGTCGGCCCGCAACATGGCGTAGCTGTCGTCGGACCGGTCGTGTGAGAGCGCGAAGGTGCTGTGCGGTGACAGGACCGTGAAGGTTCGGTATCGCACCAGGCTGTTGGCGACATCCTCGACAAAGGCCTGCATGACCGGCGGGACCGGAAGCCCGTCGATCCGAACCGGCCGTCCGAAAGCGACCCGGGGTTTTGCCGCGGGTTTTCGGCGGCTGCCCTCATCGGGCTCGGCCGGGGCGGCGATCGTCGAGGCGAGGCTCTGTATCCTGCGCCTCAGCGCCACGGTTTCGGCTTCCGGCGAGCGGGCCTCCTGGCGCAGCTGTTCCATCAGAAGCTGGAACATGCCCTCGCAGGCGCTGATGTTCCCGATCCGGGCATAGGCCGCCATGGCGGCGCGGTAGGTTTCCTCGCGCTCCGGCTCGATCTTGCAGGCGCATTCGGCAAGTCTGGCGATGTCGTTGGAACTGGCGCGGCCGAAACGCGTCAGTTCCTCCAGAAGCTGCGTGTAGCTCGAAAAGAACAGGTCCTTGAGGCGGCGTCTTTCCGACAGCAGCCAGAGGTAGAGATGATCCTGTCCGGTCTCCAGCCCCTCCAGCAGATCGCCGCCGAATTCGAGGAGGGCACGGAGCCGCCGCATCGGCTCCTCGGCCCTTGCGCCGGCAAGGAAAATGGCGAGGTCGGTGCGCTGCGCCAGCGTTCCGGCCTTCAGGTCGTTGCCATCGGTGACAAGGATCGCCTCGTCTTCGTTGGGCAGTTTCTGAAGGCGCAGGATCAGCTGCCGCAAATTGCCGAGAGCTCTTTTCTGCTCGACATTTTCCCACAGCAGCGACGCAGCCTGCTGGCGGGAAAGCGACTGGTTCGGGGCAAGGATCAGGGCGGCGGTGAGGGCGAAGCCCTTGGACGGGAAAAACGCTTCCCGCACCGCGTCACAGCGCGGGGTGCCAAAAAGCCGGATCGGTATCTGTTCAGCGTTCCCAGCCACTTTTGTCCCCTCATGAATCATCATCTAGCAACGTGTCCGGGAAATTGAAAGTCATCATAACGTTCCATTTGACGCTGGTGTGACGCGGCGTGCCTATTGTCGCAGACAGAAGCGCGAATGGCGGGCGGAAAACGGCAAGCAGCAGGCATCGGGAATTTTCGAAATTGATAGCGTTCAACGGAAGCTACATGGCGTTCGAGCCGCGTATTGAACCTTACCAGCGTGCCGACGATGTCGGTTATGCGGTCAGTGAATTCATGTGGTTCAAGGGCCGTCCCTTTTATCCGGTCTCCGCGCTCGTTCATGCGAAAATAGCCCATGTCAGGCTGTCTGCGGAAAAATGCGACGACGAGGACGAGGACAATATCGATATCCTCTTCCGTATGCCGATGGTGGCGGGCGGGCATTTTTTCGAGATCGTGCTGCGGTCGAACGAAGGCACGTCCTATGGGGGCTGGCTGTGGGGCGAGGAGCTGGAAATCCTCAACGAATTCGTCAACGGCTATCGTGTTCTGGCGGGCAAATTCGAGGACAGGCTGATCCGGTTCGAATATTCCAAGCGGTTTCAGCGGTATCGGACGGTCGAATCGCTGCCGGTGGAAAAATCCGTTTTCCTGATCCAGCGGGAGGCCAAACCCTATACGGGCAAGCAGGATTTGCCGGGGGGACTGGCACGGTGACCGCGGGATCTCTGTGTTCAGGGGACGCAGAGGCAGGACAGGGCTCAGCCGATGAGCGCGGCGGAAATGGCGTGCACGCATACCCGGCAAACTCGTGGTTTTCCGGCGGAACTGTTGAATATTTTAGTTTTATTCGTGTGGAAAATTATGATGCCCAATAGAAGTAATATGCGTCGCGGGCGGGTGTCATCGCAGCTTCTGGCGGTGCGTTGCGTCTCCGCTGATGGCGTGCTTTCCCGCGTTGAAAGCGCGGAGGGTGAAGCGCCGCCGCCGGTTCACAATGACAGGCTTTATGTTGTCGGCGAAACCGATCCGGCGGCGATTTTCGCGCCACGTCCGATGCCGGACCGGGCGGGGGACGAGGCCGCCTGCGGAACGGAAATCCGCAACACGGTCGTCGATGCCGATATACGGGTGGCGAAATGGGGCTGGGCGGTGCTGGCGATAGCCCATTGCTGGCTGATCTATTTCATGGTTCAGAATCTCGGCTGAGACCTTCGCACATACCGTGTCGCCCCTTCAGCCGGTCTCGCCGATGCCGTGCAGAACCATTGCCGCCGCGCCGAAGGCCACAGGGTCGGTCGCCACGACGTCCGGCAGCAGGATTTGCGGCTGGATGACCTCGGCGCCGTTGAAGGGGTCGGAAACCTCGTAATCCAGCCATTGCACCAGCTTCTCGCGGACGATTCGCGGTAAAGTGCCGCCGACATAGATGGCGGTGGGCGCCAGCACGGCGCTGACGGCAAAACCAAGGCGGGCGACCTGCGGTCCGGCACGGTCCAGCCATGCATCGAGCACGGCGGCATTGCGCGCGAGATAGTCGGTCCAGACATCGGGCGCCCGCCCGGAGGGTTTTTCGCCCATATGCTCAAGGCACCAGGCCGCCAGATCTTCGAAGGAGGGCCGGGAGCCTCCCCGGCCGCGCAGGGCGCCGATCTCGCCGGCATTGCCGAGATAACCGCGATAAAGTTCGTTCCTGATGATGATGCCGCCGCCGATGCCTTCGGACAGGTAGAGATAGGCGAAGTTCGCATGTCCCGCCTGGTTGCCAAGCGTGAGTTCGCCCATGGCGGCCGCATTGGCGTCGTTTTCAATGATCACCGGGCAGCGAAGTGCTTCGCGCAGCATGGCGGAAAGGTCGGAACCCGCCCAGGAAATCACCTCCTCGGCAAGGTCGAGCGACATCGCCTGCTTGCGGAAACGGGTGGGCATGGCGATGGCCGCGCCGATCAGGTCGCCCCGGTCGATCGCGTTTTTGGAAAGCAGTTCGCCGGATCCGTCCTGAAGCGCGCGCTGGACATCGGAAAAGGCTTCATAGGAGCCACGCATCTGCAATTCGCCGACGATTTCCCCGCCGAAATTCAGCAGCGTCAGCATCACCGAATAACGATTGACATGGGCGCCGAGCGCGTAACCGACATTTTTCCTGAGGCTGAGATCGATATGCGGTGCGCCGCGGCCCTCCTGCCGGCGTGCTCCTTCCTCGATGATACCGCGTTCCAGAAGGTTGCGGGTCATCATGCTGACGGCGGCGGGCGTAACGCTGCAATATTCGGCAAGCTCCACCCGGGAGGCCGAGCCCTTGCGCCGGATATAGCCAAGCAGCGCGCCCTGCGTTGCACCGATACCTGAAAGCCCGCCGTTTCTTTTCTCAGCCAAAGGTCCGCTCTCCCCGCTTTGTCACCGGAAATGTCATAAAGCTGTAAATTAAGCAACTTAATTAAATAATAAGCTTCAACGGGAACGGATCACATGTTCAAGTCTCTCTCCTTGGCGGCAACGGTGGCGCTCGGCGCGCTTTTGCCCGCCATTGCCTTTGCCGAAGATATCAACATCAAGCTCTGGACGCTTGCGGACAAGAATGCGCCCGCTCGCATCACCAATATCGAGGCGGCGGCCGGTATCATGAACGCGCAGTTCAAGGCCGCCGGCGTCGACAAGCGTATCGTCATCGATACGAACAATAGCAGCGTGCAGGGATGGGACGCCTTCGCGCTCGATACGCTGAAGGCGTTTTCGGTGGGGCAGGGGCCGGATATCTACATTCTGCCGCATGAATGGATCGGCCAGTTCGCCCAGGACGGTTACGCGATGGCGATGGAAGACAGGATCGCCGCCACCCCCTGGGTCTATGGCGACATCCTGCCGGTGCTGTGGGATTCGGCCAAGGCCACCGACGGCAAGATTTACGGCATTCCGCAGGACGCCGAAATCCGCATGTTCTTCTATAACAAGGACATGCTGCGCAAGATCGGCAAGGACGAAGCCTTCATCGAAAGCCTGCCGGCCAGGGTCGATGCCGGAGAATTCACGCTCGACGATCTGACTGCGCTGTCCAAGGAGGTGGTCGACGGCAAGGCGGCGCAATATGGCATGCTGCATCGCCCGAATGTCGGGATCGACTATCTGATGGTGTTCCAGTCCTATGGCGTGAAGTTCATGGACGAAAAGACCGGCAAACTCGTCTTCCCAAAGGCGGAAATGGTCAAGGCGCTTGGCTGGTATGAGCGTAACGCCAAGCAGGGCGTCACCCCGGTCGACAATACCGCAATGAGCTGGGAGGCGATCCAGACGGCCTTCAAGCAGGAAAAGGCCTTCATCTTCCATCAGGGTGTGTGGGCCGTTGCCTGGCAGGTGGGCGACAAGAACGGCGCCACCTGGCCGACCGATGGTGCGGGATATTTCAACAAGATCGGCTGGATTTCCGCGCCGGCAGCCGAAAAGGGCGGCAAACCGGCCAACCTGTCGCATCCGCTGCTCTACACGCTCAACCCGAAAAGCGCCAATGCCGACCTCGCCGCCGATCTCGTGGCGCTGGCGACATTGCCCTATTTCAACAACGAACATGCCGTTACCTCCTATCACACGGCCATCAGCAACGCGCAGACCGCGATGCCGAAATACCGGGACAACTGGGTTCTTTCCGCCGCTTCGCCGATGATGAAGGACGCCAAGTTCGTGCCGAACCACACCAAGTTCGGCAGCTACAACAAGGTGCTGTTCAGCGGCCTGCAGGCGGTCGAGACCGGCAAGATGACGGCCGAACAGGCGGTGGATTTCATTGCCGACGAACTTGAGCTGCAATTCGGTGCGGAAATCGAAATCCGCGACGCCGCAAGCAACTGAGTTGCCTGAAACCATGCCGCCCGGTTCCGCCGGGCGGCTTTCCTGCGTTCCCACGGATATGTCGTGATGTCTCAATTCCAGCTCAGGGCACATCGCCCTGCCCGGCCGATCTTTTATCTCGCACCGGCTCTCGCTTTGCTCGGCGTGTTTTTCCTGGCCCCCATCGTCGTCAATCTGGTGATTGCCTTTACCGATATGGGCGCAAATCTGAAGGTCGGCAAATTCACGGTCGAGAATTTCCAGCGCATGGTACAGCGCGACGTGCGCCTGCCCGTCGTGCTGCTCACGACCTTCCTCTATGTCGGCGCGACGCTGTTCTTCTTCAATATCGGCCTTGGCGTGCTTCTGGCTGTGACAACCACGGCGATACCGGACCGGATCGGCAACGTCTTCCGTGGCCTTTGGCTTCTGCCGCGCATGAGCCCGGCCGTGCTTTACGGCGTGCTCTGGATCTGGATCGCCGATCCCACCTCGTCGGGTCTGCTCAACCAGTTCCTCGGTGCGGTCGGCGCACCGGCATTGAACCTGCGCAATGATTTTCCGCTGTTCCTGGTGGTGGTGGCCAATGGTGTCGTCGGCGCATCCTTCGCCATGGTCATCCTGACATCGTCGATACGCTCGATACCGTCGCATCTCGCCAATGCGGCGCGCGTCGACGGCGCCAGCGAATGGGGCGTGCTGCGCCATGTCGTCGCCCCGGCGCTTTCCGCACCGATCCGTTTCATCACGCTCTATCAGGCGCTGTCGCTGATGACGACCTATGAATATATCCTGCTGATCACCGGCGGCGGCCCGGTCTATGACTCAACCACCTATGCGCTCTATATCTATCGGCGTGCCTTCGAAAACGGCGCCTACGCCTATGGCGCAGCGCTTGCGCTCGGCCTGATGGCCATCGGCGTTGCCGTCACCCTCGTTCAATGGCGCCTCAGCAACATGCGCTCCACCTTTGCTCCCGCCAGGATCGAGGTGCTGTGATGACGCTTGTGCAAGCCTATGACCGGCGCGCCTCCGATCGGAAACCGGACTGGACGCATCTTGAACGACGCAGCCGTGCCCACCGCGCCGGCTTCCTTCCCGTCATCCTCCTGTTCCTGACGGTCGTTTCCGTCCCGGTTCTGCTGCCCTATCTCTGGCTGCTGGTGAAATCGCTGACGACATCCGACGACAATCTCAGCCGACTGGTTCTCTGGCGCAGCGGCGCAATCGCCGCTCTTGCCTATTGCGGGGCGATTGCGATCGCACTGGTGTCGGCGCGCCTGCGTCATCCCGTGCTGCTCTGGCTGGCGCTTGCCGCCGTTGTCGCGTCGCTGGTTTTCGTGCTGGTGTTGCCGCATCTGACCATCGAGAACTACAGCTTCCTGTGGAGCCGCGATATTGAAAAGACCGGCACCACCCGCATGGCGCTGATGCCGTCCGTCTGGACCGCCATGCGAAGTTCGCTGCTGTTTGCCGCCTCCCAGACGCTGATCGTCGCGCTGGTCGCCACGCCCGCCGCCTATGCGCTGTCGCGTTTTGCCTTTGCCGGGCGTGAAAATATCCTGCGCGGGCTCCTGCTGCTGCACGCCTTTCCGGCGCTGGCGCTCACCGTGGCGATCTTCGTGCAGCTGCATTACATGGGCCTGCTCAACAATCTCTTCGGCGTCGTGCTGGTCATGAGCGCGCTGGAGTTGCCCTTCGCGATCTTCGTTCTCAAGGGCTTCTTCGACAATGTTCCCTGGGACATCGAGATGAGCGCCGTCACCGATGGCGCGACCCGCTTCCAGGCCTTCCGCATGGTGGTTCTGCCGCAGGTCAGAAGCGGCCTGATTGCGGTTGCCACCTTCACCTTCCTGCGCGGCTGGGAAGAATATGTCTTCGTTCAGACCCTGCTCATCGAAAAAAGCCAGATGACGATGAGCCTCTATCTCTTCTTCGTGGCACAGGACAGCGTGGGCGTGAATTACGGCATGATCGCCGCTGTCGGCATCGTTTATCTGCTGCCTGTGCTGATCATCTACATCTTCACGCAGAAATACATCACCCAGATGAGTTTCGGCGGGATCAAAGGATAATCGCCATGGCCAGGATCACCCTCGACAACGTCACCAAAAGCTGGGGCGACACCCGGGTTCTGCAACCGATGACACTGTCGATCGAAGATGGCGAATTCGTCGCCGTTCTCGGCCCGTCCGGATGCGGAAAATCGACCACGCTTTTCCTGCTGGCCGGGCTTTATGCCCCGACCGGCGGGGAGATCGCCTTTGACGGTCACAACGTCAACCGCATCGACGCGCGCGACCGCAATGTCGGCATCGTTTTCCAGTCCTATGCGCTTTATCCCAATCTGACGGTGCGGGAGAACATCGCCTTTCCGTTGCGCTTTAAAAATGTTCCGCGCGATGAGGCGGCGCGGCGGGTGGAGGAAGCGGCAAACCTCGTCCAGATCACCGCCCTGCTTGACCGGCGGCCGTCGCAGCTTTCCGGCGGCCAGCAGCAGCGCGTGGCGCTGGCCCGGGCGCTGGTCAAGGAGCCGAATATCCTTTTGCTGGACGAGCCGCTCTCCAACCTCGATGCGACGTTGCGCATCACCATGCGGGCCGAGCTGAAAAGCCTGCAGAAGCGGCTGAAGATCACGACGCTGATCGTCACCCATGACCAGATCGAAGCGATCACCATGGCCGACAGGATCATCTGCATGAACAACGGCGCCATTGCCCAGATCGGCACGCCCGACGATCTTTACCGCCGGCCGGACAATCTGTTCGTCGCCGGTTTCATCGGCACGCCGCCGATGAACCTCCTGAAGGGGCGGGCGGAGCGTGAAGAACTGCGCATCGATGACGCGCGGCTCCGCCTCAATGCCCGCTGCGATGGCGATATCACCTTCGGATTGCGTCCCGAGGATATCGCGCTCGTCAAACCCGCCGAAGCACGGCTTGAAGGCGAGGTCGCCGCCGTCGAGCCGATGGGGCGCGAGGTTTTTTATACGATCGACTCGTCGGCGGGCATGGTTCATGCGCTGGAATATGGCGAGACGGTGAGACACGCGCCGGGTGAGCGGGTCGGCCTCGCCTGCGCACCCGCCCTGACGCTGGTTTTCGATGCCGCCGGCAATCGTATTGCCGGGCTGCACGCCGATCTTTCGCACCATTCGACCATTCCGGCGCGCGCGCCGGAGCTCGTAAACTGACAGGATGACCCATGCCCAAAATCGTTTCCCACCGCGGCGCGAACCGGTTCGCACCCGAAAATACCTTTGCTGCCGCCGACCTCGCCTTGCAGCAGGGTGCTGATTACATCGAGCTTGATGTGCGCGAGAGCGCCGATGGCGTGCTTTATGTCTTTCACGACGAAACGCTCGATCGTACCACAAACGGCACGGGACCGATCGGCCATGCCCTGTCGAGCGAAATCGATGCGCTGGATGCCGGCGGCTGGTTTGGCGAAAGCTTCAAGGGGGCAGTGGTGCCGCGTCTCGATGCCTATCTTAGCCATCTGCGCGGCCGCTGCGGCGTTTATATCGAGCTGAAATATTGCGATCCCGTCAAGGTCGTTGCACTGGTGCGGGATCTCGGCATGGCGCGCGATACGTTCTTTTTCTCCTTTTCGGAGGAGATGCGCCGGGGATTGCAGGCGGCCGCGCCGGAATTTCGCAAGATGATGACGCTCGACATCGCCAGATCGCCCTCGCTGGCGGCGGCGGTTCACCATGCCTCGATCATCGAGATCACGCCGGCGCAGATGCGCAGGCCGGGCCTTGTCGAGGCATGCCGCAAGGCCGGTCTCGACGTCATGGTTTATTATGGCGGCGATGACGTCGACCTTCATAATGAGATCGCATTGGCCGGAGTAGACTACGCCAATATCGACCGCCCTGACCTGTTCGATATGGCGCGCCGAACAACACGGCTGCCTGAACTTGCGTAATCTTTTATCCCTGGAGATGATGACATGAGCAATCTTATTGGTACGGGTTTCAACGCCGGTTCGGACGACGGCGAACTGGCCACGCTTGAAAACGATCTGCGCGCATTGGCCGAGATCGGCTGCGATACCGTCGAAATCGCTGCGACCAGCCTCGACATGATCGCCGGCGGCCGTATCATCGAGGAGCGCGCCGACCGTTTCGTGGCGCTCGTGAAGGCGTTCGATTTCCGCTACACCGTGCATGGCCTGGTTTCGTCGAATTTCATGGATCCCGTGACCTGCCGTTACCAGATCGATGCCGCCAAGGCGCTCGCTGTTCTCTGCGACCGCATCGGCGCCGGCATTCTCGTCCAGCATGGCGGCGCCTTGCGTGCCGACCAGATTGCCGAACGCGCCGATGCCGATGCCCGCGAGCGGGAAGCGCTGTTCGAACTTGGCGAATTCTGCAAGCCCTATGGCGTGCGTATCGCGCTTGAGAATATCTTCACCACCGAGCCTGGCCAGTATCGCCAGACCCCGGCCGAGGTGGCAGCGACGGTGAAGGCCGTCGGTCACGACAATGTCGTGGCGTTGATCGATTTCAGCCATGCCTATCTGGAATCCACCTATCGTGGCCTCGATTTTCGCCAACAGCTGCGCGCGATGGCGCCCGTTGCCGGCCATCTGCATGTGCACGATTCCTTTGGCCGGCCGCAGGGATTTTACGAGCCCTATTTCACGCAGGAAAATACCGCGCTCGGCATTGGCGACCTGCACATGCCGCTCGGCTGGGGTGATATCGAATGGGAAAGCATCTTCTCTGAACTGACCTTCCTGCCGGACACCGTGCTGATGATGGAAATCGGCCGTCGTTACCGCGCCGAACAGCCGGCAAGCCTGGAAACGGCGCGGCACCTCATGTCGCTTTATGCCGCACGGACGCAGCTTGCGGCCGAGTGAGGCGGCTAAACAGCGGCAGCCCCAAGGGCTGACGCCTGAAACGCCGGCAGTTCTGGACGCGACTGCCGGCGTTTTTATCAGGCGGCCCAGTCCGACAGCGAATAGGCCCTGATATAGTCGATCATCATCTGCGAACCGTCGCTGAAATCATCGGCGGAAGGTGTTCCCGCCATGCCGCCGACGGCGAGGTTGACCACCATATACATGGGGTTGTGCATATCGTCCGGCGTATCCGTCTGGGCGACGGCGACATCGTCGAAATACCAGGTGATGTGTTCGGCGTCCCACAACACGCCGTAGGTGTGAAACCCGTCCGTGCTCGGTACGCTGACATTGTTGATGACCGACGTCTGCTCGCCGGTGGCGTTGGAATGGGTGGACATGATGAGCGTGTTCGGGTTCTGGCCGCGCATTTCGATGACATCGAGTTCCGGCGGCCAGGATCCGTCTTCCGGCAGAAGCCAGAAGGCCGGCCAGGCCCCCTGATCGGTCGGCATATCGGCGCGGATTTCGAAATAGCCATAGGTCTGGCTGAAGGAGGAATAGGTGTTTAGCATGCCCGACGTATAGTCGTACCCCTCGACCTCATCGGCGATCGATTGCGGGGTTTCGGCAGCGGTGATGGTCAGGACGCCGTTTTCCACGCTGAAGGGATTGACCTCGGACGTGCCGGCATAAGAGGGGTTTATGTACCATTGCGCCTCGCCATTCGTCGTCAGCGAGCTGCCTTTTTCCGGCGCCCACCAATATTTGGCGTCCCAGGTTCCCTGATCGCCATTACGCAGCGACAGCGCGTCAAATTCGTCCGCGAAGGTCTGGGTCAGGGTTGACCGGTCGAGGCTGAGTTCGAACTGGCTGGCCTGAAGATCGTCTATGGTCGTTCCGGCCAGAACGACGGCCTCGCCATTCGAAAAATTCAGCCACAGATCATCGCCCTGCTGCGTGGCGCTGCTCACGAGCTGGTCGAAGGATGTGATGTCATAACCGTTGAGCCGGATCGTGTCGTCGGCGCCGAAATCCATGATGAGGTCGGTGCCGTTGCCTTTGGTGAAAACAAAGGTATCCGCACCGCCGCCGCCGATCAGCACATCATTGCCGGCGCCGCCATCGATAGTCTGGCTGCCCGACCCGCCGGTGATGATATTGTCGAGCGAATTCCCGAAAGCATAACGGCCATCGCCCGTCACCCTGAGATTTTCGAAATTGTCCGGCAGGGTATAGCTCATCCATGTGTCGATGGTATCGATGCCTTCACCGGCATTTTCGACGGCGCGGTTGATGCTGGAATAAAGATAATAAATATCGTCGCCCGTGCCGCCCGCCATCGTTACATTGACGGCACTGTCACCCCACATGGAATCATTGCCGGCCGTGCCGGTAAGCAACGGGCCGGAGCCCGTGGCGGAGAAAAATCCTGTGGAACTGCCGCTGTAATAAAGCGTGTCTCCAAGCGCATTCACCACTGTCCGGGCCATGGCCGTCTCCTGTCCGTTAGCGTTGGGTTTCGCTCCTCCTGCAAGACAGCCTAACAGGGCAAAAAGCCTCCTGTTAGGGCCAGAAATGAGGGGTACGTTCCATTCCGGAAGGGCAGGTGAAGACTGTTCCTATGTAATGAAACAGAGCGCGGTTGTCACATGTGGTGGTTACCGCTGGTTCTTGAGGTCGTCTTGTTCTTCATCATCACGAACGATCAGCCTTTGCCGTTTTAGGTTCGTGTATTCAACATAGTCTGCCGCACACTCTTTCCTAGGCGAATGAATGGCTGTTCGATAAAGTGATAGGTGAGAATGCTTAGTATGATGGTGGCGACAAACAAGCTGACAATATACGCGCCAGACCGGATTAGAGCGTCCTCCAGCCCAAAAACCGTGATCATCTCCATCAATATTGGGTGCGTTATATAGAGAGAATAGCTGATGACACCCATGTAGGTGAGGGAAGGAAACTCCAGTTTGTCGAACCACGCCAGCGTACTCAGAAAGAGAATGATCGCTGCCGCATGAGTGATGATGATCGAGTTGAAATTCTCAAATTTTGTATCTGTTCCGTATAAGAACAATACATAATGAATATATCCCCGAAGTATAATTCCGCCCATCAGCAGGACGATGATCAGTTTAAGCCAGCCGTCGACAAGGCGCCCCTGATCGATCTGTGTTTTCCGGATCGTCGAACCCAGGAACATAAATCCTATAAGAATGATTTTATCGCCTGCGGCGACCGGCTGGCCCATTATCTGGAAAATTGAAATTATGATGGATAAACAAGCGCATAAAATTGCGGCCTGTCGGGTGATCGTCAAGTTCAGCGGCCCTGCGCACACATATATGATGACGACAGTCACGTAGAACAGGACTTCATAAGCCAAGGTCCAGTAGATATCGAGGACCCGATGGGATGCCAGAAAATCAGGAATCATCGTCATGTTTGCGAGCACATCATATATTGATAGTGGGTTTCCCGCATAAAAACGAAGGAACAGCGCGGCCGTAAGAGATGCCCAGAATAACGGGTAAAGCCTGAAAACGCGGCTTATGACGAAACCCGCAATCGGATTTTGCTTTGGAAAGCTGAAAGGGACGACGTAACCGCTGATTATGAAGAAAAGAATCACGCCAAAACGGCCAAAATTGAGATAGTCTCCGGCTATGACATTCTTGAAAGTAATATCTACCCAAGAATTTTGAACTATGTCGCTCCGATTGATGAGTGAATGGGCCGACAGATGGTAAAAAATGACGGATAGTGCTGCAATGCCACGTAATTGGTCAATGCTTGTGAGGCGCGTTTTCTCAATCATTTCAATCTCTATATGTGAATAAAATTTCGTAAAAAAACAATTTATGCGTATTATTTAAAATTAACTCAGTTTACCGATCACCGCAATCTGGCTTTGTTTCCTCCTGGCGCTTAGTTTTTTAAGCACCGCGAGCGGGAATGCCGGATAATCCCGATAGCCGGGTGAGCGCGTTTTTCAGAAAAAGCCTGAAGTCGAGATCGATAAACGCATATCCAAGCGCAAGTCCGATATGCGCCATAAAGACGGGGTTTGAATTCAGTTCCTCGAATTGATAGCCAATAATCACTCCAATCGCCGAGTAGAGGAAAAAGCCGACTTTTCGTTTCCTGAAGACGGTATAGACAAGTGCAAAAGCGCTTAGCAGGCAAAACCCTATGCCTGATGTATAGGCGGTGGCGAGAAAGCCGTTATGAGGCGTGCCTATGCCCGATATTCCCGACAACTCCTGGTCTCGAGCGCTGAACCCAATTCCTAGCGGGTGATTGATCATCACCTCGAAGCCCCCGGTAATCGTCGTCCATCGTTCCTGTGCATTGTCAGTGCTGCGGTTGTCCTCGAGAAAGCGTTTGGAAAAGGCTTGCTCCGCAAAATCGAGCGCCCCGAAAGGTAAAACGGCGGCAATGATAAGCGCCGACAATGCAAAGCCGAAATAGGTGCTGAACAGCATGCGGATGGAAAAATTTCTGAGGTAAAAATAAAGCCCGATCGCGAAAACGGCGAATACACCTGACCTGTTGAGAGTCAATGTGAAGCTGGCCAAATAGATAAGCAAGAACACGGCGAAGAATGCTGGACGCCGGTAGCGCTCGGCAAGATAGGCAGCCGCGGCACCGGCCAGAGCGAAGGCCGGTCCCGCCATGTTGCCTGCAGACCAGATCCCCCCGGCCTTTTCGATGCGCAAAAACATGGCGCTCATTTCACCTTTTGCTGCGGCCTCCAGAACTGCGGCTTCGTCGAACTGGAAGGAAAGCCCGAGCGAGGCGAGCCGGTCATGAATAACACTGTCCAGAAAAAGAAGGATAATTACCACAAGGAAGCCCGCGGATATTCCCCAGCAGAAAACGTCCAGAAGCTTCTCCTTGAACAGCATGTAGGTGAAGAACAGAAAATAGACTGCGTAGAAATAGGTTAGTGCCGTGGGATAAAATTCGCCATCACCGCGGGCATCCGCAAAAAGAGCGGTGAGGACAAACAAGACCGTGAGTGGGAGCAGATAAAGTAGAATGATCGACGGTGTGAGACAGCGGATGTAGAGAAGGGCGACGGCGGGCAGCGTCGTCAATACCAGCATGTCGGTAATGTTGAGAAAGCGCAGCCCTATATTGCTGGTTACGATATTACACTGGATGAAGAAGCCCATAAAAAAAACGAAGAGGGCGAGAACGATGCCGGGAAGATTGACCGTCTTTGATGGGTAAAAGGGCATCGCCATGACGAAACCCGGCAATTGAAACTGGTGCGATGCCGCCATGTTTGCGCTTCTGGTCATTCGCGGCCTGTGTCTTTCACTGCCGGACCTTTGATCGGCCCTGTTGGAAGGGTGTCATCACCATGAGGCAAAGGGATGACGGCGATGGATAGTGGTTCTGATAACCTTGCCGCGCAAGGGATTTTATGTCCTGGTCAGTCGCTCAGATTGCCTTTCGGCAAGGGACCCTCGGTGGCGATGATCCGCTGGATATAAAGCGGCTCATCGGAACTCGGCGGGCTGATGCCAAAGGCCGGATAGATATGCAGATACAAATCGAAGCCGTCGGGGTTGAGATCGGGATCGATTTTGATCTCATTGGCGGTAGCCCACATCCAGCCACTGCTGCCGGCGGCTTCCGCCCCGCCGAATTGCAGGGCGGACATATTGATGGTGTGAGAAATGCCGCCGCTTTTTACGATCAGCATGATAAAGGGCAGGCGCTGGCCCTCGGAATGTCTATAAAGTATCGCAAAAGAAATCGTCTTGCCGATCATGGCGGCCGCCTCCGGGCCGCGGAAGTAGTGAAGCAATCCGACTGCTTGGTTGCCATTGGCGCGCAGGGCGAGGCTGTACGCGAAGGCGGGGGAAAAGGTCACGTCGGTGGCTTTGACAGCGGAGCCGGACGCACTCAAACCCCAGCCTGCGGGCAAAAGGCCTGACCAGTCGGTGAAATCGCCATTGGCAATGAGATTGGTCGTGGGAAGTTTCGGCCAGCAGGGGGTCTCGAAGCTGGTGCCGGGTGCTGCCGCCAGAAAGGCGCTGAACAGGCTCTGGGCGACGAGCCCGGCGCCGGCATCGTTCGGATGGATATTGTCGCGGTAAAGCGCCACGTCCTTGTTCCTGGCCATGAAGGCCGCATGGGTATCCACCAGGGTGAGACCGGGATGTGCCCGGGCGACATCGAGTATCGCCTGGTAGACCTTGTCGTAACCATTGTCGTGCCGCCAAGGGTTTTGGGTGGTGATAAGCTGGGCTACGCCAGGCCATCGCCACGCCGTCATGCCCAACGGCCCGAGCAGGGTGGCGCGTCCGGAGCTCAGAATGCCGCCCGGCGCCTCGAAACTTTGCATATTGTGGCCTTGATGCATGATGCACAGATCCGGGCGCGGAATTTTCAATGCATTTGCTCTGTGATCCGCCAGCATAAAGCCGGCCATGCCGCCTGGCAGGGCGGCGAGATAGACCGTGATCGTCGGGCCGGCGCCGGTGCGCAACCGGACCGGATCGGCATAAGCTTTCGGCCCGGTGGGCGCGCTTGTCTGCCATTCAGCCCAACGATAAAGGACGACATTTGCGTTGTGCAGATCGCCAAGCATCATTGCGAATTGATGAAACGGTCCCGAATCGGCATAGGCGGTACTGTCGGCATTTATGAAGATGGTTGTGTTCTGACCCGCGATCAGGCGCGCGCGTAACGGTGAAAACGCGTTCAGCGACGGAACCGTGCGGCTGGGGGGAACGAGGCCGAGGGAAACACCGATCATGCCGGCACCTCTTCCGTTCCGCTCACATATATGCATAAGTTGTGTTTACGCCATGTCATCGTTCGTTCTCCTGGTCAGGCCTCAGGATAACCCCGCTGGAAAACAGGGGGAAAAGCCGCAGGGATCGCGACGACGGTCGGCATATGAATTGAGTGTCACGATTTTTTCTTCAATTGTCGTTAAAATATAAAAATAGAATATTTTTTCTTTTATTGGGCGCGGATTGAATATTGTCTTCCGCACAAAGGGTTCAATGTCAGGTTTTTTCATTACGAGCAAGGATTTCTTTTCCGCAACGAAGTTTCCGGTGAAGACATTCCTTCTGCAGACAGCCATTTTGTTTTTTGTGACGGGCGCTTTCTTCATGCCCGCAGCGGCGGGCAATAGCGCCGCCTGCGCTTCCTTGCGCCGCCGGTGATGCCATGACATCCGCTCTTTTCGTCAGCCATACCGGGGAGAAGGGTGGCGCTGAACTTTTCCTGACGGATATCGTCAAGGCCGGGCCGCAGTCCTGGCGGGCCTGTTTTCTGAGCGGCGGTGCGGCGGTGCAGGATCTGGCGGCTTCCGGGCGGCCGCCGGTCATGTTGTCCGCCGGTGAAAAGATGCTGTCGATCCGCCGCGATTCCTCCGTCGGCGTGCTGCTGCGCGGCGCGGCCGATGTGATGGCTGTCGCCTGGCAATTGAGCCGCCGGGCAAAAGACTATGACGTGATCTGCGCCAATTCGCAAAAGGCGCTTTTCGTCTGTGCGCTGGCGGCAAAGCTCAGCGGCCGCCCGCTCGTCTGGATTTTGCACGATATCGTCACGGATCCGGCCTTCAGTGCCGTCAATCGCCGTGCTTCTCTGGCATTTGCGCGCCTTTTCGCCAAGCTGGTCGCCGTCAATTCCGGAGAGACCGGCCGGGCCTTCATCGAGGCTGGCGGCGAGGCTGAAAAGGTCCGTATCGTCTATAACGGTTTCGATCCCGCCAGGGGGGAGCTCCATGATCCCGGCAAGGCGGCGCGGTTGCGCGCAGAGCTCGGCCTTGGCCCGGCCCCGCTCATCGGCCTGTTTGGCCGGTTGAGCGAATGGAAAGGGCAGCATGTTTTTCTGGAAGCCGTTGCGGCAATGGAGGGTGTTCAGGCCATCATCGTTGGCGGCGCGCTTTTCGGGCAGGAAGAGTATGAGGCAAGTATCCGCCGGCAGGCATCCCGTCTCGGTCTCGATGATCGCGTCCGTTTCCTCGGTTTCCGCTCCGACGTGCCGGAACTGATGGCGGCGACGGATGTGGTTGCCCACACGTCGATCGTCGCCGAACCCTTCGGCCGGGTGGTGGTGGAGGCGATGATGTGCGGACGGCCGGTCGTTGCGACAAGCGGCGGCGGCGTGACCGAGATCATTCGCGACGGCGAGACGGGCCTTCTGGTGCCGCCGGGCAATGCAGCCGCGCTGGCTGCGGCGCTCGGCTGCATCCTTTCGCATCCGGCCCTTGCGCAAAGGCTGGCGCAGGCGGGGCGGGAGGATGTGAGCCGGCGTTTCTCGCTCGAGGAGACCTGCCGGGCGGTTTCCGTACTGCTGTCGGAAGCAGCATGAGGTTGGCTTGATGTTCGATCGGGGCGGAAAACAAAGGCAGGCGGAAGGGGCGGAATGCGCATTCTCGTAAACATGCCGAGTCAATATGGCGGCAAGGCCTCGGGTGTCGCCCGTGTGATCTTCAGCCTGCTGGAGCGGTTGCTGCATCAGACCGATCATCATTATATTCTGCGCTCGCCCTGGACGCGGGCGCAATTGCCTGAAAGTCTGCGCGACAGTCGTCTTCAGCTGATGGAGACACCGCGGCCGCGGATCATGGTTTTTGATGTGGTGCGGCAGGCCGCAATGCTGCCGGTCCTTTGCCGCCTCCAGGGCATCGACGTGGTGTTTAATGCCGATCCTTTCGGCAGTCCGCTCGGCGGCAGACGGCGCATTACCCTCGTTCACGACCTTTATTTCAAGACCATTCCGAAGCAGATCGGCTGGCGCGCGGCCTTGACGACCGACATCATCTTCCGCCTGATGATGGCCGGCTCGGACCGGATCAGCTGCGTGTCCGATGCGACGCGCCATGATCTGTCATGTTTTTATCCCGCCGCCGCCGGCAAAAGTGTCACCATTCATTCCGACAGCACGTTGACGATGGACGTCGGGGCCTTGAATGAGGTGCGGCCGGTCGCAGGCCCCTATATATTGGCGGTCGGCAATGCGACGTCCAACAAGAATTTCTCCCTTCTGGGCAAGGCCTTCGCACGGCTTGGCAGGGCGATGCCGGACCTACATGTCGTCCATGTGGGCCGCGACGACGCGGAAGAAATTGCCGGCATGCTGGATGATCCGGAACTGAAGGCCCGTCTGGTGCGGCTTTCCGGCATAAACGACCGGCAATTGGCCACGCTTTACCGTCATGCCGCGTGTCTCTGCGTGCCTTCGACCTATGAAGGCTTTTGCCTGCCGGTGCTCGAGGCACAACAACTGGGGTGCCCCGTTATTTGCTCCGACCGCTCGGCGACCCCTGAGATTGCCGGCAACGGGGCGCTCACCTTCGATCCCGCTGATCCGGACAGCCTCGTCTCTGCGCTCGAGCGGCTTTTCCAGGAGCCGGGGCTTGCGGATACACTTCGCAAGGCGGGGTACGAAAACCGCAAGCTCTATTCCTGGCACAGGGCGGCAGAAAGTTATGCGCAGCTTTTTGCCGAGCGGACCTAGCGCGAGCAGGTGCGTTTGCCGGTGGCGGAACGACCAGCCGCTTTATCTTTCTGACAAAATCCCGGCGCTTGACGTGAACCGGCAATGGATGGCTTTGCCCGTCATCGGAACAGTTCGATTTTTAGATTGCCAAACGCCATGTTCACGCGACGCCGTGGCGAGAGCGGGGATGCATTGGGCGCTTTCAAGATTTTGCCACGCTCTCATGACCCAGATCGGCATAAAGGGTTTCATAAGCCGAGATCACCCGTTCGGGAGCGACGCCCTTTAAAATTCGCTCCCGCGTTTGAGGCGGTTCCTCAAGAATGGCGGGATTTCGCATGGCTTCGAGCATGCGCGCGGCAAGTTCCGCGGGGTTGCCGGGTGTGAACAGGCGCTCCGGCCTGTCATGGCCGATCTGTTCCGCAACCCCGGCGATATTGGCGCCGATGACGGGTATGCCGCGCAGAATGGCTTCTGCCACGGTGCGACCGAAGGCCTCGGGCCACAATGGCGGGACGATAAGGCAATCGATATCGGCGAAAAACCGGTCGGCTTCCACATAACCGGGAAATTCGACAGGAAGGCCGTCAGCCTGTTGCCGATAGGTTTCGACGCCGCCGGGCGCGCGCCCGGCCATCACGAGCCGCCAGCCCTGGGGTGGCAGAAAGCGCAAGGCCTCGATCAGGAGATCCGCCCCTTTTGGCGTCTCGATGCGCCCGAGATAGCCGAAAACAAGCTGCTCTGCCGGCGCGCGTGGGAGACGTGGTGCCGGCGATGCCGGCGTTGCGATGGCATTCCAGATCACGGCGCGGCGTTTTGCAGGCACATGGCTGAAAAATCCTGCCTGCACATGGCGTTCGACAATGTCTTGGCCAACGCCGGCGACGGCGTCGACCGCGCATTGGCAGCGCCGGTGCAGCGATGAAAAGATGCGGCATTTCTTGCTGCTGCCATCACAAATGTGCCCGTCATGGAACAGCGAGCCATTGGTGCACATGCTGGTGAAATCATGCAGGGAATGGACCAGCGGAAGACCGCGTCTGCGGATCATCGGCCAGATCAGCGGCGTCAACTCGGACAATGAATGGGTATTGACCACATCCGGACGGAAATCATCGATAACGCGCGCCAGCCGGCGCACGAGGCGCGGATCCAGCTGCACCGCGATCTTATAATATTTCTGTTTCCATACCGGTTGCCGCTCCCAGTCACCGATAAAAAACGGCGTGGTATGTCCGAGGCGATGAATGGAAAAACCGTTGCGCAACTCCACAGGCAGCTGTTTCCGGGAAATCGCGGCCACTGCAACCGTGTGTCCCCTCTGCGCCAGCCCGCGCGCAAGATCTTCCACGAAGATTTCCGCGCCTCCCACCCGGTCCGGCGAAAATAGCGACGTTATCTGCAATATCCGCATGCTGAAGTTCCCGCGCCAATATTTGTTCTTACAGTCATTGCCGTGCTTCACCTGCGGTGAAACCTGTGCCGTGTTCCGGCATCAATCACGCCAGAATACGGTTCTGGCCGTGTCATCTGCAGCCGGTGAAACCGATATCGCGGCTGCGGTTAAAGATTGTCTGCGTTGTCCCCCATCGCGCTCGCCTCCCGGCGTGTGCAGGCACAGGGCAATGATGGGAGCGAGGAAGACGGCATAGGCCATGGCGAAACCGGGTATCTGCAGCGAAAAATCGAGCGTCGAATGCAGGACGACAAGCAACAGCCCCGCAAGGCCGAGATGCGAAGCGTAACGATAGCTCTTTCGTTTGCGCGCCCCATGAATAAGGATGACCAATTGGCCAAGCACAAAAAATACGGCATAAAACGGGAAAGCCATGCCGAGGGTCAACAAGCCCTCGGCATAGACATTATGCGCGTGGGTGACGACGGCGTTCACGCCGCATTGTGCCGCATGATAGGGGGCGTAGGTTTCCGTAAAGCTTGCGAGGCCTGATCCCCATGGCCAGTTGTCGGCAATGGCGCGCCCGATGCCGGGCATGTAACAGAAGCGCATATCGTCTTCCAGCCGGGTTTCCATGCGCAGGGCCACCCGATTGGCGAAGAGTGCGAAGAGGCCGACAGCGATGGCCAGCATGATGGCGGCCCGGCGTTTGGAGCCGCGCCGTTTACGCCTTGAGGCGGCGGCGGTGCGGCCCGTTCTCGGCGGCGCATTAAAAACAGCCAGAAGAATAAGGAAAATCAGGGCCACGAAGCTCGATACGATGCCGGCGCGCGATCCGGTCAGCATCAGGGCGATAAAGCACAAGGCGGCGAGCCCGCCGATGAAAACGGCCTGGCGGATGAGGCGCTTCTGGTCACCGGGCACTGTCAGGCGGTTTGCGACGAGGGCCTTGATCCTTTCCCAGTCAGGTGCCTGCAGTCTTTTTTGCAGCAGAGCGCCAAGGGTGAGCAAGATGAGACCGAAAAACGTCGCGGCGGTATTGCGATTGACGAAGAGGCCGGTCAGGCTGCCGAGGTAGAAACGTTTCTGAATAAAGCCGAGCATGTCGGGAAAAAGCAGAAACTGCACGATGGACAACAGCGCGAGCCAGCCGCCGCCGATTGCAAACCATCGCAACGCTTTTGCCGCCCGCTCATCGGTATTGAAGATCACCAGCCCGGTCATGAAGGCGCCGAAGGGCAGGGCGGCGCTGAGCAGACCGAGGCGATCATCCGCCGGGGTGAGCGAAATTGAGGCGGTGGGCGCGACCTGCGTAAACATGGCCGCTGCGGACCAGGCCGGGTTGGGTGGTGCGACGCCGCCAAGGGACATGGTTTGCAGAAAGACCTGGACGATCAGTGCGCCAAACAGAAGGCAGGCCGCCACCAGGACCTTGCCGGCTCCGGCGCGGGGCGGACCCAGCAGAAGGATGCTGGGGACCAGCACGAGATAAATTGCAATCGTCACGACAATGCGGCTTTCGATTTCCGTTGCGCCGCGATTAAGGAGCGTCAGAAGGAAGATTGCCCAGAAAGCGGCCGTAGCGGTTGCCCGGACAGGATCCTGAAATGCCGCCGGTCGCAGCGGCGAGGAGGACAATGGTTCTGATCGGGCTTCGCTTTGTGACATGGGTTTCGGCTTTGAAAGAATGGCTCTGGCGGTGGTGTCCGGATCAATGATGCATCAGGGTTGTATCGCCTGTGACATTACGGGCGCGGCATGGCGCGATTGCCGCCGCCCTGTGGTTCGGGTTTGCAGATATGCCGCAGCGTCCAGCGTAGAATTTCCCCCTCCTTGCCGCAGACGATCGCCACATCCGCCTTGCGGGCCGCTTCGGCCTCGGGCAGCGTTCCTTCCGGGAAAGCTTGCCACATCACGAAGCGCCCGCTTATCAGGTTGGCATCCGCCGGCCCGTAAAGCTGGGAAAAATTCATCAGGACGGCAATCTCCATGGGGGCGGCGTTGCGCAGTGAGCGCACCATTGCAAGGCGCAGCCAGACATCGCCATTTGCGGGAAAACAGGATAGCGCATGGCGAATATAGGTTTCTGCAAGGCCAAGACGCGCCGTGCCGGCTTCGGAGGTGTCATCGCTGCCATTTGCATCAAGATCGGCCATGACGAGCCGCAGCCCGGCCTTGATGATGTCCGAGCGGCATATTTTTTCCGCCATGACCGGGCGCAAGCCCTCGACGGTCTTTGCCAGGAGATCGGGAGCAAGGCCGTTGGCCTCGTCGGCGATTTTCGCCAGGGCGATGATGTCGGAAAAACGCCGTGTTTCGGACAGTGCCTGTGCGGCAAAGGACAAGACGGTGACCGCGATGATGAGAGCCGGCGCGGCCGCAAAGACCTGACCCAGGCGGGTCACGCCGTTTGTCCTAGTCATGATAATAGCGCGTATAACGCGTATGGTAATATTCGCTCGAACCATAGGCCCGGTAAAGTTTCAGCTTTTCCGTATCGACCTTGTTGAGGATGACGCCGAGGCATTTCTTGCGGATCTGGACTTCGTTTTCGATGGTGTTGCGGACCGCCCTGCGGGCGGTCTTGCCCCATTCCGTGACGAAGACGAAACCATCGATCCGGCCGGCCATGGCGCGGGCATCGACGACGGGGCCAAGCGGCGGCAGATCGACGACGATGTAATCGAAGGCGCTGCTCGCTTCGGCCAGCAATCTGTGCATCTGCGCCGATGTCAGCAGTTCAGAGGAATGTGGCACACGCTGCTTGACGACGGTCGGCAGGAAGGCAAGCCGTGTTTTTTCGTCATGCAGAAGCACGTCACGCATTGCACGGCCTTCGAGCAGAACCTCCAGCAGGCCCTCGCCGGCGTGACGCGCCAAAGCGCGCGTGGCGCCGGGATTGCGGATATCCGCATCCAGCAGCAGGACCCTTGCACCCTGGCCGGCCAGAAGCTGCGCCAGATTGATCGAGATCGTCGATTTCCCCTCGCTCGGCAAGGAGGATACGACACCCACCACCCGCGCCCCGCTTTTGGCGGGAATGCCGAGATCCATGGCGAGCCGCGTGCTGCGCAGCGTTTCGGCGAAGGATGATAGCGGGTGGTCGACGGCATAACGGGCGACGCTGGACGGTCGTGTGGTGTTCGGGGAGCTTGCCGCCCCCTTCGCCAAATCGTCTGGGGTTGGTTTGTCCGCAACGAGCGGCGTGTTGCCCAAGAATTCCAGACCGAGGACATCGCGAACCTGTTCTCCCGTGCGGAAGAAACGGTCGCGAAATTCGCGGAACGCGGCAATGCCGCCGCCAGCCGCAGCGCCCATGATCATGAACAGCGCCAGAACCAGCGGTTTATTGGGCTTGCTCGGAATTTTCGGCGGCATCGCCTTGGAAATCACCCGCGCTTCCGTCACCGGGAAGGATTGCTGCTGCATCGCTTCCTGATAACGCTGCAGAAAGGTCTGGTACATGTTCTTGTAGGTTTCCGCCTCGCGCTGCAATTCGCGAAGCTGAACCTGGGTCTGGCTGGCCGAGTTACTGACGTTGGTGGCCTTGGCGACACTTTCCGCAAGCGACCTCTCTCTGGCTTCCGAGACTTCCAGATCGCTTTTGTAACTTTGGGCTATGCGGCTGATTTCCTGAAACATCAGCCGGCGATATTCCTGCATTTCATTGCGCAGGCGCACCGCCTGCACGTGATTGGCGCCGAGCCGGCTCGTGATTTCCGCTTCGACCTTCGACGATTCGAGATATTTCTTGCGCAGATCGTTGGCGACCGAGCTTTCGAGAATATCGGTGACGACCGCATCGACATCGTCGGTGGCCAGAATATGTTCGATGCGCTGCACCCGCGCCCGCGCCCTGGCCGTCTCCGACTGCGCCAGGATCAGCGCGCTGTTGGATTCAGCCAGTTGCTGATCGGAAAGCAGACCATTATTGCCGGTTTCGATCAGATTGTGTTCGGCACGGAACTTCTGCACGGCGAGGTCGGTATCGAGCGCCCTCTGGCGCAACTCGGCAATACGTTCGGATAACCAGTCGCTCGCCCTCTTTGTCGCCTCGTATTTGGAGTTCAGCTTGTCGACCAGATAGGCAGACGCCACGGCATTGACGATCTGGGCGGCAAGAACCGGCGATGTCGAATTGTAGGTCAGTTCGAGCGCATAGGTTCGGCCGATACGTTTGACGCTGAGGCCCTGCAGCAGCCGGTCGGACAGCGCCCGCTTCAGGGTGCCATCGTCAATGACGGTCTCTTTTTCCGCCGGCGAGAACCATTGCGACACATTGAGGAGCGAGCGGACGGTGCCGAGTATCGAACTCAGAAAGGAGGCGCGCGTGGCCCTAAACTCCTGATTTTCCGTCAGGTTGAGACTGTCGACGACGGCAAGCCCGATGGTCTCCGATTGCAGGACCTCGACCTGACTCAGGATCGAGGCTTCGTCCTCGATGACGCCGCCGATCGTCGAAAGCTGCTCGACGACCTGGCTGTTGTTACGATCGATCAGGAGGGTAGCCGAGGCAGAATAGATCGGCACGGCTGTCGCCGCAAAGGCGAGGCCGATCGCCCCGGCCACGGCAATGGCGGCAAGCACGACGCGCCATTGCCGGCGAATCGTCGCCAGGGCGGCGTCGATATCGATAAAATCGGCCGTGAATGCGCTTTTGTCGTATTCGGCCATCGTCAGGGGATCGTGCCTTTGCAACAATTGTCAGCCTCGCTCTTTTGGCCGGGTGCGGAGCCCGCCACGTCTCCATCATGGGAGAGGCGGCCGTCATTCACGTCAAAATGACGGCGAAGCCATGCTTAAACGGGACTTGTGCTTACCGGTGTGCTGGTGCTGCCGGTTGAGAGTGACCGGCCGCGGCCGGCCGGTGCGCCGGCGTCACCGGATTGCGCAGAGCCGCTGCCGGTCTGGCTGGCCGTGGTGGCCGAGCCGCCGACGCTGTTGTCGCTGGCGGGCGAGGAACCGGCGCCGCCGATCGGCGAGGCCGCCGCTGCCGCCGCAGGCGCTGCGGCCGCCGGGCCGGCAGCCGTTCCTTCAATATTCTCGCTAAAGGCGATGAGGAGATCGGAGGGCACGCCCGCCGCCTTCGTCTGCAGCTGGATCGCGGCCGCAAGGATCGTATTGCCGTTCTGCATCGCCGTGGAATAGGCGAGCGCCAATCCTTCGCCGACAACTTCGGAGAAGTCCTTGTTGGCGACCTTCTGAGCCAATGCGACGATGGTGGGCAACTGGCTCGAATCGCTCAGAACCAGAGCGGAAAGCTGTTCGGAAAGCTGTGCCGCGCTGGTCGAAACGGCGATGATCGGAAACCCGCTCGCCACCTTCCCCGTCAGATCGGCACCCGCCGCATCGGTGCCGGAAGCCAGGGCGATGAGGTCTTTGACCGTTGCTTGCGTCGGAGACTGCTTGAACAGCTCCGCAGCGGCAAGGGTCACCATATCCGGGCTGGTGCTGTTGACGCGGGCGAGGAAGGCAGCCGCGGTTTCATCCGCAGCCTTGACCGGCGCGCCTGCCGTAACGCTTTCGACAGGCGGCGTCTGCTGCGGGGCAGCCACAGGTGCAGCATCCACGTTCTGGGCATTGGCTGTTGCGGAAAAAAGAACCATGCTGGCGATCAGTATCGCACCGGTGAGCGCCGAGCCATTACGAAGGCGAGACATCACAAATCTCCAAATTAATAAAAATACGAATTTAAATACGCAAAATGCCGAACGTGGTTAGCCAGCACGTAAAATGTTTCCTTTAAATCGCATAGCCCATGCCAAGTATCAAGTGTTAAAATAACTTGTCGATTGGAACTCTTCATTATCCTTAACCGGCAGTCCGTTGAACAGGTTGTCGGAAAATTGATTCTTCATCGCTCCCTTCCTGCGCGATTGCCTCGCTCCGTTTTCAAGTCGAAGGAAGGAAACGTCGAGCTACCACCGTTCAGCCGCCGTTAAAGCCGACCGTGTTCTTGCCATGCGCAAGGTGCGGGCTTCACTTCTCTGTTCTTTTATGTGTATCTATCTTGTCCCTTGGGCGATCCCGCAAAAATACCCATCAGCCGTATTGTCTCGTTGTTATGGTTTTATGCGGTGACGGATATCGATAATATATAATTTATTTATTCAAAATTATTTTGGGTTTTATTGATGATAGTAAATCTTCAGGTATTGCGGACGATCGCGGCGCTTTTGGTATTCTTTCATCATTTGATGCCGTTGATTGACCGTGTATTTCCAGGCGTAAGGAAATACGAAACGGGCGCTTCCGGCGTGGATATATTCTTTGTCCTGAGTGGATTTATAATGGTTGTGACGACCTATCAAAAGGACGCCGACCCGGTCAGATTTTTAACGAACAGAATCGTGAGAGTCGTTCCGATATATTGGATCATGACTTTGGTAATAGTCTGTATTTTTCTTCTGGGCGCCCGTCCTTTGGGGGTCATGGATTTGCAGCCGAGCTACATTTGGAAATCTTTGTTTTTCATACCCTTTCAGCGGGCGGGTTTTTGGGAGCCCATCTTATCTGTCGGATGGACATTGAACTATGAGATGTTCTTCTATGCGGTATTTTCTTTGCTGATGATTGTACGGCGATTCTATCTCAGGATATTTTTCCTTGTATTTTCCCTGTTTGCTTTCGTCGCTGCCGGCCTGTTTTTTCATTTCAACGACTATCTTGAATATTACAGCAGCCCCGTGATCCTCGATTTTGCGCTGGGTGCTGCCTTTGGGGCATTTTTTTGTGCGAGACGGGGCAAACCGGCTGCTCTCGGGCCACGGGCAGCGTGGTTTCTTATTGCGTTGGGAGGCCTAGTCATCGTTGCCACGAGTACGGGATTTAATCTCTATAACAATAATATACTGCGGCCCATGACATGGGGTGTTGCTGGATTACTGCTGGTTGCGGGTTTGGTTTTCCTCGAACAGAACGGTCACGTCGCCAAGCATTGGTTCCTGGTGCTTTTGGGGAATGCCAGCTACTCGATCTATCTCGTTCACAATCTAATGATTCAGATATCGATGAAGGCTGTTGGCATGACAGGAATAGCTGGCTTCCCGTCATTGGTTCTCACGAGCTGTCTGGCTCTGGGATTGACCACTTTATTCGGTCTGGCGTCATATCGGTTTATCGAGGCGCCGATTAATCAGGCCTACCGGAAAAGAGATGGCGTTAGGCGTGTTTCCCTTCAACATTGACCCGTTGAACCAAAGGGGGCTTCGGGTATCCGGCGGTGGTATTTTCGTTTCTGAACTGTCCGCTTACACAGGCCGCCCGCGAACAATCGGAAAGGGGAGGACTTCCCCCACTCAGAAGACCTCAAGAACCGTCAGCTGGTCACTGACGGAAAACCGGTAACGGCCGTCCTCGCGCGGAATGGCGTGTCGGCTGACGGAGCCGTCGTCGTTGAAGCGATGCGCGATGATCTGGTCATGGGGGCCGGTCACCGAGAAGGCGACCGGGCGTTCGGCCGGCGGGTTTTCGATCCGGGCCGGCCATTGCCAGCCAGGGAGCGCGAGCCATACCGGCACAAGCAGGGCGCCATCGGGTCTCGTCAGCTGCAGGGACACTCTTTCGGAAACGCTGTCGAGGAAGGCCAGCCGGCGGTCGGCCGGCTTGGTCTGCCGTTTCGCCGTGCAGAGAGAAAGAAGGGCGCGAACCGCTCCGTAGGCGGGCGTGCGACTCAGATCATGGCGCAGCAGGCCAAAGGACGATTCCGGATTGGTCTCGTCCTGGGCGAAGCTGGAAACGATTTCATAAATGTAGGTTCTGCGGATTCCGCTGAGGAAGCACCATAAAAGCATGCGCGGCATGTAGCGCGCCTTGATGCTTTCGGTGACGGGGAAATGAAAGCTCTGGGTCTGGAGCGAGGTATGGTAGCCGATTTCGGTGGCGAGCGTCGGTCGCCCGGCGGCGATATGGGCCGAGGCGGCGAGGGATTTGGAGAGGGCGCCCGGCCCGGTGGTTTCGGGATGTTCCATTCCGGCATAGGGATGAATATTGCCGTACTGGCAGACCTGCGCCAGATCTGAGGCGAGCGCCCGGTTGGTCAGGACATAGCTCGGCGCGGCGACGGACACGGCGTTCAGGCCCGGATCTGAACGAACGGCTTCGTACAGGGCTGCCTGGTGTCGCGCCGAAAGGCGTGGGGCGTTCTGCGGATCGGAGGTGAGGACAGGTTCGTTGCTGCCTTCGAAAATCTCGATGCCGCCGTCACACCAGTCGTAGAACGCCGCCAGCCTGTCCAGCGGGGTGGCGAAGTAGGGATTGAGATCGTCATAGCAGATGATTGTGAGGCGGATGCCGGCGGCGACGATCTGGCGCAACCGCTGGAAGGCGGGGGTGTTGCGGCTGTCTCCCGCCGCAATAAACCCCTCGTCACGCAGATGGCGCACGCCGAGAGCTTCCAGTTCGGGCAGGATGTGCTGGAATTTTTCCGGATAGATCCCACGGGGGCGGGCGAAATGCCCGCATACCCCGACGCTGTCGAGAAAAGCGTCCGTGCTGGCGGCAACATCCGTCTGGGCCTGCGACGGGGAAGGACGCAGGCCACCCGTCGCGGCAAGGGCGAAAGACGCCGCCGAAAGCAATGCGCGCCGGGTCATGAGGGGCGCGGCCAAGTGCATGTCTTCTTTCATTTGCGCCTCCTGATGCGATATCCGCCAAAACCGGACCGCTCGCTTTACGGCTTTGGTCTAGCGGGCGAACGTTGCATTCAGATGTCGGCCGGAAACCGCGCTGACGACACTCTCGCCCCAGGCAAACACCGGTTTCAGGACGACGCGATCGATAATCAACCCGCTTGCGATGGCGCAGAGGACCGAACAGATCAGAATGACGGATGGGGGGAGAGAGGTCGCGGTGGGGGTAAAGCCGATCCTGTCGAGGGCGGCATAAACGGACGGATGACACAGGAAAATGGTGTAGCTTGCGCTACCGAGCGGTGACAGCCGATTGAGAAGCGGCCGTTTCATTGCCGAGACCGCCAGAAAAATCGTCATGCCCGTCCCATAACTGATCGTATAACGATACCAGGTTTCCTCAAAGCCGTAATCATGGGAATAAGCCAGGAGGCAGATGGGCAAGAGCAGCGCGTAAAACGCGCCGATGGCGATCCACGCATATCGGCTCTTGTCCCTGTCGCGCCCGGCGTTTGACGCCTTCCACAGCGACGCCAGAAAACACACGCCGACCATGAGCGGCAGCGCAACCGGCATCTTGATGCCGAACTTGTATCGTATCAGCGAGATGAGCGCTGCAAAAACGAAAAATGCAACAGTCGCCGCCGTCACGACGCGTAAATCGCCGGCGCGGCCGACGAGGAAAAGCAGGGCGCAGATCGCATAAAAAGTCAGGTTGATCTGCAGGGTCCAATAAAGGCCCATGACATTTTCCGTCAGGAAAAATCCCTGCAGCATCGTCGCATTGATGGCCACCACCTCGGCTGGAAATATCCTGCCGGGATCGTCCCAGGGCAGAAGCACGCCGAACAGGAGCGAAAGCCAATAGGCCGGATAAAGATGGAAAAACCGGTGCAGCAGGAAAGCGGTCAGCGGTCTCTGATATCGGCGGGCGGCATTTTGCAGCGATGACAGGATGAAATAGCCGCCCAAGGCGAACAGCACGATCACGCCGAGTTTCCCGACATCGAGAAACACCTTCGTTGCGCTGAAAAGGCCGCGCGTCAGCACATCCGTTTCACCGCGGTTGTGCATCTTCAGGATCAGGTGCGAATAGGCGACGCAAACCGCGGCGAGGCCCCGCAACATGTCGAGATTATAGTTTCTTGCGGGTTTTGTGCCGCTGTCAGACGTCATTAAATCCACATTTCCAATATAAAATTAAGTAAAATGAAGTCGTAAAATTGGTGGCGACCCGTGTTTGCGCAGGCTGCCCGCATATATGTGAATATGAGTATCAATGGATGTTATTTTTTGCAATACGGCGCTGATTCCGCCGCGTCGCAAAAAAATCACTTGAAATGCCGGTGATTTCGGTGCTTTTTAGTTCCGATATTTTGACGTTGATTTTTTAGGCATTACATCCACCGGTCTATTTTTCAGGCGTACAGCCAGGCGTGTGAGCTTGGGTTGGGGCGCGGACCGGAGTGGAGACAGAAATTTTTATGAAGGAAAATAGAGCGTATCCGCATGCGAATTCTCCATCTCAGCAGCCTTTATCCGCCCCATATCGTCGGCGGTTGCGAACGCTCGGTCGAGCATCTTGCCGAGGAGCTCGTCTCCATGGGACATACGGTTGGCGCGGCCTGCATTGAGCGGCAGGCCGAACCGAAGACGGTGCGCAACGGCGTCAGCGTTTACCGCATGTTTCACAACAATGATTTCTGGCTTGAGGACTGGCCACAGTATACGCCACAGCAAAGGCGTATGCAGAAGCTCAAGCAGCAATGGAACTTCAATGTCGAGAAGCAGTTCGAAGCCGTTCTTGACGATTTCAAACCGGACGTTCTCAACACCCACTCGCTGCTGGACGTGACGACGCTGGTGTGGCGGGCCGCGCATAAGCGCCGCATCCCGATCGTCCATACGATCTGCGAATATGACCTCTTGTGCGGCAATGCCGCCATGTTCAAGGGCGGCAAACCCTGCGAACACATCCATCTGGGTTGTCAGGCGGTGAACTTCACCAAGAAATTTACCCAGCGTTATATCGGCGCGGTCGCAAGCGTGGGTACGGAAATCCTCAAGACTCACGTCAATCACGGGCTTTTTCATCACATTCCGGAAAGCCTGCGCCGCGTCATCTTTTATTCCTGCACGGTTCCGGAGGGGGATCCCGTCGCGCGGCGGCGGATCGACCGGGTGGGCCGGCCGCTGACCTTTGGTTATATCGGCCGTATCAACACCGAAAAAGGCGTCGGCAATATGGTCGATGCTTTTAAGGAAATCGGCGGCGGCGACTGGCGCTGTCTGGTTGCCGGCCATGCGATGGATGATTCCATCGAGCGCTTCAAGGCGCAGGCGGGCGACCTGCCGATCGAGTTTATCGGCTGGGCGAGGCCGAAGGAGTTTTTCGAAGAGATCGACGTCCTCATCGTCCCCTCCTTCTGGGCCGAACCTTCGCCGCGCACGATTTATGAGGCCTACGCCATGGGCGTGCCGGTCATCGGCGCCGCCTCCGGCGGTATTCCGGAGTTGATCGGCGAGACCAATCACGACTGGCTGTTCGAACCGGGCAACGCCACGGACCTCGCTGCGCGCATACGCCGCGTGCTGACGCTGTCGCGCGAAGAATTGCCGACGGAAGCCGATTTCGGGAACATCGTCGAGGAATCCACCTCGCGCCGGGTGGGCGAGAACTATGTGAAGCTTTATGAGGACGTGCTGGCGAAAAGCAGGGCAGCGGCGGCATGACGGCCCTTTGTCCGGCGGCCCTGGATGAAGCGTCGCCTCGGCCGCTTGGGGCGTGCAAATGCTGAAAACGAAGGATGATGCTCCGGGGCTGGAAAGACGTTCGGTGACAAGCGCCTTGTGGAGCGCTGTCGGCGGTTATGGCAATGTCTTCCTGTCCTTTGCGGTTTTTCTCATTCTCGCGCGTCTGCTGACGCCGGATGAATTTGGCCTCGTCGCCATCGCAACGGTTTTTGTCGACATTATTCTTGTCATCGCCCGCGGCGGTTTGCCGGAGGCGGTGCTGCAGCGTCCGCAGCTGGAAGAAGATTATGCCGATACCGCCTTCTGGTTTTCCCTCGCCTGGGGCGGCGCGTTATGCGCGCTGCTTGCAGCAGCCGCTCCTCTTCTTGCGGTTCTGTTCGGACTTGCCGAACTCGGTCCGGTATTGATGGCGTTGTCGGCCGTGCTCTTCATCATGGGCGCCGGCAGCATCCATGAGGCCCGGCTGCAGCGTGAATTCGCATTCCGCAAGCTCGCCATGCGGGCGATTTTTTCCAACATGGCCGCCGGCGCCATCGCGATCATTCTTGCCCTTCAGGGATGGGGTGTGTGGGCGATGGTGGCCCAGCGGCTGATCGCCAGCATCGTTACCACGGTCCTGAACTGGCTTGCGTCCGGCTGGGTGCCGCGCCGGCGTTTCCTCAGGCATTATGCGGCGGACCAATGGCGTTTCGGGTCCAGAATTTTCTCGGCCAGTTTTTTATTGGCCATGAATCTGCGGCTCCAGGAGCTTATCGCGGCAATGTTCCTGACGCCCGCTGCGGTTGGTTATATCCGGCTTTGCTGGCGCTGTATCGACCTCGTCAGCCAGTTCGCCGTCATTCCATTCGGTTCGGTGGCCATGGCGACCTATTCTCAGGCCCATGCGCAGAAAGGATCGGTTGAAGAGGCCTGCCTCGGTTTCATCCGTTTTTCGGGCCTGCTGGCCTTTCCCTGTTTCGCCGGCATGGCGGCCGTTGCGCCGCTATTCATTCCGGTGCTGTTCGGGGAGAACTGGAAACCAGCGGTTCCCGTCCTGCAAATCCTTTGCCTCATCGCCATTCCCTTCGTGGTGGAATCCTTTACCTGGGGTGTGCTGGCGGCGATCAAGCGGCCGGAACTCAATCTGAAAATATCGATCCTGCAATTGCTGGCCGGTATCGGCCTGAGCTTCCTTGCCGCACCCTTCGGCCTTTATCCGGTGGCCTGGGCGCATGTGGCAAAAGTCTATGGCGTCTGGCCATTGGGTATTGTCTACACCCAGCGTCATGGCGGCGTCGAATTCGGAAAAATCATCAAGGTCGTCGCAATACCGCTGGGCGCCTCCATCATCATGGGCGCGTCTGTCTGCGTGGCGGGGCTGATGATCGACGGGCATTGGCCACCGGCCGTTTCTCTGGCGGCCCTGGTTGCCATGGGCGTCTGTGTTTATGCCGCGTTGATTTATGCCGGCATGCCCACTGTCGCGAGGACATGCGTTGGAGAATTGCGCAAAATATTGTCGCGCGGCTGACGCCGCGGCGCGACGGTTGCTGCCGGCACCGTTCACCGCCTCACGAAAACGGCAGCGCCCGCAATTTTTCAGGACCCGGGACCGGTGGCTGCGCGAGCAGGATATCGCGAAACGCAGCGGGATGCCGGATGGTCCTTGCCGCGAGTGACAGGAGTTTCCGGCTTTTATAAAGGCGCACCATATCGGCTTTCAACGGCTCTCGATAATGCGCAGTCTTGATGCGTGCCCTGCGCCCGAGCAGGGCCTCACGCCGCTGGTCGCCTTGCGGCAACATGCCGATGAGGATGTCGCTCGACGCCAATAGCTGTGCGTTGTTGACGACTGTCTGGGACGTGGAGCGCTGTCCGGATACCGCGCCGGTTGGCGTTGTATAGAGATAGAGCGCCTCGTTGAGGATAGCGGCTCTGCAGCCGGTCAGCATCAACTCCGCATAAAGAAGAAAATCCTCGCCGACACGGAAGGCGTCGCGATAGCGAAGGTTGTTCTCCTCAAGCAGGCGTCTGCGGAAGACCGGCTTCAACCATCCGGTGTGGCTTTGCCGGCCCGGCCCGTCGTTTTCGCAAAGGTTCTCGATCGTCCATTTGGAAAGAGCGCAGTCCGCTGAAAAGGCCGGGCCGACAATGCTGTCGGCAACGAGATCGTAAAGCAGGAGATTGTCGGCGACCATGTCGAGGCCGGCATGTTCGGAGATTTCCGTCAGTCTTTTCAGCCTGTCGGGCAAATAGGCGTCGTCCGCATCGAGAAGAGCGATCCATTCGCCGCGGGCAAGCTCGATACCGGCGTTGCGGGCGGCGGCGGGGCCTGCATTGCCTGGCCGGCGGACGACCTGAAAGCGGCTGTCGCGCATGGCGTAGGCCTCGGCCAGCGCCGCGGTTCCATCCGTGGAGGCGTCATCGATGATCAGGGCTTCCCAGTCCGTGAAGCTCTGCCGGCACAGGCTGTCCAAGGTCCGCGCCAGCTTCCTTTCCGAATTGAAGGCCGGGATGAGAATGGAATAACGCATGAAGCCTCTTGCAAATCAGTGTTTCACGACCTGCTACACCCCGAAACCTGTCCGTTGCCCATGGTTTGCCGCTGCGGCATCTATCGATCGACTTCTGGCGGTATCGACGGGTCGTGTTCAATATTTAAAATAAAGTATGAATGTCTTGAAATATGCCACGCTCTTCAAGCGCTCATCTTTTTAAGGGTATTTTACGTGGGGAAGGAAGGCAAATCGCGGCCGTCGACAGGGGATCAGTATATTTGGCCGACATGTTGCCGGCGGGTTACAGTCCGATGGGCTGGAACGCGCAACCCGCGCCTATGCGATGATCGAGAGACCCGACTCCAGAATTTTCAAGATCGTCAGCCGGCCCGTCGTGAAAGCGCCGGTGTCGATGCCGATCCGTTGCGGCCCGGTTTCCGGTTCCGTCACCGGCGTATGGCCATGGACGACGATGAGGTCCAGTCCCGCGCCGCGCGAAAGAAAAGGTTCGCGGATCCACAACATGTCTTCGTCGGTCTGCCCCTCGAGCGGCACGCCCGGCCGCAAACCGGCATGCACGAAGATGTAAGGCCCGACGCGGGCACAGATCGGCAGGTTGGATAACAGCTGACGATGGGTCTGCGGGATTGCGCCAAGCAGGGCATCCTTGAACGGCTGGAGCCGCAGGCGGCCCTTTTGCAGAAAATAATCGAAGTCGACCCCATAGGACAGAAGCGTCTGGCGGCCACCGAAATCGAGCCAGTGCATGTTGTCCTGCGGATTTTCAAGGAAGTCGCCGAAAAGCTGCTCGTGATTGCCGCAAAGCGCAATGCGGCGCAGCGGCGCGGGTGGTGGCTGCAGCAGATGCTCCAGAACGCCGCAGGAATCGCGCCCGCGATCAACATAATCTCCTAAAAGAACGACAAGAGCGGGGGAGGGGTTGCCCGCCAGATCCGCGAGGATTTTTCGCTCCGCCTGCAAGAGCAGATCAAGGCTGCCATGCACGTCGCCAATGGCATAAATCGGAAAGGAGGCCGGCTTGTCGCCAAGGTCTATTCTGCGCCGCCTCCGGTCATCTCGGGAGGCTGGCTGTCTGCGACCGCGAATCCAGTTGAGCACCTTGGGCATAGCTGCCGATACTGTCTCTCCTGCATCAGGTCAAGAGCGCTGAAAGCGGATGCCCTGTGACCCGCCGGGATTGCTCCGGCGCCGGGATCATGCCGTCGCCAGGGCAGCCTTCGAACAAGGCTGCCGGAGGCGGTTTGCGCGAAACGGATTGCTTCCGCTCGGCGTCAGAAGAAGGCGTCTTTCATACGCGAAACATATGGTTCCGCGCTTCCGGGATCTAGAGCTTCAGCCAGACGCGCGGGTTTTCGTGCGACTGGATCTTGATCCATTTCAGGTCCACCGATTTCCAGGGTTTGACCACATTGGTGCGGTTGTCCAGCACCAGATCGCCTTGGCTGGTGCTGACGACCAGAACCGCATGGCCGATGCCGGTCGGAGTGCGGGCGGTGGCGATGCGCAGGGCGCCCGAGGGCCAGCCGGCGCGTAGCAGGCGTTGCCGTTTGGTCACCGCGTAGTCGTCACAATCGCCACTTGCCGGGTTCAGCTTCCATTCGTCCTCGCCGTCCAATTCGCCAACATAGCTTATCGCCGTATTGATCTCGGCGTTGATGCGCTGAAGTTCCGCACGCTTCTGTTTCGTCAGCTCGACGGTATCGCGATCGCCGATCCGGATGCACTGGTCGGCGGCATTGTCGCAGAATTTCGCGAAGGCGATGGGCGCGATGGTCGGACGGGTTGTCGTCATGAACTGGCCGGGCCGTGAGGCCGCCGGGTTCTTCGCCAGGCCGCCGAGCGGGATGGCCGACGCGGCCGTTGCAATGCTTGCCGCCACGCCAGCGGCGATGGCCAAAGTCTTCGCCAGACGGAATGTTTTCTTCGCCATGTCTTTGCCCCTGCACAGTTGTTTTCTTGTGCCTGGCACCATAGCCGCCCTTTCTTGCGGGCCGTTTAAGTCGATAGATTGCTTTTTAACGAAATTGAATTTTGTTGCCGCCCGGTTGACGGTGACGGCAAGCGCGGCACGTGCCGGATGTCATTTGCAGCGGGTTTGCCCCTGGGCATCGACAATGCAGCTTTGTTGCGGCACGGGATTTCCACGCTCCCGTCGTGTATCAGGCGCGGCGCGGTTGGCCGGCGGCCGGTCATAATTGCGGTAGACCTCGAAATTGCGCCTCCCGATCGTGCCTTGCCCGCCGCCATGCCCGTCCGGCGTCACTTCGAAATTCTGATATTGCTGCGCATGCGCCACGACGGCCGGGCCTGCGGCGAAGACGAATAGGCCCGCCGCCAGTCCGGTCCGCAATGCCGTCGATAGATACCGGCGCGAAACCATGCCGCCTCTCCCGATGGTGGAGCGAATGGCGGGCTTCCGGCGCTCCGTTTTTGTATCGCCCGCCGGGATGATTATATCATCAATGCCACGTCGAATGGGAGAAGGATTCGACGTCGCACGAAGAGGCGAATCGCCATCGTGCCGCTGTTGCGCCGCCACCGGGCGCCATGCCTTCAGACAGGCGGGCCGGAACATAAAAGGGCCTTTTTCCCGCTGAAAAATTAAGCTCTTCTCCGCTGCATTTATAGGCTTCACAATCCTGTAACAACGGACCTAATATACAAGTGCAGATGCCGAATCGCTCAGGAGAAGCCCTTGACGATTGCAGTTTCCCCACAGGCCCTGCCGGCGCTCGTTCTGAACGCAGACTACAGGCCACTGAGTTATTATCCCTTGTCGTTATGGTCCTGGCAGGACGCGATCAAGGCTGTTTTTCTCGACCGTGTGAACATCATTGCAGAATATGATCACGCGGTGTCGTCCCCTAGCTTTTCCATGCGGCTGCCGAGTGTCGTCAGCCTCAAGACCTATGTGCAGCCCACCCGCAACCCCGCCTTCACGCGCTTCAACGTTTTCCTTCGGGACAAGTTCGAATGCCAGTATTGCGGCTCGCGCGACGACCTCACCTTTGACCACGTGGTTCCCCGCGCGCATGGCGGCGAAACCACCTGGCACAATGTCGTGGCGGCCTGTTCTCCGTGCAACCTTAAAAAAGGCAGCAAGCTTCCCAAGCAGGCGGGCATGTTCCCGGCGCAGAAGCCCTTCCAGCCGACGGTTCAGGATTTGCACAATAACGGGCGGCTGTTCCCGCCCAACTATCTGCACGAAAGCTGGATGGACTATCTTTACTGGGATACCGAACTGCAGCCCTGACCCCTCAGGACTGCAAGGCGGTTTTCCGTTTACCGGCTTTTACGGCTCGCGCCAAAAAAGGCGATGGCCGCAAGTGCAACGCTTGCGATGACATTCCAGCCTGCGAAGGAAAGGCCGAGCACCCGAAGCGCTGCATCATTGCAGGAGGGGGCCTTGATGGCATTGAGATTGCCCAGCAGGTCGCCGGCATTGGTGGTGATGGACGGAGCCCCGGTGGCGCAGGTGATCGGGCCTTCCCAGAAACCCCATTCGACGCCGGCATGATAGACGCCCAGCCCGGCGCCGATCAGCATCGCCACGCCGATGAGGGCAAGCAGCAGCCGTGTGATCTGGGTCGGCAGTTTGAAGACGCTGGTCGCAATGGCCAATATGCCCAGCGGAATGGCGTAATAATAAGGATCGCGCTGCAGCAGGCACAGGGCGCAGGGCGTGTAACCGCCAATATGCTGGAAACCGAGGGCGGAGCCGACGGTAAAGATCATTCCCGCCGTCACCGCAAGCGCGGCGAGCGTGCGGCTGTTGTCGGCAGTCGTTGCATTGGCCATGATGTTTTCCCCAAACTTCGCGAAGAAGCAGATATCCTGAACGGACTTTCAAAAAGGCGGGCGTGATGGCGAAATTAAGTCGCCGGTCAAAGCGGATGTTACGGGACTCGTCTAATCCAGTCCTTTGCATCTGGCAAATGAAAGCCCGGTCAGAAAAGGCGGCCTGCAAGCAAGCTTTCGTGAGCGTGCCGGAAGACGGTTCGCACAATCGGGTTTCCTGGGAATCCAAGGGTAACACGCAGGAAGTCAAAGCGATTTTGGAAATGGTACCCCAAGCCGGGATCGAACCAGCACTCCTTTCGGAACCGCATTTTGAGTGCGGCGCGTCTACCAATTCCGCCATTGGGGCAACGGTGGTAATGCCACGGCGTCTATCATGGTCGAGGCCATGCGTGCAACCCCAAAGCTGTGAATTTGGCGTGTTTGCCGATGCCATGGCCTGCGCCGTTACCTGGCATCGGCGTAGACGCGGGGGATGCCGCGGCAGGGTGCGGCCGTGCCGTCCCGATACGGATGCCGCTGCGACGTTAAGGTAATATTAGTCTCCTCTAATAAATCAGAATATACGCAATTGCTAATTGAATTATAATGTCGGGGTGGAATGTCCACGCGGGGCGGGAGAAGCCAAACTCATAGGGAGGAAATTATGAGGGCGCTTTCTCGCAATTTATTATTGTCGGCCTGTCTGATTCTACCGGTCAACGCGCATGCGCTGGATATCGGCATCGGCGGCGAAAACGGGGTGAATGCCAGTGTCGGCGGCAATGGCAGCGGCGGGCTCGGGGTCGATGCCTCCGTTGGCGGCAGCAGCGGCGTCAATGCCAGCGCCGATGTCGGCGGCCGAAGCGGCGGCGGACTGGGTGCGGATGTCAACGCGTCCGTCGGCGGCAGCAATGGGGTCAATGCCGATGTCAACGCGTCGGTTGGTGGTTCGAGCGGCGTCAATGCGGGTGCCACGGCCTCGGTCGGCGGTTCGAGCGGCATTAATGCCAATGTCGGGGCCAATGTGGGCGGATCGAGTGGTCTCGGCCTTGGCGTCGGCCTGGGCATCGGCGGCTCTGGATCGAGCGGCACGCCCGGAAATCCCGCAAGCCCCTCCAATCCCGGCGGCGGTTCGGGAACGATGTCTCCCGGCGCCATGCGCAACGCCATTCAGGCTTATAATGACATGTCGCGGACCGAGCAGATCAGGCTCGCCCGCCGTTGCGCCGAGATTCTCGGCGGCGGATACGACGCTGCGCTGACGCAATTGTGCAAGATGATCCGCACGGCCTCGCGCTGACGGTCGCATGCGGTAAATCCGGAGGGCGCCCCGCCGGCGTCCTCCGTTTTTTCAAGCGCCCTTGCGTCCGAAGGACAGAATCTTCTGCCGCAGGCTGCGGGCGAGGTTGCGCGTGTTGCGATACATGTCCACCTGTGTGGAAACCTGGCGCACGTCGCGGTCGCTATTCTGGCTCAGCCCGACGACCAATGTGCCCATTTCCTGCCGCTCCTGCCAGAAACGGCTCATGATCGGATGGTCGGGCACCGCGCAGCTGTCGCTCCGCAGGATATTGGCGTCGTCCAGGTGCCAGTCCGTCAGTTTCTGCACCAACAGCTTGCCGGGTGAAAATTGCGCATAGGCCTCGTCGAAGGCGGTCTTCCACGTGTAAGCCTCACCGGCCGTAATGAAGACGACCATCGACGCGATGGCGCTGCCGTTGAGATCGATGGTGTGGATGCGCACCGCATCGGCTTCGGCCAGATTGGTGATCGCCTCGCGGGCGAAGGCGGCGCGATAGCGGTCGTTGACCAGTGCCGTGCGTTTGCGGCCTTTCCAGCCGCTGGCCTCCAGCGCCAGGAATTCCTCCATGCGGTAACGCACGTCTTTGGGCTGGCGGGTCACGCTGTAGGAGAGCGCCCCCAGTCTTTCGAGCTGGCGCCACTGCCTGCGCATTTCCCGCAAATGGTGTGGGGCAAGGGCGTTCTGCAGATAGGCCCTGCCGTCGAGCAGGCTTTCCAGCATTGGCCGATGATAGTGCCCCGTCGTTGTCACCGGCAGGTTGCGGCTGAGCGCGATTGCCCTGAACATCCGGGCAAAAGGCCCCTCCAGCCGCACATCCGGCAGCACCAGGACATTCGGCAGGCGCATGTCCCGATCGGAAAGCGCGTCGAAAAGATTATCGAGCGTCTCGGCGGCGCCCTCGGTATCGACCAGCGGCGTCCCGAGCGGCCCGAAGGGATTGGCCCAGACGCGAATAATGGAGGGACCGATGGAAAAGCCCGGCTTCTCCACGGTAAACGGCATCAGAAACCGCATGCGGCTTCGGGCACCGTTCTCATCGCGGATAAGCGCGAAGCGCACGGATTTGTCGTCGATACGCGGCATGGCGGGTGCAAGAAGCCGGCCGGTGAAGAAGACATTGGCCTCCATGACGCGGTTGGACAGAAAGTCGAGTTCTTCCTGCATGTCGTAACCGAGCTGACCCGGATAGATGCAGAACTCCCGGCCGTCGCGCCCCACACGCCGGCTGCTGTCGGCCACGGGGCGGTCACGCTCCGCAGACGCCATCAGCGCCGCGATGCGCGGGTCCTGAAAGTCCGGATTCTTTGGATCGCTGGACATGCTTATCGTTACACCGCCTTCCCAGTGTCTTGACCCGCCCGGGGATCGTTGAAGGCAAAAAGGACGATCCCGAGTGTGCGGCGAATGGCAATATGCAATAGCACAGCTTCTATGCACATGGCTATCGCGACCGCTGCCGCAGCCCCTGCCAGACCATAGACCGGAATGAGCGCCATGTTGAGTGCAATGTTGCAACCGAAGATGATAATATAAAGCACAACGCACAATTTTTGTTTGCCGGCCATGTTCAGCAGCGTTTCTCCCGGACCGATCATCGCTTTTGCGAGGAAGCCCGCAAACAGGAAAAACATCAGCTCGTATCCCTGCACGAAGCCGGGACCGAACAGCGACAGCAGAAACGGCCCGGCCAGCAGCACCACGCCGCCGACGGCAAGCGATGGCCAGAAAGCCCAGCGCGCGGCCTGGCTGGCGAAACCGGAAAGGCCCTGCCTGTCATTGGCCGAAATCAGGGCGGCCAGACGCGGCGCCGCGGCCGCTTGCACCGAGAAAAACACGAATTGCATCAACACGATGGTTTTTGCCGCAGCGAAATAGATGCCGACCTGATCCGGCGGCAGATAAAGGCCGACGATCACCACATCGGAATTGGTCATGAGGAAACCGATGCCGTCGATCAGGAAGACCGGAAAGGCGAATTTGATCCAGTGTCGGAAATGGACCCTGCGGGCGACGCTGCGGAAATGTTGGTTTAGCCGGCGATTGAGGAAGGCGAAGTGACAGATCGTGGTGACATAGGTGGCGAGAAGCGCCACGAGCATGGCCGTCGTCGCGGTCTTGTCGGCACCGAGAGCGATTGCCGCCAGCATGAACAGCAGGATCAGCACCGGGCGGACGATATAGGTGGGGCTGAGCGCGGAAACGGCCCAGCCATTGGCGCGGGCCGTGCCGTTCAACACGTCGCCCAGCGCCACCATGGGCAGGGTGAAAAGCGCCAGCGAAACGGGAATGAGATAATAGGCGGCGATGCGCTCACCGAAGACATACAGGAATACGAAACCGCAAAGCGCCAGCGCACTTGCGGACAGCATGGCGAAGACACGGGCTGTCGAGGTCAGCCCCATGATCTTGTCATGGGCTTCCTCCAGGCGATAGCCGGGCAGGAAGCGGATGACGGTGGTATGAAAGCCGAGACAGGAAAGATTACCGAACAGGATGACCAGAACCCAGACAAAGGCGAACAGGCCATATTCGAACTCACCCATCAGCCGGGCGAGGATGATCTGCGACAGGAAGGCAATGCCGGCGCTGACGATGCGCACCGCGAAGGCAACCAGCGCCATGCGCTGGGCGCGGGAGACATCGTCGCCCCCGAGGCCGATGACGGCGACTTTCGCCACCAGCGGCGCAAGTTTGGCGCGCAGACCTGCGGGTAAGGCTTTTTCCGCCGTGTTGAGGATAGCCATGATCCACACGCCATCATTTCCAGTTGAATAGGCAGGCCGAGTATAGGCGCTTTATCCTTAACGAAGGGTTTGGGAGCTGGGGAACTGTGTCCCGACACCATCAGCTTTTGTTGGCCTGCGAATGCCGTTGAACAGGAAAAGGGCAAGCGTGCTGCGGCGTATCGCCTGGTGCAGCAGATAGGCGGTTGCGGTGGTGGCTGCGACGATGATGGCGAATTCCAGTATCGGCGGCAGCGCGATCAAAATGAAGAGCGTACCGAAGGCGTAAACCAGCGGATGATGAAACAGGTAAATGGTGAAGGAGGCGTCCGTCATGCGTCTGGCAAGCCGGCTCGGCCTGTCGAAATAACGGCAGGCGAGATCGATCAGCAGGCGGCTCGCCGCCACTGCCGCGATCGCCGAAACCAGCACCAGCAGGGCCGAGTTTGAGAAGGGATTTTGCAGGCGCAGGGTCACCGCCGCCCCGATGGCTGCCGCAGCGACAATGGCCGTGAGAGGTCCGGTCTGGCGAAAGCGATGGAAAAGAACCCGATCACGCTGAAGCAATGCGCCGACGAGGAAGAATGGCAGATAACGCGCATACGGATCGGAAGCGCGCTCATAAAGAACAAGCAACCTGTTTCCGCTTCCAGCCGCCAGCAGGCCGGATCCATAGACCGTCACCTCCCACAATATGGGAAAGAGGCAGAGCATGGCGAAAAACAGAAGGGCGTGCCGCTGCCGCAGATTGTCGAACCAGTCTCTCGCATGGGTCCACGGTCGGCATTGCGCGAGGAAAAGCAGGCCGGCCAGCAGGACGGAATAGGCGATGAGGGCCGGCAGGAACCAGAGATGCATGATCCACTGTTCGCTCGGGTGCAGCAAACCGGGAGGGCTCTCAAGCAGCCGGTCCGCCGGTATATCGCCCCTGGCGATACCGGCCAATTGCAGCAGGAACAGCTGTAACGGCCCGAGCAGAAGAACCGCCACGATGAAGGGGACGCCGAGGCGGAGGAAACGCTGTCCGAGCCAGCGTCCCTTGCCCTTCTTGCCAATGACCATGGTGGAGAAATATCCGGCGACCAGAAAAAACGCCGGCATGCGGAAGGTGACGAGCGCTGCGCCAAGCGCGCTCAGAAACGGGCTGGTTTCGAAGTCCTTGATGTCCCATGGCAGGGCATGGCTGTAGAGCAGGGAGGCGTGGTAGGGAATGCCGAGAAGCATGAGGAGAGCCCTGAGCGGGTCCCAGTAATGCTCATAGTCTGACTTGCCCGGCTGCATTTTTCCCCCGCGCCGAAAACGCGATACCGTGTGATCCGCAACGGCCGACACGACTATTGGTGGAAAAAGCTAATAAACCCTTCATGCGCCGGAAGGGGTGGGCGGCGCCTTTTTCCTGGGCAGGAGGTCGAGCACCAGGGCGCAGCCGAAAATGATGATGCCGGCGCCGAAGAGCTGGGGAAGCGACAGCGGCTCGTCGAGCACCAGAGCGCCGACCAGAACCGCCACGACGGTGACGGCGAATTCGACGCTGATCGCCCTGGTCGCGCCTATGGTCGAGACCAGGCGAAAATAGGTGATATAGGTGAGGCCGCTCATCACCACCGCCTGGACGAGGAGGTAGCCATAGTCGATGAGGCGGGGCGTTCCGGGCAGGGGCACGGCCAGAAGCAGCGGCAGCGTCATCATGCCTCCCGTCAGGAAGGAGCCGATGGTGATTTCCCAGGCCCCCACGCCCTTGAGGTATTGGCTTGCGTAATTGCTGCCATAGGCGGCGCAGATGCAGGCGGCGACGGCGGCAGCGCAGCCGATGATGAAGCCGGTGGTGACGGGAACGGCGGGAAAGCCGACAAGCAGCACGATGCCGCCGAAACCGATGACGAGGCCGATGCTCCCCTGTCTGGTGAGGCGCTCAAGACCCCAGACCTGTGAGATGAGCATGGAAAAAAGCGGGATGGTCGCCACCAGGATGGCGGCCATGGCGGTGCCGATCAGCGGTGTCGCGTAAGAAAGGCCGATCAGCTGTCCCGCAACCGTCGTTGCGCCGACGACCGCGAAGGCATGCCAGCCGGCCGAAAAGGCGAGTGTCCGACGCGCCGCCCGCGCGATGAGAAACAGCGTGACGGCGGTGACGAGAGAGCGCAGCGTGACAGCGCCGATCCAGCCGAAGGCCGCAACCACATGCAGCAGCAGCAGGAAGGACATTCCCCATGCAAGCGCGAGAAAGAGATAGGCGGCGAAATCGCGAGGGGCCATGGGAGCATTTTCCGGAAGATGATCGCGCTCCCATATTGGAAAGCGCTTACATCCGTCAACAGCAATGACGGCGGCAAAGACGATCGCCCGCAACCGAGGTTGCGGGCGATCGCCGTTTATATTCCGGCTTTGCTTAAGCCTGCTCGTAAACGCCGTGGCAGTGCTTGTATTTCTTGCCCGAGCCGCAGGGGCACATTTCGTTGCGCCCGATACGGCCCCAGGTGGCCGGGTTGTTCGGATCGCGTTCCGCGGCGGGCACGAAAGCGGCCGGGACGCCCTGTGACATCTCGTCTTCGCCGGTGACGGGGTCGAGATGATGGGCGGTCATTTCCGGCAGTTCCGGCTGCTGCGGTTCCTGCTGCACCAGTTCCACGCGCATCAGCTGGGCGGTGACGGCTTCGCGCAGATTGGCGAGCAGCGTCTGGAACAGCTCGAAGGCTTCCGCCTTGTATTCCTGCAGCGGATCGCGCTGGGCGTAACCACGGAAACCGACGACGGAACGCAGATGGTCGAGGTTGACGATATGTTCGCGCCACAGATGGTCGATCGTCTGGAGAATGACCGAACGTTCGACATAGGTCATGATGTCCGGGCCGAAACGTTCCGCACGCTCGGCGGCATATCTGTCGGCGGCTTCGGTGACGCGCTGAAGAATGTCGTCCTCGGCGATGCCCTCTTCCTTCGCCCATTCCTCCACCGGCAGGTCGAGGTTCAGGAACTGGGCGATACCCGCCTTCAGGCCGGCGATATCCCACTGTTCGGCATAGGCGTTTTCAGGAATATGCTTGGCGACGAGCGTTTCGATGACTTCATTGCGCATGTCGGCGGCTGTTTCGCCGATATTGTCGGCTTCCATCAGCTCGAGGCGCTGATCGAAGATCACCTTGCGCTGGTCGTTCAGCACGTCGTCATATTTCAGAAGGTTCTTGCGCGTTTCGAAGTTGCGGGCTTCGACCTTCTTCTGGGCGCGCTCCAGCGCCTTGTTGATCCAAGGATGGACGATGGCCTCGCCTTCCTTGAGACCAAGCTTCTGCAGCATTGAATCCATGCGCTCGGAGCCGAAGATGCGCATCAGGTCATCCTGAAGCGACAGGTAGAATTTCGAGCGGCCGGGGTCGCCCTGACGGCCGGAACGGCCGCGCAGCTGGTTGTCGATACGGCGGCTTTCGTGGCGTTCGGTGGCGATGACGTAAAGACCGCCGGCGGCAAGCGCCTTTTCCTTCAGCACCTTGATTTCGGCGCGGATCGCCTCTTCCTTGGCGTCAAGCTCCGGACCCGGCTCCATGCCTTCGAGCTCGCGCTCGAGACGCATCTCGACATTGCCGCCGAGCTGGATGTCGGTGCCGCGGCCGGCCATGTTGGTGGCGATGGTGACGGCGCCGGGAACGCCGGCCTGCGAAACGATATAGGCTTCCTGCTCGTGGTAACGGGCGTTCAGGACCTGGAAATCGGTAAAGCCGGACTGGCGCAGCATATTTGCCAGAAGCTCGGATTTTTCGATCGATGTCGTGCCGACCAGAACCGGCTGGCCGCGCTCATGCGCCGCCTTGATCTCGGTGATGATCGCCAGGAACTTCTCTTCGCCGGTGCGGTAGACCTCGTCGTCCTCGTCGATACGCTGGATCGGCAGGTTGGTCGGCACTTCGATGACGTCGAGGCCATAGATGTTGCCGAATTCTTCCGCTTCCGTCGCCGCCGTACCGGTCATGCCGGCAAGCTTGGTATACATGCGGAAGTAATTCTGGAAGGTGACGGAAGAGAGCGTCTGGTTTTCCGGCTGGATCTGCACCTTTTCCTTGGCTTCCAGCGCCTGGTGCTGACCTTCGGAATAACGGCGGCCCGGCATCATGCGGCCGGTGAATTCGTCGATGATGACGATTTCGTCGTTACGGACGATATAGTCCTTGTCGCGGGTGAAGAGCTTGTGGGCCTTCAGCGCATTGTTGATGTGATGGACGATGGCGACGTTTTCGACGTCGTACAGCGATTCGCCCTTCAAGAGGCCCGCCTGGCGCAGCAGGTTTTCGAGCTTTTCGGTGCCGTCTTCGGAGAAGTTGGCCGAACGCTGCTTCTCATCGATTTCGTAATCTTCCGGCGTTAGCAGCGGAATGAAGGCGTCAATGGTGTTGTAGAGGTCGGAACGGTCGTCCAGCGGGCCGGAAATGATGAGCGGCGTGCGCGCCTCGTCGACCAGGATCGAGTCGACTTCGTCGACGATCGCGTAGTTGTGGCCGCGCTGCACCATCTGGGCGCGGTCGTATTTCATGTTGTCGCGCAGATAATCGAAGCCGAGTTCGTTATTCGTCGCATAGGTGATGTCGCAGGCATAGGCCTCGCGGCGCTGGTCGTCGTCCAGCCCGTGGACGATGACGCCGGTCGTCAGGCCGAGGAAGCCATAGAGCCTGCTCATCGTGGCCGCGTCGCGCTTGGCGAGGTAGTCGTTGACGGTGACGACATGCACGCCCTTGCCGGCGAGCGCATTGAGGTAGACCGCAAGGGTCGCCACCAGCGTCTTGCCTTCACCGGTCTTCATTTCGGCGATGGCGCCGCCATGCAGAATCATGCCGCCGGTCAGCTGCACGTCGAAGGGGCGCATGTGCAGAACGCGGCGCGAGGCTTCGCGGGCAACGGCGAAAGCCGGGATCAGCAGGTCGTCCAGCGTCTTGCCGTCGGCAAGCTGCTGGCGGAATTCCGCCGTCTTGGCCGCCAGCGCTTCGTTGGAAAGTGCCTTGGTGGCCTCTTCCAGCGCATTGATGGCTGCGATCTTGCTTTTATAGGAGCGGACGCGGCGATCATTTGCCGAACCGAACAACTTGCGGGCTATTCCGCCGAGACTGACCATCTTACTGGCCCTTTCTGAAATTCCGTTTTCGCGGGCGCTTTTTTCCGTCATGCCGATTTCAGCAACAAATGACGGAGTTCGCCCTTCAACGTATCTGGACGCGAGGTTGCGTGACAGATAAGAGGGGGGGCAAATGATGTCAACGGTTCTGCCCGTTACAGAATGGCCACAATCCGGTGTTTGGAAGTTTTTTCAGAGCCGGAAACCATGTCTGGAGCCGGCATTGTCCCCGAAAGGTTCAAAATGTTGCGCTATAATAAAATTGCGGCCGCGGTGATTGTGGCCACGCTCGGCCTTCAGTTTCCGGCTTTCGCACAGGAAGACAAGGTTGTCGCCAAGGTCGGCGATCTGGAGATCCACCAGTCCGAACTCGATCTCGCCATGAGCAATCTCGACCCGCAGCTCGCGCAGCTGCCTGACGAGCAGAAGAAGGTCGCGGCCCTTTCCGGCGCCATCGACGTCAAGCTTCTGGTGAAGAACGCGACCGCCGAAGGTCTGGAAAAGACCGAGGATTTCAAGAAGCGCATGGATTTCATCCAGGACCGCGAGCTGCACAACGCCTATTTCCGCAAGCATGTGGTCGACGCCGTCACCAATGACGAGGTGAAGGCCCGCTACGACAAGGAAGTCGCAGCCCTGCCGCAGGAAGAGGAAATCAAGGCCGCGCATATTCTCGTCGCCAGCGAGGATGAAGCCAAGGACATCATCAAGCAGCTTGATTCGGGCAAGGATTTCGCAGCACTCGCCAAGGAAAAGTCGACCGATTCCAACAAGGACGACGGCGGCGATCTCGGCTGGTTCGGCAAGGGCCGCATGGTGCCGGAATTTGAGGAAGCCGCTTTCGGCCTCGAAAAGGGCGCCTACACCAAGACCCCGGTGAAGACCCAGTTCGGCTTCCACGTCATCAAGCTGGAAGACAAGCGCATCGCCCCGCCGCCGGCTTTCGAGCAGGTCGAGCCGCAGGTTCGTCAGCTTGTCATGCGCGACAAGTACGTTGCCCTCATCGAGAAGGCAAAGGCTGACCAGAAGATCGAAATCATGGATGAGACACTGAAGAAGGGCTACGACGAAGCCTCGAAGGAACAGCAGGCTCAGCAGCCGCAGCAGTAAAGACTCATGGTGCGGGGCGGCTACGGGCCGCCCCGTTTCATCTCAGGCACTCCCATACCTCCGTTCCAGAATTTCAGGCGCTTTCCCATGTCCGTTGCCGTTTCTCCGCTTGCTCCGAAATCCTATCCCGACATGCCTGCGCTGCGCGGTGTTCGCATGGCGACGGCCGCCGCCGGCATCAAGTACAAGAACCGCACGGACGTTCTGTTGATGGTGTTCGACAAGCCGGCAAGCGTGGCCGGCGTTTTCACCAGATCGAAATGCCCTTCCGCACCGGTTGATTTCTGCCGCGCCAATCTCGGCCGCGGCGTGGCCCGTGCCGTGGTGGTCAATTCCGGCAACGCCAATGCCTTTACCGGCGTCAAGGGCAAGGCCGCGACCGAACTGACGGCGAAATCCGCCGCCGCCGCCGTCGGCTGCTCCGAAAGCGAGGTTTTCCTCGCATCGACCGGCGTGATCGGCGAGCCGCTGGATGCGACAAAATTCGCCGGTGTTCTGGGCGACATGAATGTTCGGGCGGAAGCCGATTTCTGGCAGGAAGCCGCCAAGGCGATCATGACGACCGACACCTATCCGAAGGTCGCGACCCGCACCGCCGAGATTGGCGGCGTGATCGTGACCATCAACGGCATTTCCAAGGGTGCCGGCATGATCGCGCCCGACATGGCGACGATGCTGTCCTTCGTGGTGACCGATGCCGATATCGAACCCGCCGCGCTGCAGGCCCTGCTGTCTGCCGGCGTCGGCCCGACCTTCAATTCCGTGACGGTCGACAGCGATACCTCCACCTCCGATACGCTGATGCTGTTTGCCACGGGTGCGGCGGCCGAAGACGGTCAGGTAAAGGTGACGAGCGCCGATGACGAGCGCCTGTCCTCCTTCCGTGCCGCACTCAACGATCTCCTGAAGGATCTGGCCTTGCAGGTGGTTCGTGACGGCGAAGGCGCGCGCAAGATGGTGGAAGTCACCGTGACCGGCGCGGAAAACGATGCCGCCGCCAAGAAGATCGCCCTTTCCATCGCCAATTCGCCGCTGGTGAAGACCGCGGTTGCCGGCGAAGACGCCAATTGGGGCCGTGTTGTCATGGCCGTCGGCAAGTCCGGCGAAATGGCCGATCGCGACCGTCTCGCCATCTGGTTCGGCGGCGTGCGCGTGGCCGTAAACGGTGAGCGCGACCCGGATTATTCGGAAGCGGAAACCAGCGCGGTGATGCGGCTGGAAGACATTCCGGTCAAGGTCGATATCGGTCTCGGCAATGGCACGGCCACCGTCTGGACCTGTGACCTGACGAAGGAATATGTTGCGATCAACGGCGACTACCGGAGCTGACCGTTGGAGCCGAAGAGAATGCAGGACAACAAAGCCGTCAATCTGCCGCTGGTTCGCCGCCTGGAAGCCGTCAGCTTCCGGGCCTGGCCCGCCTCGTCGGTGATTTATGACGGCAGCTGGCAAATCCGTCTGACGGGGTCGCATCCCTCCAAGCGCATCAACTGCGTGGTGCCGCTCGATCCGTCCGATTACGGCAACTGCGCGGTGCGGCTGGAAAAGGCGCGCAAGCGCTTCGAGGATTTCGGCCGGCCGCTGGTGGTGCGCGAAACGACGCTGATGCCGCCGCAACTCGTGGAGTTTCTGACTGGTGATGGCTGGTCCGTCTTCGAAGAGGTTCAGGTCATGACGGCCGATCTCTCCGGCATGGAACTGCCGGAAACGCTGGTCAGCCTGCCGAGCCACGATATCGGCCGTTTTGTCGAGGCGAGCATCAAGGTCAGCGATGGCGATCCGGCGCTGCGCCCGGCAATCGCGGAGATCGTCAGTTCCATCAAGCCGACGCTCGGTCTCTTCATCAACGAGGAGGTGGAGGGTAACCCGCTCGCCACCATGATCTGCGTACAGGATAACGATCTTGCCGGCGTCATTTCGCTCGATGTCGCAAAGTCGCAGCGTAAAAAGGGTCTTGGCACGCAGGTCCTGTCGTCGGCCCTGCGCTGGGCCAGAATAAGCGGCGCCAAAACCGCCTGGCTGCAGGTGGTGTCCACCAATGCGCCGGCGATCGCGCTTTATGAAAAATTCGGCTTTTCCGAGGCTTATCGTTATCGCTACTGGCAAAAGGGGACCGGCGCATGAGCGAGGCGGGCAAAAAGATCCTGCTGGTCGCCGCCTGTGCGCTTCTCGATCAGGACGGCCGCATTCTTCTGGCGCAGCGGCCAGAGGGCAAGTCTCTTGCCGGGCTTTGGGAATTTCCCGGCGGCAAGGTGGAGCACGGCGAAACGCCGGAGGAAACCCTTGTCCGCGAGCTGGACGAGGAAATCGGCATCAAGACCAAGGTTGCCTGCCTTGCGCCGCTGACCTTCGCCAGCCATACCTATGAGACCTTTCACCTGTTGATGCCGCTTTACGTGTGCCGCCGTTATGAAGGCATCGCCCATGGCCGGGAAGGGCAGGCGCTGAAATGGGTCAAACCCCAGGCGCTGCGCGATTATCCCATGCCGCCGGCCGATGAGCCGCTCATCCCTTTCCTCCAGGATCTGCTGTAAAACCGCAGGTTTGCTTCCGGACTTTAAGGTATATCCCGTCACAGATCCGTGAAAATGCCCGGCAGCGCCCGCTTTGCCGTGCCAAAACGGGGCTGCGTTAAGAGATCGTTCAGCACCCTCTGGCAGATTATTAAGCTAAAGAAGCGGTAAACTGCGCGAGACGAGGTTGGTCATGAACGAGGATTTCTGGAAGACGGTGGAAGGTCGTCACACATATTCCGATAAATCCCGTCGCACCGGCGTACTCAATGTGGCGCTGCTGTTCGGCACTGCGGTCATCGCGCTGTCTCTCATTATCACCCCCATGCTCGCCGGCAAAACCTCGACGCGGGTGGCGCAATTTCCCGAGAATTACGACATGATCAGCACCGGCTCCATCAAGAAGAGCGATGTTGGCAAGACCTATTCCATCCGCCGCAGCATCACCCAGCCGATGCCGGAAATGCCGTGTATCGTGACCGGCTATAATAATGAGAATGGTTGCTGATCATTTACCATCACCGGTAACCGATTTCTCACAATGGCGGCCTAATATACTTGTGATTTCAGTAAAGCATAATGCCGGCTGGCGGATTGGGGCTATCCTGTGCTGCATTCTTTCATCAATTTTCGCAGAAATGACGACGGCGCCAGCGCAATTGAATATGGCCTGATCGCCGGTGTGATTTCCGTCGCCCTTATCGGTGGCGCGGGTGCCATCGGCAGCAATATCAACGTCATATTCCAGTTTATCGCCGATACTTTCGCAAGATTTTGAGCCCGTCGAACCTCTCGCTCAGGACAGCTTCACCTCGGTCGTCTTCAGGGCGTCGGCAAGGCGCATCTTGGCGGAGCCTGGTTTCAGCGGTTTTTGCTGGCTCTCATGCGGAGCCCAGCCGGAGACATAGATAATCGAAAAGGTCGCCCTTATGCGTCCGTCCGGATCGGAGTAACGTTCGGCGTAAAGCTGCGCCGCCCGCAGGAAAAAGGCGCGGTTGACCGGTTTGCGGCTTCTGCTTGCCAGCGGATTGGCCATGCCCATGGCGCGCAGGTCACGCATCAGCGGAAAGATCGAATCGTAACGCACCGTATAGCTTTCCGCATCGGTGACGGGCAGCGCAAAACCGGCGCGTTGCAAAAGCGCGCCGATATCGCGCACATCGGCAAAGGGAATGACGCGCGGGCTGGCGCCGCCGGTCAGTTCCGCCTCGGCCGTCAGCAAAACGTCGCGCAGTTCATGCAGGGTGCCGCTGCCGGGAATGGCGCCGAGGAAGAGGCCGTCCGGCTTTAATGCCCGCCGGATCTGGATCAGCGCGCCGGGCGTATCGTTGGTCAGATGCAGCGCAAGCGGTGAAACGACAAGATTGGCGGAGGCTTCCTCCAGCGGCAGATGCTCCATGGAGGCCGCCTCGGGATTATTTCCGTCCGTCGCAAAATAGCTTTCCGTTTCGATACGGCGAATGGCGTCGACCTTTCCGGTTTCCGCCAGCCGCCGGGCCGTGACGCCGGTTGCGCCGTGCAGTTCGATCGCTGTCTCAAACCGGCGTTCGACGATGGCCAGCCTGTCGGCCAGTTCTTCGGCCGCCATATCGAGGAGAAACAGAGCCTTGTCGTCGCGGCGGGTCCATGCCCGGCGGCGATTCTGTTCGATCAGGGCCTGGTCAAAGAGAATATCCATCGTCTTGCCTGCTCGGCCTCCGGCGTCTTGGGCACAGGCGGGGCCGTATCGTTGCTGTCTGTCATGCCGCTTCGGGCATCGCTCCCGGTATCGAGCCGGTGCGTATCGCTCTCGCAAAGGCACCCGTTCGGCGCTAAAGTCAACCTCATGGGTGCTGGTGACGATCTGTTTTCGGGATTGCTGTCGAGGCCTGCCGCCGTGCCGGCGGGGGTGCGGGGCGTATTGCGCTCGGTCTTTCGCCTCGTTTATCCGCCGACCTGTGTCGGCTGCAATCGCATGACCGGCGAGGCGGGAGCCCTGTGTCCCGATTGCTGGCGGGAGATAGGCTTCATCGATCGCCCTTTCTGCGAGGTTCTGGGCATCCCTTTCGCGCGCGATCATGGGGAAGGCGCAGTAAGCGCGCAGGCCATTGCCCAGCCGCCGCCATTTGACCGACTGCGCGCTGCAGCCAGCCATGAGGGCACTGCCCGCAAGCTGGTGCACCGGCTGAAATATCTGGACCGTACCGATCTTGCCTGCCTGATGGCGCAGTGGATGCTGCGGGCAAGTGACGGAACGGTGGATGCCTGCGATTGCATCGTGCCGGTTCCCCTGCATCGCGGCCGCTTCCTGCGCCGCCGCTTCAATCAGTCCGCCGAGCTGGCGCGGCATCTGGCCAAGGCGGCCGGCAAACCCCTGCTTGCCGGCACGTTGCTGCGCGTGAAGCCGACGGAACGGCAGGTGGGGCTTTCCGCACTCGCCCGGCGGGATAATATGCGCGGCGCTTTCTCCCTTGCGCCCGGACGGGAGGCCGACGTTTACGGCAAGCGCGTGGTCCTGGTGGACGACGTCTACACCACCGGCGCGACGGTGGGTGCGGCAAGCCGCGCCCTGCGCAAGGCGGGTGCCGCGGATGTGACAGTTTTGACCTTTGCAATGGCCATTTCCGGGCCTATATGAAGCCTAGTTGACATGAGGAAATCGTGCGTTGGACGCACGTTTGCGAGGCTTTGAAAAACATGGCACCGGTGACGATCTATACACGGGATTTTTGTGGTTATTGCGCCCGCGCCAAGGCGCTGCTGGACAGCAAGGGCGTGGATTATGCCGAATATAATGCCACGACGACACCCGAGTACCGCCAGGAAATGATTGAGAAATCCGGCGGCACGACCTTCCCGCAAATCTTCATCAACGGCCAGCATGTCGGCGGTTGCGACGATCTGCATGCGCTGGAGCGCGCCGGCAAACTGGACGCCATGCTGGCCGCCTGACCAGACCGATTGACGGAGGATGTGATGAAGTTCAAGGCTGCCGCCATCCAGATGCGCTCCGGCGTAGACCCGGCAAAGAACGCCGCCGATATGGAACGGCTGGTGCGCGCCGCCGCGGCCGAAGGCGCTGTTTATGTGCAGACCCCGGAAATGACGGGTGCCATCCAGAAGGACAGGCAGGCGCTGCGTGCCCAGCTGCGCGACGACGATGGCGACATCATTGTTGCCACCGGCGCCCGCCTCGCGGGCGAACTCGGCATCCATGTCCATGTCGGCTCCACGGCCATTGCCCGTCCGGACGGCAAGATTGCCAATCGCGGTTTTCTCTTTGCGCCGGATGGCTCGCGCATCTGCAGCTATGACAAGATCCATATGTTCGATGTCGATCTCGACAATGGCGAGAGCTGGCGCGAAAGCGCGGCTTATCAACCCGGCGAAGTGGCGCGTATCGCCGAACTTCCGCTGGCGAAATTCGGTTTCGCCATTTGCTACGACGTCCGTTTCCCGCAGCTTTTCCGGGCGGAAGCGCTGGCCGGCGCCGAGGTTCTGACGGTTCCGGCGGCTTTTACCCGCCAGACGGGAGAGGCCCATTGGGAAATCCTGCTGCGCGCCCGCGCCATTGAGAACGGCGCCTTCGTCATCGCCGCCGCACAGGCAGGTGTGCATGAGGACGGACGCGAGACCTTCGGCCATTCCATCATCATCGACCCATGGGGCAAGGTGCTGGCCATGGCCGGCGGCGCCGGGGAAGAGACCATCTTTGCCGAGATCGACACGTCGCTGGTGGCGGCTGCGCGCGGCAAGATACCCAATCTCCGCAATGCCCGCGAATTCGGGCTGGACACCGTTCTTCCCCTGAAGCCTGCCGGAGGTGAGGCGGCGTGATCCGGTATGCGCTGGCCTGTGAAAAGGGCCATGAGTTCGAAGGCTGGTTTGCCGGTAGCGACGATTTCGACAATCAGTTGCGGCGCGGTTTCCTGGCTTGCCCGATCTGCAATTCCGTGCAGGTCTCCAAGCTCTTGATGGCGCCGTCGGTTTCCACAGCCCGCAAAAAGGACGAACGCCAGACGCTGGCCATGGATGCCGCCAGAAAAGAGGCGCTTGCGAAAATTCGCGATGCCGTCGCCAATATTCGTGCCAATGCCGAGGATGTCGGCGACAAGTTCCCCGAGGAGGCCCGCAAGATCCATTATGGCGAAGCGGACGAGCGCGGCATCATCGGCAATGCCTCGGTAAAGGAAGCCAAGGCCCTGCTGGACGAAGGCATCGAGATTGCGCCGCTGCCGGTTCTGCCCGACGACGTCAACTGATCAGGCCCGCCCGCGACGGCAAGCCGGCGGCGTTAACCTTGCGCCGGCCGTTTCGCCAGCATCATGTAATTGACATCCATATCCGGCGAAAGATTCCAGCGGTCCTGCAGCACGTTGTAGAACACGCCGGTGCGGTGGATGATATCCATCCCGCTTGCCACCAGCGGCCGCTCCAGTTCTTCCGGGCGGACCAGTTTTTCATATTGGTGTGTGCCGCGCGGCAGCCAGCGCAGCACGTTTTCGGCGGCGAAGATGGCCAGTGCCCGTGCCTTCAGCGTACGGTTGATGGTGGCTGCGAACATCAGCCCGCCAGGGCGCACCATTTTTGCGCAGGTGGTGACGAAGAAATCGACATTGGCCACATGTTCGACCACCTCCATGTTGAGGATGACGTCGAAGGTTTCGCCCGCTTCCTGCAATTGTTCGGCGGTCACGGCGCGGTAATCGACGCTGACGCCGCTTTCCCGCGCATGGGTGGAGGCGATGCCGATATTCTTTTCCGAGGGATCGGCGCCCACCACCGTGGCGCCCATGCGTGCCACGGGTTCGGACAGAAGGCCGCCGCCGCAGCCGATATCCAGCACGCGCAACCCTTCCAGCGGGCGGTGGGCCTTCGGGTCGCGGCCGAAATTCTCGCAGACGCGGTTGCGGATATATTCGAGCCGCACCGGGTTGAACTTGTGCAGCGGGCGGAACTTGCCCGTCGGGCTCCACCATTCCGCAGCCATCGCGGAGAAGCGATCCACCTCGCTCTGGTCGACGGTCGTCTGTGCGGTTTCGCTCATGGGTCTGCTCCCTGTTGCTGTTGCATTGAAGTCGGATGATTGCCCCCCGAAGTCAAGACCGGCGGTCCATTCCGCCGGCAATTTGTCAGGCGCGCATTGCCGCAGGTGGAACTGATGCGGCGCCTCATTTGTTTCATGCTGCGTTCATGGAGGAACGCGTATTTTTCGATCGTGGCAGTATGCGAAACGCATACTCGTCCATCGAAAGCGATGGATGCCGACAAGGGCAAAGCGGGCCTTTGCTTGAGGAGAAAGAAGTGAAGAAGAAACTGTTTGGCGCAATTGCGCTGGTGGCGATGCTTGCCGCGCCGGCTTTTGCCGAAGCCGCGACACGCGGCTTTGCCACCGCCAATGTCAATATGCGCTCCGGCCCGAGCACGGCCTATCCGGCGGTCGTCGTTATCCCCAACGGCGCGCCGCTCACTGTCCATGGCTGCCTGTCCGATACGCCGTGGTGCGACGTGTCCTTCGTGGCTGGCCGCGGCTGGGTCGCCGGGCGCTACATCGCCACGACCTACCGGCAGAACCGGGTTTATGTCGAGCCGCGTTATTATCGCGATCTCGGCGTGCCGGTCATCACCTTCGAAGTCGGACGTTACTGGGACCGCTATTACCGCGACCGCGACTTCTATCGTGAGCGGGATCGCTGGCGCCGTCCGCCGCCGTCCGGCGGCTACTGGAACGCTCCTCCTCCGCCGCCGCGCGCCGATTGGGATCGTCCCCGTCCGCGTGACGAGTGGCGTGATGGCCGCCGCGATGAATGGCGCGATCCGCGTCAGGGCGGCCCGAATGATGGCCGTTGGGAACGTCGTTACGGTGACTGGAACCAGGGCGACAGAAATCAGGACCGGCCGCGTCGTGACGATGATCGCCGCCGCTTCGAGGACGAAAACCGGGACCGCAATCGCGATCGGCAGCCAAATCAGAACGAGGGTCGTCTTCCTGCCGAGCGTCGCCAGTGGGATGACCCGCGCCGCGCACCTGCCCCGGAAAATCTCCGGGATGGCTGCCGGGTGGGTGACCCGGGTTGCGACCCGCGCTAACAGACAAAGCCCGGCGAGATATCGTCGGGCTTTTTCATTCATGACTTCAAGGGATTGTTCGGGCGGCCTTATTTTGCAGCAGAGGCCTTGCGGGTGCGGGCTTTGGGCTTTGCCGGCGCTTCCGCATCCGGTGTGGCGGCTTCAGCGGCAACGGCCTTGGGAGCTGCCTTCTTGCGCTGCGCGGGTTTCGTCGCTTCCGATGTCTTCAGCAGCGAAAATTCATGTTTTGCCTGTTGCCAATGTTCGGCGTCGCGGCCGTGGGGATGGCCTTCCTTTTCCCAGAGTGTATAGGCCCTTTTGCTGATCCATTCGTGTTCCGAAACCTGCATGCTCGTCTCCCGTTGCTGTTTACAGCGCCTTTGAGAAGGCGACATTCCGCTTGGTCCGGCACACGCTCGACAGGAATCAATGCCGGCATTTCCAGGACCCATTACATGCCATGATCTTCCGGGCGTCAAGCAAACATGCTGCATTGCGAAAGGGGATTTCCGGCATTTTGTGCCGGTAAAGGCGGTTTGCACGCAAGACGTTCCCACACGGCAAGATCAACGTTGCGTGATCATGCCAACGCCGCCAAGATGGGCATGTAAACGGCAGCGGAGGAGGCGGCATTGGAACAGAAAATGGAAACGGAGGCGCAGGTCATCGTCGAGAAGGCTGGAGCGGCCGGCATCATCCGCCTCAACCGTCCCAAAGCCATCAACAGCCTGACGCTGCCGATGGTGCGTGCCCTGTTTCAGGCGCTTCGCCATTTCGAGGACGATCCCGGCATTTCCTGCGTGGTGCTGACGGGAGAGGGCGAAAGGGGGCTTTGCGCCGGCGGCGACGTCCGCGTCATTCACGATCTCGGCAAAGCGGGCGATCCGCAGGTGCTGGATTTCTGGCGGGAGGAATTTCCGCTCAATTACAGTATCGCCCGTTTTGGCAAGCCTTATGTGGCATTGATGGACGGCATCGTCATGGGTGGCGGCGTCGGCATTTCTGCCCATGGCAGCCACCGCATCGTCACCGAACGGACAAGGCTCGCCATGCCGGAAACGGGCATCGGTTATTTTCCCGATGTCGGCGGTTCCTGGCTTCTGCCGAGAGCGCCGGGCGAATGCGGCACCTGGCTGGGGCTGACCGGCAATATCGTCACCGCCGCCGACGCAATCCATGCCGGTTTTGCCGATTATTGCGTCCCTTATGACCGTCTCGACGCGCTGGTGCAGGATCTGTCGCAAACTGCGGATGCCGAAGGGGTTGGGGCGACGATCGCGGCCTACACGACGCCCGCGGGCGAAGGCGTTCTAGCCGCAAACCGGGATGTCATCGACGCGACATTCCGTTTCGATACGGTCGAGGAAATCTTCGCCGCGCTTTTAAAGAGGGACGATGCGTTTTCGCGCGTGACCCTCGACGTCCTCCAAAAGCGCTCGCCCACCAGTCTCAAGCTGACCCTGAAGCTTCTGCGCCTTGGCCGGGACAGCGTAAGCCTCATCGAATGCCTCGAAAGGGAGTTTGCCGCCGGCACCGAGATATTGCGCCGGCATGATTTTTACGAAGGCGTGCGCGCGGCTCTGGTCGACAAGGACCGCAATCCCCGCTGGCGGCCGGCGCGGCTGGAAGAGGTGCGCGAGGAAGACCTCGCGCCTTATTTCGCCGCGCATTCCGGCAGTCTGTTTCCGGAGCATCGTCTTTGAGGCGGCGCAAAAGAAATCCGGCTTCCTGCCATATATGAAATCATCGCCCGTCGAAGGTTAATTCTTTGGGCGAAATTTCCAATGCATACCGTTGCAAAGCACGGTTGTTTCTCGTCGCTCTTGCCGCTGCCCGCTATGTTGGGGACCATTCGAGTTTCCGGGGGTATTCATGAAACGTCTTCTCATTATCGGCACTGCGGTTGCCGCTCTTTTTGCAGCTGCGGCGCAGGCGCAGTCTCCGACCACCATCCTCAATGCATCCTACGATGTCGCCCGCGAAGTTTTTGCGGCGGAGAACGAAGCCTTCGTCAAGCAGCATCCGGGCGTCACCGTCGACCAGTCGCATGCCGGCACCTCCAAGCAGGCGCGCGCCATCGTCGAGGGTCTGGAAGCCGACGTCGTCACCTTCAACCAGGTCACCGATGTCGATTTTCTGGTGAAGCAGGGTTTCGTCTCCGCCGACTGGCAGAAGGATTTTCCGAACGATGCCTCGCCCTTCTATTCCTTCCCGTCCTTCCTCGTGCGCGCCGGCAACCCCAAGGGCATCAAGGACTGGGACGATCTCGCCCGTGACGACGTGAAGGTAGTCTTCCCCAATCCGAAGACCTCGGGCAACGCGCGTTACACCTATCTTGCCGCCACCGCCTATGCGAAAGAGAAGTTCAACGGCGACGAAAAGAAGGTTGAGGCCTTCGTCAAGAAAATCTTCGACAACACGCCGGTCTTCGATACCGGAGGCCGCGCCGCCACCACCACCTTCGTGGAGCGTGAAATCGGCGACGTGCTGATTACCTTCGAGGCCGAAACCCGCGGCATCGCCAAGCAATATGGCGCCGACAAGGTCGAAGGCGTCGTGCCCTCCGTCAGCCTGCTGGCCGAATTCCCGGTGGCCGTGGTGGACAAGGTCGTCGACAAGCGTGGCTCCCGCGAGCTGGCCAAGAGCTATCTCGACTTCCTCTATACCGAAGAGGGCCAGCGCATCGCCGCCGAATTCGGTCACCGCGTTCATGATGAAAAGGTCGTCGGTGAGTTCAAGGACAAGTTCCCGGCCATTCGCCTCGTCAACGTCAATGATGTCTTCGGCGGCTGGGACAAGATCCAGAAAGAGCATTTTGCATCCGGCGCCACGCTTGATACGCTTTACGGCAGCCGTTAATCACAGCAATAGAGAACAGGCGAAAGGCCCGGCGGGAAACTGCCGGGTCGCTTTATGATGAATGGGGGCGGGTTTGAAGCGGAATGTTCTGCCGGGGCTGAAATTGTCCCTTGGCGTTACTCTCACCTACGTCGCCATCATCGTGCTTCTGCCGCTTTCGGCTTTGGTGTTCAAGGCGGCAAGTCTGGGACCTGCCGAATATTGGTCCATCATCTCTTCACCGCGCGCCGTCGCCAGTTATCGCGTCACCGTGCTCTGCGCGCTCGCTGCCACGCTGTTCAACGTCATTTTCGGGCTGGCGCTCGCCTGGGTGCTGACGCGTTATCGTTTTCCCGGCTGGCGTATCGTTGACGCCATTGTCGATCTGCCTTTCGCGCTGCCCACTGCCGTTGCCGGCATCGCGCTGACGACGCTGTTTGCGGGCAATGGCTGGTTCGGCTCGGTGCTTTCCCAATTCGGCATCAAGGTAGCCTATACGCCGCTCGGCATCATGGTGGCGATGGCCTTTACCAGCCTGCCCTTCATCGTGCGCACCGTGCAGCCGGTGCTGGAAGACCTCGACCCGGCGCTGGAGGAAGCGGCGCAGTCGCTCGGCGGTTCCGATCTCGAAATCTTCCGCAAGATCATTCTGCCGTTGTTGACGCCGGCGCTTTTGGCCGGTCTTTCGCTTTCCTTCGCCCGCAGCCTCGGTGAATTCGGGGCGATCATCTTCATCGCCGGCAACCAGCCGTTTTCGACGGAGATTACCGCGCTGCTGATCTTCATCCGGCTGGAGGAATATGATTATCAGGCCGCCGCCGCCATAGCCTCCGTCCTGCTCATCACCGCCTTCGTGATGCTGGCCGTGACCAATTATCTGCAGGCGCGCGCGCTGCGTTACACGGTGAGGAGCTGAGACATGAGCGCCGTTTCTTCCCATCGCAAGCCGCCGCGTGTCGGTGATGCGCCTCTCATCCGCCGCAGCCTGATCGCTTTCGTGCTGGTGATCGGTGCCCTTTTGGTGGTCGCGCCGCTCGTAATCATCGGCGTCGAAGCCTTTTCGCAGGGCTGGAAGGCCTATGCGGCGACCATCGCCCATCCCGATACCCGCCACGCCATCATGCTGACGGTGCTGACGGCGCTGATTGCCGTGCCGGTCAACACCGCCTTCGGGGTTGCGGCCGCATGGGCGATCACCAAGTTCGATTTTCCCGGCCGGCGCTTCCTGCTGGTGCTCATCGAGATACCCTTCTCCATTTCGCCGATCGTCGCCGGTGTCGCCTATCTCTTCGTTTACGGGCTGCAGGGGCTGTTCGGGCCGTTTCTCGATGCGCATGATATCAAGATACTGTTTGCGCTGCCCGGCATCGTCATCGCCTCGATGTTCGTCACGGCACCTTTCGTGGCGCGGGAACTCATCCCGCTGATGCAGGCGCAGGGTCGCGATCTGGAAGAGGCGGCGACCTCGCTTGGTGCATCCGGCTGGCGCACCTTCTTTTCGGTGACGCTGCCGAACATCAAATGGGCGCTGCTTTATGGCGTCGTGCTCTGCAATGCCCGCGTGATGGGTGAATTCGGTGCGGTATCGGTCGTATCAGGCAATATTCGCGGCCAGACCAACACGCTGCCGCTGCACATCGAACTGCTCTATCATGATTACCAGACGGCTGGCGCCTTCGCCTCGGCCTCCATCCTCGCTTTGCTCGCCGTCGTCACCATCATCGCCAAGGTGGCGCTGGAGCGGCGCGGTGCCGGGCGCGGCGCCAAAAAGACCAACGGCGATGTCGCCATCGCCACGGAGACCTGATTCCCATGAAAATCCGCCTCGAAAATGTGGTGAAGACCTTCGATACGTTTCGCGCCGTGCGCGATGTTTCGTTGGATATCGAAAGCGGCGAGCTTCTGGCGCTGCTCGGTCCTTCAGGCTCCGGCAAGACGACCATTCTGCGCATGGTCGCCGGCCTCGAATATAGCGATGGCGGCCGCATCTTTTTCGGAGACGAGGACGCCACCAATATTCCGGTGCGTGATCGCGGCGTCGGTTTCGTGTTCCAGCATTATGCGCTTTTCCCGCATATGACGCTCTACGAAAACATCGCCTTCGGCATGAAGGTCTCGAAGGTGAAGCGGGACAAGGCGGCCATCGACGCCCGCGTCGAGGAACTTCTGCGGCTGGTGAAGCTCGACGGTCTCGGCGGCCGTTTCCCGGCGCAGATTTCCGGTGGCCAGCGGCAGCGCGTGGCGCTGGCGCGTGCGCTTTCGGTCGATCCCAAGGTGCTGTTGCTGGATGAGCCTTTCGGGGCGCTGGACGCCAATGTGCGTCGGGATCTGCGCCGCTGGCTGCGGGAAATTCACGATTCACTCGGCATCACCACGATTTTCGTGACGCATGACCAGGAAGAGGCGCTCGATCTGGCCGACCGCGTGGTCATTCTCAATCAGGGTGAGATCGTGCAGCAGGGCACGCCGAAAGAGGTCTGCCGCCAGCCCAATAGTTCTTTCGTCATGCGCTTCCTCGGCGATGCCAACCGGGTGTCCGGCGTGGCGCGCGGCGGCAAGGTCTATGTCGGCGACAATGAATTGCCCTTCTCCTATGCGCAAGGGGATGGCGCCGTCGATATCTATGCGCGTCCCGGCGATCTCGAATGGGAGGACCTGCATGAGGGAATTCCGGCCTCGGTGGCGCGGGTTCTCGACCGCGCGGGCGAACGCCGGGTGATCGCCAGCACCGATGGCGGCGATCTCCTGGAATTCGACGTACCGCCGGAAAACGATGTCGCCGCCGGCGATCGCGGTTCCGTCATCATTCGCCGGGCAAAGATTTTCCCGGCGGCGTGAGGCGCGGCAGGGCGCTCGCCGGCTTCAGATCAGAAGTTCGAAGGCGCTGTCCGCCACCAGCCGGCCATTGATCATCAGGTCGACCCTGTGAAGGCCGGCATAATGCTTGCGGGTGGTGAAATCGCGTATGGCGCGGTTGATCGACAGTGCACATGTCTCGCCGGGCTGAAGCTCGATCTCTTTCCACTTGAAGACCTTGGCGGAGGCATCGCCGCTCTTTTTCACGTAATGCACGGCATAATCGATCACCAGCTTTTGCGTGCTTTTTGCCGTCGAGCTGAAAGAGGCCGAAATCCGCACCGGATTGCCGAGCGCCACCTTGTCCGGCGTAACCTGAAAGGCCGCAAGCGCAATCTCCGCTTCCTCATGCGCGCCGAGATGGGCAAGTGCCGCCGCATCGCCCTTCTTGATCAATGTGCGCAACGCCTGCCGGGTGATCCAGCGCGTATGCGGATTGTCCTTCGGCCAGGTATCGATGAGCGCCAGCACGAAAGCCGGATTGTCCTTGGTGATGTCGTTCAGATGATTGGCGACGGATTTGCGTACATACAGCGCCTCATCGGCCTTCATGGTATCGAGGATCGCCGTCACCGGTGACGGATCGTCGATCAGCGGCTTGAGCTGGAACGACCAGGGCAGGCGGGGCCGGCAGCCTTCGCTGGCCAGCCGCCGCACATGCTCGTCTTCGTGCTGCGACCATGTTTCCATCACGGCAAGGGTGGCGCCTAAGTCCTTTTGCAGGAAATGCCTTATGGCGAATTCCGACGAGCCGAAGCGGGTGAAATAGGCCAGGGCCTGCATGGAAAGATCGAAATCGTCGAGACCGTAAAGGGCTACGTATTCTGGCAGCGAAATGGCGGCGAAGCCGTTGCCGATGCCCGGCGCTGCGGCGGTCAGTATGTCGATATTGCGGGCATAGTCCCCCGGCAGCGTAGCATGCAGGCTCGTCGCCACCTGCCGCATGCGCTGCATGATGCCCAGCGCTTCCAGGTCGGCGGTGGCGAGCGCCATGAAGGCGGAAACGTCAAAGGAAGGATAAACGGCCTTCGTCTGATCGGCGATATGCCGCAGTTTTTCGCGGTTGAAGATTTCCTTCAGTGCCGGTGCCGCCGCGTCGCTCATGTCGCCCCTCAAGGTTCACTCTTTGTTCTTTTAGGGCAACATGAGGCTGGAGGCAAGGGATGGTAGCAGTGCTGGAGCAGGATAGGTAAATTCTGCCCTTTCGCAGACTGCGAGCAAGGGGCCGAGACTTCTTCTCCGTCATGCCGGTCCCCGGAACAAGTCCGAGGATGATCCGGCATTCAGCCACGGCGCGTCTGCGCCGTGAGAAGAGTCTTTAGCGATCAAGGATTTGATCGCGCTGGCAACTGTATTGGTGGATATTATTCTCAGGATGTTTTGAATGTGGTTTTGTCCCTGAGAATGGCGTTTGCGATGACGAGCAGT
>NZ_JBJDMY010000018.1:0-90548 GCF_044900305.1 Agrobacterium sp. NPDC089420 | reverse complement strand
CGCGGTGTCAGTGTCGCATGTCTAAATGGCCGGGACACCCAAATTGGACATTTCTACTTTGCACATCGGCGGACGTTTCAACTCCCCCGCCACATTGTCTGCCCATCATCGCCGGATGAACGCGACGTCCAGGCCTCTCGTCAACGGCCTCATAACAGGCCGCCGGCTTTTCACCCATATGCATTGTTCTGCAGCCTTGCGGTTGGCTAGTCTTCGAACTTGACCATCGTCCCGCCGCCGGTGGCCTGGTCGGTGGGGAAAACTTCTATTCGGGAGACGTCGACGAAAACGGGAAGCTCGACCGCATTCACGATGATGGACGCGATATTGTCCGGCTGGATCGGGCGATAGCCGTCGTAAAGCAGCGTTTGCGCCGCCTTCCCCGCGAGCGCGTTGCGGTATAGATCGGTCTGTACGCGCCCGGGAACGATCTCCGTCACTCTGATGGATGTTCCAAGAAGATCGCACCGAAGATTATCGCAGAACAGGCTGAGACCCGCTTTCGATGGGCCGTAGGCTGCCATGTTCGGATAAGGCGCCTGCCCGCCGCTCGACCCGATGAAGAGAAGATGTCCACGCCTGCGTGCGACCATGCCCGGAAGCAGCGTGCGCGTCAGATGCATCGGCGCCTTCAGGTTGATGTCGATCATCGCGTCGATCTCGGCCGGATCGATCTCGTGAAAGAGCGCGCGTGTCGAAAGGATTCCCGCATTATTGACCAGTATGTCCACCTCGACGCCGTCAAGCGCCGCTGATATCCGGTCCGTGTCGCGGACGTCCGCCCGGATGGCGATCACCCCCTCGGTCGCTGCCAGTTCGCCGAGCTGTTCCTCGTTGCGGCCAACAGCGTAAACGGTCAGCCCGCGTTGACGCAAAGCGAGTACCGTGGACCGGCCTATTCCGCTGGTGGCGCCGGTGACGACGGCGTTTCGATAGGTGTCAAACATAGATATAGCCGCCGCTGATCACGACGTTTTCGCCGGTGGCATAGGTGTTGCGGGCCGATGCCATCATGACGATCCATTCCGCCATTTCGACGGGCTCCGCCGCCCTGCCGAGCGCGCTTGCCCTGGCAAGCTCGGGAAGGAAGCCGAGTTCCTTGGCGCGGTCGGTGGCAAATCCCGCGGGAGCGACGGAGTTTACCAGGATCTGTTCCTTCGCCACCTCGGCCGCGAATGACTTCGTCAGGCTGACGACCGCCGCCTTGGTCGCGGCATAATGGGCGTTCTGAGGATGCGCCTTGAAGGCATCCACCGACGTGACGTTGACGATGCGTCCCGTCACCTCCGGTGCGTTTACATATTGCCGCATGTGCAGGACAGCCGCCACCATCATGTGGTACGTCCCCTTCACGTTGATCGCATTTTCAAGATCCCACTCCTCGTCGGTGATTTCGAGGATGGGTCGGCGGGGATAGATGGCGGCGCTGTTGACGAGGGAATGCACCCTGCCCAGCCGGCTGACGATCTCATTGAAACCGCCATGCGCCGTGTCCGACTTCGAGATATCGGCAACCGCGGTCGCGACCTCGATCCCGAGGGAGCGCAGCGTTTCGGAAGCGGAAGCGAGCAGTTCGGCATTCCTGTCGATGAGGCCGATCTTCGCCACACCGTGGGCAGCCATCAGCTTTGCCGTTGTCAGTCCGAGGCCCGATGCCCCACCCACGATTACCGCCGTCTGATCCTTCAATTCCGCCTCCTGTTTTGATTTGCACCCGCCAATTTGTATGTTATCACTTATATGCCAAGTTAAACAAAGCTCAAGATATTTTTTGCGACGAAGTCAGATGATCCCCAAGTTGCGCGCTGCCGAGACGGCCCCACTTCCCGCCCCCGATTTCAGGGAGCGCCTTCTCGCAGCCGGTTTTACGGGCGACATTTCAACGAGCGCGGCGACGCGGACCGTCTTTTCGACCGACAATTCGATATATCAGGTGCTCCCTCAGGCAATCGTCTTCCCCAGGGGCGTCGCCGATATCAAGATCCTCATGACGGTTCTTTCGGAAGCGCCGTTTCGCAACCTCAGTCTCGCCCCCCGCGGCGGCGGCACGGGAACCAACGGACAGTCGCTGACGTCGGGACTGGTCGTCGACTGCTCGCGCCATATGACCAGGATTTTGAAAATCGATCCGGAGCGCCGTACCGCCCTCGTTGAGGCCGGCGTCGTCAAGGACCAGCTCAATAGGGCGCTTCGGCCCTATGGGCTCTTTTTCGCCCCTGAACTGTCGACCTCCAACCGGGCGACGATCGGCGGAATGGTTTCCACCGACGCCTGCGGGCAAGGCTCCTGCCTTTACGGCAAGACGAGCAATCATGTCATCGGAACGAAAATCGTCCTGACCGACGGTACGGAATGGTGGTGCCGCCCACTAGCGGAACAGGCGCTCGCGCTGATAAAGTCACGGGATGACCGTATCGGCGAGATCCACCGGGTGATCGACAGGATCACCACCAACGACAGCGAAAGGATTTCGCAGGTCTTCCCTCGCCTCAATCGTTACATGACCGGCTATGATCTTGCGCATGTGCGTCGTGACGACGGCCGTTTCGACCTCAACGCCGTCCTTTGCGGCTCGGAAGGCACGCTGGCCACGATCGCCGAGATCGAGCTGAACCTGCTGCCGATCCCGAAATATTCGGCGCTCGTCAACATCCGTTATGACGACTTCAATACCGCGCTGGAGGATGCCCGTTCGCTGACCGCACTCAACGTCGCCTCGGTCGAGACCATCGACGAGAAGGTGCTGGGCCTTGCGAAGGGCGACATCGTCTGGAACGGCATCTCGCAGTTCTTCCCGGACGATGGCGGCCGCGCCGCAAACGGCATCAACATCGCCGAGGTGCTGGCCGATGATGCGGACGAGCTCGAGCGGAAAATCGCCGATGTGACGGCAGCCCTGAGCCGGCCGGACACGGCCCGGAGCAAGGGTTATTCGATCGCTCGCGACCATGCCGATATTGAAGCGATCTGGACGATGCGCAAGCGTGCGGTCGGCCTGCTCGGCAATGTCGAAGGGCCAGTCCGTCCCGTCGCCTTCGTCGAGGACACCGCGGTGCCGCCCGATAATCTTGCCGCCTATATTCGCGAGTTTCGCGCACTTCTGGATGAGGCCGGCGTCTCTTATGGCATGTTCGGTCATGTCGATGCCGGGGTCCTGCATGTCCGGCCGGCGCTCGACCTGACGCGGGACGATCACGTTCCGCTGATAAGGGAGATCTCGGACGCTGTCGTCGCCCTCACCCGCAAGCATGGTGGCGTCCTGTGGGGAGAACATGGAAAGGGCGTGCGGTCAGAATATGTTCCGGAATTCTTCGGCGACCTCTATCCCCGGCTGCAGGAGATCAAGCGGGCCTTCGACCCCGAGAACCGCCTCAACCCTGGAAAGATCGCGACTGCCGACGCCAGCCCGCTTCTCAGGATCGATGAGGTGCCGCTGCGGGGCGCGACGGATCGCGTGATCGGCAACGATATCCGGGCGGCATTCGACAATGCGGCCTATTGCAACGGGAACGGCGCCTGTTTCGACTTCGACGCAGCCAGCCCGATGTGTCCGTCCTACAAGGCAACGGGCAACCGCAGCTATTCGCCGAAGGGGCGCGCCATGCTCATGCGCGAGTGGCTGCGGCTTCTCGTCGAAAGCGGCGTCGAACCGCGACACGAGGCGGTTTCTCTGTCCCGGGAGAACAGGGCGGTAAGCCTGTTACGCAGGGCGGTCAACACGCTCAATCCCTTAAACCGCAACGACTTTTCCCACGAAGTCCGCGAGGCGATGGATACCTGTCTTGCCTGCAAGGCCTGTGCGGGACAATGTCCGGTCAAGGTCAGCGTGCCCGCTTTCCGTGCGAAGTTTCTGAACCTCTATTATGGCAGATATCTCCGGCCGCTAAAGGATCCGCTGGTGGCGGGCATAGAGGCGATATTGCCTTTGATGGCGAGGTTCCGTTCCGTCTATAATCTCCTTGCCGGCAGCTCTCCTGGCCGGGCTGCCATGCGTGTCCTGGGGCTGACCGCGCTGCCCAGGCTGGCCGGAAGGCCCCTCGCCCGGCTTGCGAAGGATCTCCAGGTTCCGGTCGCCGATCCGGATATCATCGCATCGATGCCGCCTGACGATCGCGCCCGTGTGGTCGTTTTCGTGGCGGATGCGTTCACGGCCTATTTCGACCCGCAGGTCGGGGTTGCCGCCATCGCGCTCGCCCGGCACCTCGGGCTTGACCCGTTCCTCGCGCCACCCCTGACCAATGGCAAAGCCCTCCATGTCCATGGTTATATGCAGCGTTTCGAGCGCGTTGCAGGCCGGACGGCGGCTTTTCTGAGACAAATAGCCGCCACGGGCGTTCCGCTTGTCGGCCTGGATCCTTCGATGGCGCTTGCCTTCCGAAGCGAATACGGCGTTGCGGGAGCGGCCGATAACAGGGTTCCGGTCCTGCTTCCGCAGGAGTGGCTTGCCGGAGCCGCTGCATTCCTGCAACCTTTCGAACCGGAAACGAACGGCCGGCGCTTCAGGCTCCTTCCCCACTGCACCGAGCGCACCAACGCACCTGCCGCGACGTCACAATGGTCCGCGGTCTTCAAGGCTTTCGGCATCGCCCTTGAAGTCGGCGGCGCGGGATGCTGCGGCATGGCGGGAACATTCGGTCACGAGGCTCGAAACAGAATGTTATCGGAAAAGATTTATGGGTTGAGCTGGTCGGAAGAAATTGCCCGCAATACGGATGAGGTCGTCCTCATGGCGACCGGCTATTCTTGCCGGTCGCAGGTGAAGGAAATAGATCGCAGAAGGATACCGCACCCGCTGGAGACGCTGTCGGAGCTGCTGCAAACAAGACGTCGCCAAGTGGAATGATATGTGATATGTGCTAGATTACCAATGAAACAAAATAGAGGCGCTGACTTGTCAATCATCACGCAACGCGGAAATCTGGCGGAAATCGTTGTTGCCAAGCTCAGCGAGCGCATCGATTCAGGACTATACCCTCCGGGTGAAAAAATTCCATCCAGTGCGCAGCTTTGTGAAGAATTCGGCGTATCGCGCACGGTTATCCGCGAAGCGCTCACATCACTTAAAGTGGGCGGCCGCGTCACCGCCCGGCAGGGCGCCGGCGTATACGTGTCCGACAAGGATGCGAAGACGTTGAGCTTCGAGATCAGCCGCATCGAGGATATCCGGTCGGCGATGCAGATTCTCGAACTGCGCCTGGGCGTCGAGATGCAAGCGGCAGGACTGGCCGCCACACGCCGCACGCCGGAGGCGCTTGCCGAGATCGCCCGCGCCTACGACCATCTCGATTCCCTTGAAACGGATGATGCCGAAGTTGAAGCGCGTGCGGATTACGAATTCCATGTGGCGATCGCGCGGGCGACCCGCAACCCGCATTTTCCGAGTTTCCTCGAAGCGGTGATGGACAGTATCAATTTCGAACTCGTCCTCAAGCACCGTCAGTCTTCGCACGCATATCGCAACTATCTCAAGAAGATCAATAAAGAGCATGCCGCAATCCTCTCGGCCATCACCCAGGGCGATGCCAAGGCGGCAAAGAGCGCCATCGCTGCGCATCTCGAGGAAAGCCTGAACCGATACCGGGCGTTGCTGGACGAACCTGCAAGCAGCGAGGCAGCGGACTGATCCGCATTCTCCGCAAGGCGGTTCGGGGATTGCCGCCTGCTGCGCCTTGAGATTACGGCCCCATTTCCGCCGGGTCTGATGCAAACAGGCAAACCCTTCGAACTCTCGTCCAAAGGGCTGCGGGCAAGACAAGCCCCTTTGCGGTCGCGCTCGTCGCTGCCCCCGAAAAGCGGTCGGTTCACTACAGACCCTTTGCGATCGCCTGTTCACGGATTTGCGAAAGCGTCTGTTTTACGGTCAGTGCTTCCGGATCGATGCGGACCTCGATCAGCGCCGGCTTGCCCGACGCTTCGCAGCGTTCGAAGGCGGCGGCGAAGGCTTCGGTCTTTTCCACGGTCTCGCCATGCAGCCCGTAGGACCGCGCCAGCGATGCAAAATCCGGGTTTGTCAGGCGCGTGCCTGATACGCGACCGGGATAGTGCCGCTCTTGGTGCATTCGGATCGTGCCATACATGCCGTTGTTGATGACGAGGAAGATCACGCGGGCGTCGTATTGCATCGCGGTGGCAAGTTCCTGGCCGTTCATCAGGAAACATCCGTCGCCGGCGAATGCGACGACGGTCCGCTGGGGTGCCGTAATCTTTGCGGCAACCGCCGCCGGCACGCCATATCCCATCGAACCGTTTGTCGGCCCGAGCTGGGAGCGGAACGTCCTGTACTGGTAGAAACGATGCGCCCAGGCGGTGTAGTTGCCTGCCCCCATCGTCAAGACCGCGTCGGCCTTCAGGTGCCCGCGCAGCCATTCCATCACATCGCCCATCTGGACGTCGCCCGGCGTTTGCGGATGCTTGAGATTTTCGAGGTAGTCGGCATTGGCGGCTCGCGTCCAGTCCTGCCAGGCGGGCGCTGCGGATGGCTTCAGCCTGGCTGCCTGTGACAGGAAGCCGACCGGCGTGGCGTTGATTGCAAGCGTGGCGTGATAGACGCGGCCAAGTTCCTCAGCGCCGGAATGGACATGCACCAGCGTCTGCTTTGGCACGGGAATGTCGATCAGGGTGTACGCCCCGGTCGTCATTTCACCGAGACGCGCGCCGATCGAGATGAGCAGATCGCAATCCCTCAGGCGCTGCACCAGCTTCGGACCGGCGGAAAGGCCAAGTTCTCCGGCGTAATTCCCATGGGTATTGTCGAACATGTCCTGGCAGCGGAACGAGGCGGCAACTGGAAGGTCGAATGCCTCCGCGAAGGACCGCATGTCATCCACCGCCTGCTGGCTCCAGCCGCCGCCGCCGACAACGACAAGCGGTCGCTTGGCCGTGGAGAGGAGTGACTGAAGCTCGTTAAGCTGCGGTTCGCCGGGATAGATCTCGATGCGCTTGTATGCGGGCGCGTCGGCGACTTCGACGATGTCGGTGAGCATGTCTTCAGGCAGCGCGATCACCACCGGACCTGGACGGCCGTTCACGGCGCGGTGAAAAGCCTGGCTGATCAATTCCGGAATGCGCGCCGCGTCCTCGATCTCGACAATCCATTTTGCCATCTGGCCATACATGCGGCGGTAGTCGATCTCCTGAAACGCTTCACGTTCCATCTGGTCGCGGGCTACCTGGCCGATAAACAGAAGCATCGGCGTGGAATCCTGGAAGGCGGTGTGAACGCCGACGGAGGCGTTCGTGGCGCCGGGGCCGCGGGTCACGAAGCAGATGCCTGGCTTGCCGGTAAGCTTGCCATAGGCCTCGGCCATATAGGCCGCGCCGCCCTCCTGGCGGCAGATGACGAACTCAATGTCCTTCTCGACATCGTGGAAGGCATCCAGTGCGGCCAGATAGCTCTCGCCGGGAACGCCGAAGACACGGTCGACGCCATGGATCCGCAGCGCGTCGACCAGAACCTGGCCGCCGCTGCGCTTGGTGATTGGAGTGCTCATGATGGTCCCTGTTGTTTAGATCACGGCGTCTTCAAGGAAAGGCTGGTTCGCGACCACGCGCTCATAACCGAACGGCGACAGGTCAAGCGTCCTGAAGCCGCCATAGGTGATAAGTTCGCTCAGGCCGCGCCCCATCGCCGGGGACTGCTGCAGCCCGTGCCCGGAAAAGCCGTTGGCGAAGAGGAAATTCTTCACCTCGGTATGCGGTCCAAGCACGACGTTGTGGTCGAGCGTACAGTAGTCATAATGCCCTGCCCAGGAATTGACGACCTTGATCGCTTCGAATGCCGGCACACGATGTGCGAGGATCGGCCAGATCTCGTCGTCGAACTCGTCATGCATGACGTCGAAGTCGTTCGGGTCGACCTCCGGATCATGCTTGGGATAGGTCCCCATCAGGTAGAACTTGCCTTCCGGACGGAAGAAAACACCCGACGGATCGATCGTCAGACCGACCTTTCCTTCCAGCGGGGTGCGGCAATCGACGACAAATAGTGAACGGCGCCGCGGCTCGACCGGGACATCAAGTCCGGCCATCCGCGCCGTCTTCTTGCCATTAGTGCCCGACGTATTGACCAGCGTGCCGCAGGAAACCGTCTGGCCGCCCCTGGTGGTCACGGAAAGAATGCGGTCACCTTCCCGGTTGATCTCCACGACTTCGTCCTCGATATATTCGACGCCGAGCGAGCGGGCCTTCTTGCGGAAGCCCTGAAGCAGGCCGACGCTATCGAACCAGCCCTCGCCGCGCTCGCCGGTGCTGCCGAGAACGAGACCCTCAAGGTTCAGCCACGGGAAGCGCCTGCCCAGCCCTTCGGGATCGAGAAGTGAGACTTCCGCGCCGCAGGAGACCTGGGTATCGTGGTTGCGCCGGAGAACCTGTTCTCCGCGCGCGTCATCGGCGAGGAACAGATATCCCGCTTCGTGAAAGCCGATTTCTGGCGTATCATCATCGACCTGGATGTTTTTCTTAAAGTTTCGGATGAATTCAGTTCCGAACTGCGAAACCTTGACGTTAATCGCATTCGAGAACTGGTGCCGGATCGAGCTTGACGACAGGGCTGTCGCCGAACGCTGATATGTCCAGTCCTTTTCGATGACGAGAATCGATCCATCGAAATCCGGATTGGTGGCGAGGAAGTAGGCGGTCGCGCTGCCGACGACGGCGCCGCCAACGATCACCACGTCGTAATGTGTCTTGGTGTCCTGCATCATGCGCTCACTTGTTCTCGTCTTCGAAATGGCCGGCGGCGCAGAAGCTGCCGCCCTGGAAGCGTATGGCCGGGTCGTTCGGGTCCCCTTGCGGGGTTTTCGCAAAGATATTTTCGCGATAGTCGTCGGCGCTGTCCTCGGGTTTGTAGCCGAGCACGGCCGCCGCGCGGTTGTCCCAGAAACGCTGGGAGTTGTCGGACATGCCATAGGCGACCATGAAACCGACGCGCGGCGCAGACAACGCTTTTTCAACGAGCTGGCGGCAGTCGCGATAGGACAGCCACGTGATCAGGTGGCGGCGGTCCGTCGGCTCGGGAAAGCAGGAGCCGATACGGATCGACACGGTTTCGATACCGAATTTGTCCCAGTAATAACGGGCGAGGTTTTCCACGAACGTCTTTGATACGCCGTACAGGCTGTCGGGTCGGGTCGGCACGTTGCCGTCGATCGTTTCCGTCCGGTCATAATAACCGATGGCATGAACCGAACTAGCATAGACGATACGCTTTACCCCGTGACGCCGTGCGGCCTCATAGATGTTGTAGCCGCCGGAAATGTTGGAATCGAGAACGGTCTTCCAGGCCGCCTCTATGGCCTGGCCGCCCATGTGGACGATTGCATCGCAGCCTTCGACCGCCTTCGATACGGCGTCGAAATCGGCGAGATCGAGGGGGAAGTCCTCTTCATGGGCGGCGAGGTCGATTATCGGCTTACGGTCGGAGAGACGCACCGTCTTGCCGAGCGCGGTGCCGGATTTGCGCAACTGCGTGCCGACGCCGCCAGCCGCGCCCGTCAACAGGACCTTGTTGTAATCGGACATTTCGAATCCTTTTCTAGCGGAGTTTGCCGAGGGCTTCAGCGACACGATCAATCGCGAGCGCAAGATTGTCGCGCGACGTTGCAAAGGACAGCCGGATGTATGGTTCCACGCCAAACGCCGCGCCTGGAACCGTCGCGACCTTCCCCTCATTGAGAAGATAGGCGGCAAGGTCAGTATCGTTCGATATCCGCGTTCCGTCGGGGGCGGTGCGGCCGATATAGGGCTCGCATTTCGGGAAAAGATAAAAGGCGCCCTCCGGTGCCCTCACTTCAAGACCCGGAATGGCGGCAAATCCCTTCGCCACGAGTTCACCCCTCGCCTTGAATTCGGCGACGGCGGTGCGCACGAAATCCTGCGGCCCGTTGAGGGCGACGGCCGCCGCATATTGGGTTATCGAGGACGGGCATGTCGTGCTCTGCGATTGCAGCTTGTTCAAAACCTTCGTCAGGTTTTTTGGACCAACCGCGTAGCCCAGACGCCAGCCGGTCATCGCATAGGCCTTGGATACGCCGTTGATGAGCAGGGTTCGATCCCGGAGATCGGGGCAGGCCACAGCGAAGGACGTGAATGGCACGTCGCCGCAAATGATGTGTTCGTAGATCTCGTCGGACATGATCGCGACCTGCGGATGGCGGGCAAGAACCTCGCCGAGCGCCCGCAGTTCATGCGCCGTGTAGATTGCGCCGGTGGGGTTCGAGGGAGAGTTGAACAGGAACCAGCGGCTTTTCGGCGTAATCGCCGCCTCAAGCTGCTCGGGCGTGATCTTGAAGTCCTGCTCGACGCCGCAGGGCACGATCCGCGCGATGCCGCCGTGAAGGATGACGATGTCGGTATAGGATACCCAATAGGGCGCCGGAACGATGACTTCGTCGCCGGGCTCCAGCGTTCCGAGGAAAGCGTTGAACAGGATTTGCTTGGCGCCGTTGCCGATGGACACCTCGTCAAGAGCGTAATCCAGACCGTTTTCACGCTTGAACTTGGCGACAATCGCCTCACGCAGTTCAAGCAGGCCGTCCGGCTGGGTGTAGCGGGTGACACCCCGGCGCATGGCTTCGTCGGCCGCGGCAACGACGTGATCCGGCGTATCGAAATCGGGTTCGCCGAGAGACAGATCGACGACAGGCACGCCGTTCGCCCTCATGGCCTTGGCCGCCGTGGCAACGGCCATGGAGGGTGACGACTTGATACCCGCCACCCGTTTGCTTTCAAAATGGATCGTCATGCCTCTCCTCCCGCCTTGCCGTACAAGGCTGCCTGTTCTTCGGTAATGTAGCCGTGCCGCACGTCATGGGAGACCGCCTCGGCAGACCGCCCGGCCGGATCGCCGTAACCGCCGCCGCCCGGCAGCGAGAGAACGAGACGGCGGCCTTCCGGCACAAATTGAAGCCCCTTGCCCTTCAGCGTGGTGCCGTCATCAAGCGCGACGCCGCCGGGGGCGCCTTCAAGTCCACCGTCCCGGCCGCGGGCGGGATGGTCAATGCGGTCGAACATGGCGGAGAAGCGGAAGCTGAAACCTTCGGCAGCCTCGATCTCGATCATCTGGCCGAGACCGCCGCGCTGCGCGCCCGCGCCGCCGGATCCGTCGCGCAATTCCTTGCGCCAGACGATGACTGGACCGACATTTTCCGTCGCCTCGATCGGCATGGTGTGCACGCCGCTCGGGAAGGCGGTGGCGTTGAGACCGTCAAGGGCCGTGCGCGCGCCGGAGCCGCCGGAGTTGAACATGAGGATTTCCGCTCCCTTCGCGTCATTGCCCGGCAGGGGTCGGACGCTCATATGGAGATTCCAGAGTGCGCTGGCGCCTTCGGCCGGCACCTGGCCGGGAAGCGCCTGATGCAGTGCGCCAAGAACCAGATCGGGAACGAAATGGCCGAGAACGTGGCGGACGGCTACCGGCGCCGGACGCTTGGCGTTGAGGATGCAGCCCTCCGGCGCTACGACGTCGAAGGGGGCGAGCGACGCGGCATTGTTCGGAATATCCGGGGCCACCACGCACTTGATGCCGTAACACGCATAGGCCTTGGCATAGACCAGCGGCACGTTGATGCCGAACCTGCTCATGCCGGAGGTGCCATCGAAATCGACCACGACGCCGTCCCCGCCGATGCTGAGCCTTGCGGCCAGATGGACGGGCTCGTCATAACCGTCGAGATCGAGGCTGTAGCTCCAGGAGCCATGCGGCAGGTTACGCAGTCGTTCAAGCGTGGCTTCGCGGCTGTGTTTCAGGATGAACCCGCCAATCATGGAGAGGTCGTCCAGATTGAATTCCGTCAGCATGTCGACGAGGCGGCGGTGCCCCGTCTCGTTGCAGGCCGCAAGCGCGTGGAAGTCACCGACGACCTTGTCGCTCTCGCGGACATTGTTCTTCACGATGTTGATCAGCGTCCGGTCGAGCTGACCGCGGTCGAAGAACTTCATGATCGGTATGAAGAGGCCTTCTTCATAGACTTCGCGCGCGTCCGGGCCGAAACCACGGCCACCGACATCCACCACATGGGCGGTGGAGGCGAAATAACCGACGAGCTTGCCGTGGTGGAAGGAAGGCGTGACGACCGTGATGTCGTGAAGGTGGCCGGTGCCCTTCCAGGGGTCGTTGGTGATGTAGACATCGCCTTCGAAAATATTCTCCGGCCCGATGTCGCGGATAAAATGCGCAACCGACTCGGCCATCGCATTGACGTGTCCCGGCGTGCCTGTGACGGCCTGCGCAAGCATGCGGCCCTCAAGGTCGAAGACACCTGCGGACAGATCGCCGGCCTCGCGCACGGAGGTGGAAAAGGCGGTGCGGATCAGCGTCTGGGCCTGCTCCTCGACCACCGAAATCAGGCGGTTCCACATGACCTGCATGTGGATATCGATCATGGACTGGTTCATCGCGGAACTCCTTACTGCCGGGTTACGAGGAGGCAGCCGTCGTTCTGGACGATGGCCTTGAACGAGGATGTCAGCACCGAAGAGGTCTCGCGCTCGACGATGACGGCCGGACCGGCAACGACATCGCCGGGCTTGAGGGTCTCGCGTTCATGAATGCCTGCGTCGAGATACGCGCCCTGCGAGGCCTCGAAAAGGCGCCGCCGCTCGCGTGGCGCAACCGTGTCGCCTTCCGCGGTGGAGGCGACGCGCTCGACCGGCGGAAGCGGCGAAGACGCCTTCACCGACCAGCTCACAACCTCGATGTCGAGGCCTTCGATGGCCCTGCCAAAGAAGCGCTCATATTCGGTCTGGAAGATGGACGAGATTGTCGCCGCACTCGATGCGTCGAACCTCTCGCTCTCAAGGGGAACCGGAATGTCCCATCCCTGCCCCGCGTAACGCATGAACAGCGTGCGTTCGATGATCGGCACGCCGGCATCGAGACCGCCTTCGACGAAGCCGATCGCTTCAGCCTTCATGGAATCGAGAAGACGGTTCGCTTCCGCATGATTGAAATGGGAAAGATTGAAGACGGAACTGCGCACGGCCTCGTAACCGAAAGGCGCCCTGAGAAAGCCGATGGCGGAACCGACGCCCGCACCCGGCGGAACGAGGAAGGTGGAAATCCCCATTTTTTCGCAGAGACGCGCTGCGTGCAGCGGCCCTGCTCCACCGAAAGTGATCATCGTGAAATCGGCGATGTTCTTGCCGTTCTCGACGGTGTGGACGCGGCCGGCATTGGCCATGTTCTCGTCGACCATCTCACAGGTGCCGTATGCGGCTGCCTCCGGATCGAGGCCGATCACCGAACCGATGTCGTCCTGCATCGCGGCACGGCTTGCTTCCACGGAGAGCGGGATCGCGCCGCCGGCGAAATTGTCCGGATCGAGCTTGCCGAGAATAAGATCGGCGTCCGTGACGGTCGGGTTCCTGCCCCCACGGCCATAACAGGCAGGGCCGGGCTCAGATGCCGCCGAATGCGGTCCGACACGGATCTGGCGCATGCCATCGACGGAGGCGATGGAGCCGCCGCCTGCGCCGATTTCCACCATTTCGACGACGGGGATCGAGATCGGCATGCCCGACCCCTTGCGGAACCGGTAGGTGCGCGCGACCTCGAATGTCTTGGCCGTCTTGGGAACCTGGTTCTCAATCAGGCAGATCTTGGCGGTGGTGCCGCCCATGTCGAAGGAAAGAACCGTATCCAATCCGTGACGGCGGGCAATGTCCGCTGCAAAGATCGCGCCGCCGGCCGGGCCGGATTCGACGAGACGCACGGGGAATTCCGAGGCGCTTTCAACCGAGACAATACCGCCGCCCGAATGGATCATGAAAACCGGGCATCCAACGCCGATTTCCTTAAGCGAGACGACAAGACGGTCGAGATAGGACTTGATCGCCGGCTTCACATAGGCGTTGGCGCAGACAGTGTTGAACCGCTCGAACTCGCGCATCTGCGGCGAGACTTCGGATGAGATCGAGACGGACACATTCGGCAGGCGCTTGAGGATGGCATCACGGACGGCGGCTTCGTGCGCGCCGTTTACATAGGCATGGATGAACCCGATCGCGACGCTTTCGTAGCCGCCCGCAGCAATCTGTTCGACAACGGCATCAACCGAAGCCCGGTCCAGGTCAAGCAGCACCCTGCCCGCGGCATCGATGCGCTCCCGCACGACCAGGCGGTCGGCACGGGCGATCAATGCGGGCGGCAGAGAAATATTCAGGTCGTACTGCTCGAAGCGGTTTTCCGTGCGCATCTCCAGGACGTCGCGAAACCCCTCCGTCGTCACGAATGCGGTCTTGGCGCCGCGCCGCTCGATCAGGGCATTGGTGGCGAGCGTTGTGCCGTGAATCAGAATGTCAATTTCGGAAAGCGAGATACCCGCCATTTCGGCGACGGCGCCGACGCCCTTGAGGATGGCTCTTTCCGGCGCCGTATAGTCCGTCAGAACCTTCGTCGAATGAAGAGCGCCGTCCAGATCGAGCGCAATATCCGTAAAAGTGCCGCCGATGTCGACGCCGACCCGGCAGTTGCGTGGCGTGTTGCTCACCTTGTTGTTCCCCATTTCCAGTTCTGGTGCTGAGTGCACCTCAGAGTTCGGTGCGATCGCGTCGCGGATCCAGTTTCAACCTTCTCCATGCCCGACGTCAACATTTTGCCTTGACGATCTTCGTATATGTCACTTATCATATAACTGTCAACTGGGACGAGGGCCGAAATCGGTATTGCAAACCCTCGTATTTTTTTTGAGAACGGGAAGAATATCCTATTAAAAACAGGAGCTTCGCCGAACCAATAACGCATGAGCGGGGACCAACCCACGCCACAGACGCTTGAAGTCAAAGCATTTCCAACAGAGGGAAAACGAATGAAATCCATCGCAAAATTCTTTGCCGCGACCGCTTTCGTATCCGTTTTGACGGTGACGAATGCCTACTCCGCCGATTCCATCAAGATCGGCGTTGCGGGACCTTATACGGGTGCGAACGCCACATTCGGCGAACAGGTCTGGTCCGGCGTGTCCGCCTATATCGACGATGTGAACGCCGCGGGCGGTATCGCCGGCAGGAAAGTCGAGCTGGTAAAGGGTGACGATGCCTGCGAGCCGAAGCAGGCGGTCGCGGTCGCCAACCGGTTCGTCGACCAAGACAAGGTCCAGGCGGTCGTCGGCCACTTCTGCTCATCGAGCACAATCCCGGCCTCCGAAATCTATTCGGATAACGGCATCCTTACCGTGACGCCGTCCTCCACCAACCCGATCGTCACCGATCGCGGTTTCACCACCATATTCCGCACCTGCGGCCGTGACGACCAGCAGGCCGTGGTTGCCGGCAGTTTCATCCTCGACACCCTGAAACTGGACAAGATCGCCCTCATTCACGACAAGGATACCTATGGCCAGGGTCTTGTCGACGCATTCAAGAAAACCATCGAGGAGCGCGGCGTCAAGCCGGTTCTCTACGAGGGCCTGACCCGCGGTGAGCGCGACTTCAATGCGCTGGTGACGAAAATCAAGAGTTCCGGCGCGACGGCCGTCTATTTCGGCGGGCTCATTCCCGAAGCCGGTCCCCTCATCCGCCAGATTCACGAACAGGGCCTCAACGTGGCCTTTGTCAGCGGCGACGCCCTCGCCCAGGCGGAAATCGTCACCGCTTCCGGTGGCCCGCAGAATCTGAAGGGCGTCTATTATTCTTCCGCAGCGGATCCGAAACAGGATCCGGCCGCGGCCGATGCATTGGCGGATTTGAAGGCGAAAAACATCGCCCCAGATAACTATACGCTCTTCGGATATGCGAGTGCGCAGACCATCGTGGCGGCGCTTCAGGGCACCAAGGCAGGTTCGATAGAAGACCAGATCGCCTGGCTCCAGGCCAATGCCGTCAAGACGGCGGTGGGCAACCTCGCCTGGAATGACAAGGGCGACGTCAAGGACTTCAAGTTCGTCTTCTACTCCTTTGACGACAAGGGCGCACCGGTCCGTACGAACTGACCGCACCTGTCGCGACCGGTCTTGCTGGGCCGGTCGCATCATGCCCAACGACAAAAAGAGGGAACCTGCCATGGATTTCTACATCCTGGTCCAACAGCTATTCAACGGCATTACGCTCGGAACGATCTACGGTCTCATCGCCGTCGGCTACACCATGGTTTACGGCGTCATCCGCATGATCAACTTCGCCCATGGCGACGTTTATATGGTGTCCGCCTATATCGCCGCGATCACGCTTGCCGTCCTGGCATTCTTCGGCGTTCAGTCCGTGCCTTTCGCTCTGGTTTCCGTACTGGTGATCACCTGCGCGATCACCGCCGTCTACGGCTGGACAATCGAACGCGTCGCCTACCGACCTTTACGCGGATCGACCAAGCTCGCCCCGCTGATCTCCGCGATCGGCATCTCCCTGATGCTGCAAAGCTATGTGCAGATCGCCCAGGGCGCACGCGACCAGGGCGTTCCGATCCTGATTCAGGGCGCCTTCCGCTTCGGCGACGGGGTCCATTTCGCGCAGATCACCTACATGCAGACCGTCATCCTGCTGGCCTCCCTCATCGCGATGGGAATACTGACCTATATCATCAACTACACCCGCATCGGTCGCGAGTGCCGTGCCACGCAGCAGAACCTGCGCATTTCCGCAGTTCTTGGCGTGAATACCGACAGGATCATCTCCACAGTCTTCGTGATTGGCGCGGCCACCGCAGCCGTCGGCGGAACGCTGGTGACCTTCAATTACGGCTCGTTCAATTTCTTCATCGGTTTCGTCATGGGGATCAAAGCCTTTACCGCCGCCGTGCTCGGCGGGATCGGCTCGCTTCCGGGCGCTGTCCTCGGCGGCATTCTTCTGGGCCTGACGGAAGCCCTGTTCGCCGGATATGTCAGCACCGACTACAAGGACGTCTTTGCCTTCGCCCTGCTCATCCTGCTGCTTTTCTTCCGCCCCTACGGTCTGCTGGGTCGGCCGGAAATTCAGAAAGTGTGAGGGTCATATCATGGAAACGAAGCACCTCCCCGGCCTGCTGAAGCAGGCGCTCCTTACCTTTACCGTTTCTCTCATCCTGTTCGGACCGATCTCCGGCCTCGTGCTCGACGGCTTTTCGTTCCGCAACGAACTGATGCGTGCCGTGACGCTTGCCGCGGTCGTCACCGCCGGCCGGGTTCTGATCTCCCTCTTCCAGATGTCACCTGCCGGTGCGCGCCTGACGAAGATGGTCGCGAGCAACGGAACGGGCGTCACCGTCATGACGGGAAAGGAAAAATCTCCGCTCCTGCTTCTCGCATTCTTGTTCGTCGCCGGCCTCTGCCTCCCGCTTTTTGCCGACAAGTATTTTCTCGGCATTGCGATACTCGCGCTGATCTACTGCCTTCTCGGCCTGGGTCTCAACATCGTCGTCGGGCTTGCCGGCCTTCTCGATCTCGGCTTTGTCGCCTTTTACGCGGTCGGCGCCTATCTTCTGGCTCTCGGATCGCAATATCTTGGCCTCGGATTCTGGGGCGCGCTCTTGATTGCACCCTTCCTGGCAGCCTTGTTCGGCATGGTTCTCGCCTTCCCCGTTCTCAAGATGCATGGCGACTATCTGGCGATCGTCACGCTCGGTTTCGGGGAGATCATTCGTCTCGTTTTGAACAACTGGCTCGATTTCACCGGGGGTCCCAACGGGTCACCCGTTCCAGCCCCTACCTTCCTCGGCCTGGAATTCGGCCGCACCGCCAAGCAGGGCGGCACGCCGTTCCACGAATATTTCGGCATTCCCTATAGTTCCGACTACAAATTCTGGTTCATCTACCTCGTGCTGTTCCTCGTTGTCTGCCTGGCAATCTACGTCGTGCAGCGCCTGCGCGTCATCCCGCTCGGCCGGATGTGGGAGGCGTTGCGCGAGGACGAGATCGCGTGTCGTTCGCTCGGCGTGAACCATGTCTTCACCAAGCTGACCGCCTTCATGCTCGGTGCGTCGACGGGCGGCATCGCCGGTGTATTTTTTGCCGTTCACCAGGGTTTCGTGAATCCGACCTCCTTCACCTTTTTCGAATCCGCACTCATCCTGGCGATCGTCGTATTGGGCGGTCTCGGATCGACCGTCGGGGTCATTCTGGCGGCGCTCGTGCTGACGATCCTGCCTGAAATGTTGCGCGAATTCGCCGAATACCGCGTCTTCGTCTTTGGCGTCATGATGGTGGTCATGATGATCTGGAAACCGCGCGGCCTTGTGCGCGTCAAACGCCCCGCCTTCTTCCCCAGTCGCCCGGAGAAAGCCGACGGTAAGGCACACCCCTTCATTGCCCAATCCGGAGTGGAGGCCAGCCGATGAAGACGTCGATACTCGAGGTTCAGGACGTCACCATGCGCTTCGGCGGGATCGTCGCAAACCGGAAGGTCAGCTTCTCGGTGGAAAAAGGCTCTATCACGGCCTTGATCGGCCCCAACGGCGCGGGAAAAACCACGATGTTCAACTGCATCACGGGTTTTTACCGGGCGAGCGAAGGGCGGATTCTCCTCAACGACGGCGAGAGTTTTCAGGACATTGGCGAACTCGTGACCAAGCCAATGATCGGAGGCTCCCACCTCGTCACCCGTGCCGGCATTGCCCGGACGTTTCAGAATATCCGCCTTTTCAAAGAGATGTCCGTGATCGAGAACCTGCTGATCGCACAACATCGTTCCACCCGGAATGGCATATTGAGCGGTGTTCTCGGCACTCCGTCCTTCCGCAAGGCGGAGCGTGATGCGGTTGACCGCGCTTATTACTGGCTCGGCGAGATGGCCTTGACCGAAGACGCGAACCGTCTCGCGGGCGAACTCCCGTATGGTCGCCAGCGTCGCCTGGAGATCGCGCGCGCCATGTGCACCAGCCCCCGACTGATCTGCCTCGACGAACCTGCGGCGGGCCTCAATCCCTCCGAAACGCGCGAGCTTGCAGAGATGATCCAGAAGCTTTGCGCCGAGCACGGCCAGACCGTACTCGTCATCGAACACGACATGGGGCTCGTGATGCAGATATCCAATCACATCGTGGTCCTCGATCATGGCGAGGTCATTTCGGACGGAACACCCGAACACGTGGCCAATGACCCGGCGGTGGTCGCGGCCTATCTCGGCGTCAGCGAAGATGAGGTGAAAGCATGAGCCAGCCCGAAACCGGCGCCCCGCCGCTTCTGGAATTTGCCGGGGTGCACGCGCATTACGGCGCGGTGGAAGCGCTCCGATCCGTCAACGTCACGGTCTGCAAAGGCGAGATCGTCAGTCTCATCGGCGCGAACGGCGCCGGCAAGACCACCCTGCTCTCTTCGATCTTCGGAGCGCCCAGAGCCTCATCGGGACGAATCCTCCATCGCGGGGAAGACATCTCGCGGACGCCGACCAACCAGATTTCCCGTCGTGGTATCGCGCTGGTTCCCGAAGGCCGTCAGATCTATCAGGACATGACGGTTGAGGAGAACATGATGATGGGTACGACCCCCATCGGCATGCATTTTTTCGAGGCCGACCGGACTCAGATGTTCGATCTTTTTCCGAGGCTGAAGGAGCGTCGCAACCAGACGGCGGGAACCATGTCGGGCGGCGAACAGCAGATGCTCGCCATTGCCCGTGCGATGATGGCGCGTCCCGAACTCATCCTGTTCGACGAACCCTCGCTGGGACTGGCTCCGCTTGTCGTCAAGAGGGTCTTCGAGGTGCTGAGCGAAATCGCGACCCTGGGCAAGACCATTTTCCTCGTCGAACAAAACGCCAATCACGCGTTGAAGCTGTCGCAGCGCGCCTATGTGATGGTCAATGGACGCATCCACCTTTCGGGCGACAGCGCCGATCTCCTCGACAATGAAGAGGTCCGCAAGGCCTATCTCGGACTTCACTGAAGGAAGCATCGATGCTGCACAGAAATCTCATTGCCGGGGAATGGGTCGGCGGCGACGGCGCCACGAACGTCAATCCGTCCAACACCAACGATATCGTCGGTGAATATGCCCGCGCAAGCTGCGACCAGGCACGCGCCGCGATAGCCGCTGCCAAGGCCGCTTTCCCGGCATGGTCGTTATCGCCGATCCTCGAGCGACATGCCCTTCTCAAGAAGGCCGCGGACGAAATCATCGCCCGCAAGGAAGAACTCGGCCGTCTCCTTGCCCGGGAAGAGGGCAAGACATTGCCGGAAGCGATCGGCGAAGTGACGCGCGCCGGGCAGATTTTCGACTTCTTTGCGGGCGAAGTGCTCCGCCTGTCCGGTGAGGTTCTGCCGTCGGTGCGTCCAGGCGTCGGGGTTGAGATCACGCGCGATCCGATTGGCGTCGTCGGCGTGATCACGCCATGGAATTTCCCGATCGCCATTCCCGCCTGGAAGATCGCGCCGGCCCTCGCCTATGGAAACACCGTCGTCCTCAAGCCAGCCGATCTTGTTCCGGGATGTGCGTGGGCACTCGTGGACATCCTGCATCGCGCCGGCGCCCCGGCCGGGGTGGTCAATCTTGTCATGGGCCGGGGAAGCGTCGTCGGCCAGACCATGCTCGACAGCCCGGAACTGGATGCAATCACCTTCACCGGATCGACCGGAACCGGCAGGCGTGTGGCGCTGGCATCCATCGACCATAATCGCAAATACCAGCTCGAAATGGGCGGCAAGAACCCGTTTGTCATCCTCGATGACGCCGATCTTTCCGTCGCGGTCGAAGCGGCTGCGAATTCCTCGTTCTTTTCGACCGGACAGCGCTGCACCGCGTCGTCCCGGCTGATCGTGACGGATGGGATACACGACCGTTTTGTTGCGGCCCTGACCGAACGTCTCCGGAGCCTCGTCGTCGATGACGCCCTGAAGCCCGGCACCCATATCGGCCCGGTGGTTGATGCGGGCCAATTGAGACAGGACGAGGACTATATCGACATCGGGAAGAAGGAAGGCGCGCACCTCGCCTTTGGCGGCGACCGTCTCGAGCGCGACAATCCGGGTTTCTTCCTGCAGCCTGCCCTGTTCACGCAAGCCAGCAACCGGATGCGTATCGCCCGCGAGGAGATATTCGGGCCGGTCGCTGCCGTCATTCGCGTCAAGGACTATGATGAGGCGCTGGCCACGGCGAATGATACGAGCTTCGGCTTGTCGTCAGGCATAGCCACCACCAGCCTCAAACACGCTACCCATTTCAAGCGACATTCGGAGGCCGGAATGGTCATGGTCAATCTGCCCACCGCCGGGGTCGACTTCCACGTTCCCTTCGGTGGACGCAAGGGATCATCCTACGGCCCGCGCGAACAGGGCCGCTATGCCGCCGAATTTTATACCACCGTCAAAACTGCCTACACATCTGCCTGAGGAAAGCCGCCGATGAAGATCCTTGTCCCCGTCAAGCGCGTTGTCGATTACAATGTGAAGATCCGTGTGAAATCGGATGGTTCTGGTGTCGAGCTTGCCAATGTGAAGATGTCGATGAACCCGTTCGACGAAATCTCGGTGGAAGAGGCGCTGCGCCTGAAGGAAGCGGGCAAGGCCGACGAGGTTGTGGTCGTGTCGATCGGCCCGGCCAAGGCGGAAGAAACACTGCGCACCGCGCTCGCCATGGGTGCGGACCGCGCCATCCTGATCGAGACCGACGAAACCGTCGAGCCGCTCGCCGTCGCCAAGCTCCTGAAGGGCGTGGCGGAGGCCGAACAACCCGGCCTCGTCATCGTCGGCAAACAGGCGATCGATGACGATTCGAACCAGACCGGCCAGATGCTGGCAGCATTGCTCGGCTGGGGCCAGGGCACCTTTGCCTCCAAGGTCGAGCCTTCCGATGGCAAGGTTGCAGTGACGCGTGAAGTCGATGGCGGCCTGCAGACGGTGGAGCTGAAGCTTCCCGCCGTCGTCACCACCGATCTTCGCCTGAACGAGCCGCGTTACGCCTCGCTGCCGAACATCATGAAGGCCAAGAAGAAGCCGCTCGACAAGAAGTCGCCGGCCGATTTCGGCGTCGACGTGTCGCCGCGCCTGAAGGTGCTGAAGACCGAGGAGCCGGCGGGCCGCAAGGCCGGCATCAAGGTCGGCTCGGTTGCCGAGCTGGTCGAAAAGCTCAAGGCCGACGGCGTCCTCTAAGATTTCGGAAAAGGGAGATATTCTCATGGCCATTCTTCTTCTGGCAGAACACGACAACGCAACCCTTTCCGACCTGACGGCAAAGACGCTGACGGCGGCAACCCAGATTGCCAGGGGGACGGGAAGCGACGTGCATGTGCTGGTCGCCGGCTCCGGCGCAAAGGGTGCGGCTGACGCAGCCGCGAAACTCTCCGGCGTCTCCAAGGTGCTGCTTGCCGACGACGCCTCCTATGCCAATGCGCTGGCAGAGCCGCTGGCGGCGCTGATCGTCTCGCTTAGCCCCTCCTATGATGTCATCATTGCGCCGGCCACCGCATCCGCCAAGAACGTCACGCCGCGCGTTGCGGCGCTTCTGGATGTGGCGCAGGTTTCGGAAATCATCGAGGTCGTGTCGCCTGACACCTTCAAGCGGCCGATCTATGCCGGCAACGCCATCCAGACGGTGCAGGCGAGCGATGCGAAGAAAGTGATCACCGTGCGCCCGACCGCCTTTGCGGCAGCAAGCGAGGGCGGTTCGGCAGCGGTCGAAACCATCGGTGCTGCCGAAAACCCCGGCCTGTCCAGCTTCGTTTCCGATGCGCTGGCCTCGTCCGACCGTCCGGAGCTGACGTCTGCGAAGATCATCATCTCGGGTGGCCGCGCGCTTGGCTCTTCGGAGAAGTTCAAGGAAGTCATCCTGCCGGTTGCCGACAAGCTGGGTGCCGCCGTCGGTGCAAGCCGCGCGGCCGTCGATGCCGGTTATGCGCCGAACGACTGGCAGGTGGGCCAGACCGGCAAGGTGGTTGCGCCGCAGCTTTACATCGCGGCGGGCATCTCGGGCGCCATCCAGCATCTGGCCGGCATGAAGGACTCGAAGGTCATCGTCGCCATCAACAAGGATGAAGAAGCGCCGATCTTCCAGGTCGCCGATTACGGTCTCGTCGCAGACCTGTTCGAGGCTTTGCCGGGCATCGAAAAAGCGCTCTGATACATGTTCGAACGAATGGCGGGCCGGAGAGGCGCAGCCGGCCGTCTGTGGCCAATGTCTCGGTTCATCGGCAATCGCGGCACCATTCTGATGGCGTTGCATAAAAACCGCAACGCCATCGGTTTCTGTCGCGAACTCTATCGGGGGCCTCCTTTTCGGGGCGATTATTTGTTACTGCTGCCGTCGAAGAGCATTGGCGCATTGAGGTAGACTTTGCCTAAGTAAATACCGGTCTCAATCCAGTTTCACCCGCATTGCCGGACAGCATCATGCTGCCGGTCTGTGATCATGTTCACCGGGTGGTGGCAAGAGACCGGTTTGGCATCGTTAAAATGTGCCCTGTGCAGCGCCGCTGTCCCAGCTCTTCAGTCACCCAGAACATCGCCACACCGTTCCCGCTCGGGTTTTCTCCTGCACCATCTTGGTGGACTTCCAAATGGAAGACCAAGACGATATGTGCGACACATTCCGGGTCCGTTGGACCATTATTGCCCGAACTGCCCCAAAGCCCTGGATTGCCTGCAGCGGCTGCGGCGGGCTGAGAGCCTTTCAATGCAGCGGTAAAATCCGCCTGAACGCCAATGGCCGCAGGCTTGACGCCTGGCTTATCTACAAATGCATCATCTGCGACAAGACCTGGAACCGGCCGATCTTCGAGCGGCAGGCCGTGCGCGATATAAGCCCCGCCGCCCTAGCGGCGTTGCAGTCGAATGATCCGCAATGGATAAGGGCGCAGATGTTCAATATGGAGGCCCTCAGGCGCAAATCGCAACATGTCGAGGAGTTTCCCGCGATAGACATCGAAAAGGCGATCATGGGCGATCCTCCCGACAAACCGAGGCCCGACTGGAGAAAAGCCGAAATCGAACTGGTCGTTCCGCTGACGACCAGCATACGCCTCGACCGCCTGCTGGCGTCGGAACTGGGACTTTCCCGTTCGCGGTTGCACGCGTTGCACGACGGCGGCATGGTGCGGACGGAATTCGGCGGCTCAAACATCCTGCGACGGCGTGTCATAACCGGCAGCCGGATCGAGATCGATGTCTGTGCCGGATTTGATCCCGAACGGCTATGGCAGCCCGCAATGACGGCCCGCACGCCCTGACGCCATCGCGAGGGCCTCAAGCCTGAGGCCCTCGCCCGCCGCGTTGAAAATCTGTCACGATCCTGCGTCATAAACCGACGCGTCATGAGTCTCTCAAACGCCCCGGGTTTATCGGAGAAAAATGGGCATTCGCAACTATCTGATCGAAGGTGTTTCCTGCGCCGGCAAAACATCGGTCGCGACAGAACTTCAGCGGCGCGGTTACCACGTCATTCACGGCGACCGGGAACTCGCCTATCAGGGCGATCCGCAGACGGGTGAACCGTTGAAGGCGTCCGCACAGCTGCAGGAGGGCGGCCATGATGTGGTCTTCAGACATTCCCACCACATCTGGAATGTCGACAGGGTGAAATCCCTCTTGGCCGACCACGGTCAACACCTCTCCTTCTTCTGCGGCGGTTCGCGGAATTTCGATCGTTTTATCGATCTCTTCGATGGCGTCTTCGTTCTCGATATCGATCAGGAAACACTGACGAAACGCCTTGCCGACCGGCCTTGCGACGAATTTGGCGCCAGGCCCGACGAACGCGCGCTGATTTTGCGGTTGCACGCAACGAAAGAGGACGTGCCTGCCGATGCGACGATCATCGACGCGACGGCGCCGCTTGCCCGCGTCGTCGACGATATTCTTTGCCAATGCCGATGATGCGGCGGAGCGCCGGGAAATCCTAACGACGCGCTTCCGTCGCCATGCGGATGGCGAGCCCGGCCAGCACCGTGCCCATCAGCCAGCGCTGCACCGCCAGCCATGTCGGACGGCTGGCAAGGAAAAGCGCGATGGAACCGGCGGCGATGGCGATCACCGAATTGACGCTGACGCTGATGGCGATCTGGGTACAGCCGAGGATCAGCGATTGGGTCAGGACGCTGCCGTGATCCGGGCTGATGAATTGCGGCAGCAGGGACAGATACATGACGGCGATCTTGGGATTGAGCAGATTGGTCAGAAACCCCATCATGAACAGCTTGCGCGGGCCATCCTTGGGCAGGTTCCGCACCTGAAACGGCGATCTTCCGCCCGGCCGCACGGCCTGCCACGCCAGATAGAGCAGATAAAGCGCCCCGGCGAGCCGCAAGGCATCATAGGCATAAGGAACGGCCATGACGATCGCGGTGATCCCGAACGCGGCGCACATCATGTAAAAAACGAAACCGAGGGCGACACCGCCGAGGGAGACAAGCCCTGCCGCCGGCCCCTGGCAGATGGATCGCGAAATCAGATAGACCATGTTCGGTCCGGGCGTGAGCACCATGCCGAGCGCGATCAAGGCAAAAGCAAACAGGCTTGCTGTCTCCGGCATCTTGTAAGTCCCCTCTTACTGCCCATTTCGCGGGAATGGAATCTCCCGCGAATGTCCGTGACGTTAGGGGTATCCGGCCGGCAATTGCAACCACCCTGTGCAGCGAAATATCGATCCGATGGATTTCGGTTCCGGTTCAGGCCAGCGCTTTCTTCACCGCAGCAAGGCCGCGGCGCAAAAACGGCTCGGAATGCACGTAAAAGAACTGCACCCCGAGGGCGCGCCAGTGCGGAATTTCGTCCAGCGTCCCGAGCGTTCCCGCGACCTTTCCGGCTGCCCGGATCTTTTTGACGGCGACGGCGACCTTGTCGATCACCACATCCGGACGCGGCTCGCCGAAGGGCGGCGCTGGAGGATATCCCATATCCTGCGAAAGATCGCCGGGACCGATGAAAAAGACGTCGATCCCTTCCACCGTCAGCATGTCTTCGAGCGCATCGACCGCGTCGACGGTCTCGATCATGGCGATCACCAGCCGCTTGTCATGGTCGGACGGCAAGGCGTAACGCACGGCGTCGACGATCGCGCGGGCCTCGTCGGCGGTGCCGACCATTGGCACCATGATGCCGTCCGCGCCGGCGTTGAGATAACGGATGATGATCGGCCGTTCATGCGAATGCGGGCGCACGATGGCGGCGCCGCCGACCGAGCGCACCACCTGCCCGGTTGCACGCACGTCCTCGAAGCTCCACGTGCCGTGTTCGCAATCGACGAAGACCGCATCGGCGCCAAGTTCCACCAGCCGGGCGGAAAGGCCGGACGACGTGTGGTGCGGCGTGAACATGCTGATGGCGTCACCCGCCGCAAGACGGGCGCGCAGCTTTGCTCCATTCATGGGAATCCTCCTCAGTTGGTCTTCGGCCTGTCCGGCGTGTCGTCCGGCGCGCCCACCCAGCGGGCAACCTCGATATCCTTCGAGGTGTCGCGCATATGGGTCGGGCAGATGTGCAGTTCGGGAATGACCGCAGTTTTGCCCACACTGGCGCAAAGCAGGATCGCGCGGGCAACGTCATGCGGGTCCATCATCACGGCGCGCTCTTCCTTCAAAGGCGGACGCGCGCGGTTGTTCATGATCGGTGTATCCGTCTCGCCCGGCAGGATGGTGGTCGCGCGGATGCCCTGGTTGCGATAGGTATTGTGCAGGAAGGTCATGAAATTCTTCACGCCCGCCTTGGCCGCACCATAGGCCACGCCGCCGAGCAGGTTGGGATTGAGTGCAGCGAGCGAGGAGACGGTGATGATCGTGCCTTCGCCCTTTGCGATCATGTCCGGCAGCACGGCCTGGGTCAGGTTGAACACCGCCGTCAGATTGACGTTGAGCGTGGCGTTCCACTCCTCTTCGCCGATGAAGCGGGCGTTCAGCACCTTGCTGGCGGAACCGGCATTGTTGACGAGAATATCGATGGGGCCGACGGCTTCGCTGATCGATTTGACCGTGTCGACGATCGCTTCGCGCGAGGCAATGTCGAGCGTGCGGGCAATTGCCTTGCCCTTCTTCTTCTCGATCAGGTCCGCAACTTCGCGCAGCGGATCGAGGCGGCGACCGGTCAGAACCACCGTCGCCCCTTCCTTCGCAAGCAGGATCGCGGTTTCCCGACCGATACCCGAGCCGGCGCCGGTCACCAGTGCAATCTTTCCGTTCAGCAGTCCCATTCTCATCGTCTCCTATTCGGCTGCGGCCGCAATGGCGCCAGAATAGCCGAAGATTTCCTTCGCGGCCTTCGCGGTTACCAGACCTTCGGAAATATCCTGCTCGATCAGTTCGCGCGCGCGTTCGCTTGCCCTGCCCCAGCCGCCGCCGCCGGGTGTCTGGACCTCCAGACTTTCGCCGGTATGGAGAACCACCTTGCCCTTTGGAAAATGCGGCTCGCCCTGCTTCATGACCTTGCCGGCCGATCCGCTCTGGCCTTCCACGACGCCGAAGCAGGGGTGGCGCACGCGTTCCGACGCCAGATAGATGTTCATCGGATTTTTGCCGAGATTACGCAGGATGACGCGCTGGCCAAGGCCGCCGCGATATCTGCCGGCTCCGCCGGAATCGGCGATCAACTCCTTGCATTCGGTCAGCACCGGCACGGCGACCTCGAACATTTCGACGGCCGTGACCTTGCAGTTGGAGGGAAAGCTCAGCGTATCCAGCCCGTCGAACTCGGCACGCGCGCCCTGCCCGCCATGGAAATTCTGCACGGAGGCGTATTGGCTTCCGTCATTGCGCTGGCCAACGCAGTTGGCGGCCCAGATCGGCGCGCCGCCGCTGTCTCCCAGCACCTTTTCCGGCACGATGCCTTCCAGCGCCTTGAAGATCAGCGAGGGAATGACGTGGCCGATCAGGTTGCGCGAATTGCCGGCCGTCCATTCCTGCGGATTGAGGATGCAGCCGAGCGGCGCCTCATCGGTTATGGGAACGATGCAGCCCTCATTGTTCGGCGTTTCGGAATCGAGCAGGCATTTCAATGCGTAGACCGAATGCGCATAGCGATAATTCGTACGGCAGTTGATGGAGTGCAGGACCTGATCCGAGGTTCCGGCGTAGTCCACGTGGATGGAATCGTCGCGGACGATGACGGAGGCTTTCAGCTTGACGTCGACATCGTAACCATCGAGCAGGACCTCGGCGGAATAGGTGCCGTTCGGCCATTCGCGGATCGCCTTGCGCGTCTGCGCCTCCGAGCGGGTGTGGATGGCGTCGGCCAGCCCATCGACATCGTCCAGCCCGTATTCATCGAGGAATTTGACGAGTTCGCGGCCCATGACATTGTTGGCGGCGATCATCGATTCCAGGTCGCCGCGGACTTCGGTCGGAAGACGGACGGAGGCTGCGATAATATCGAAGACATCCTCGTTCGGAATGCCGGCCTTCAGCAGCTTGACGATGGGGAACCGGATGCCTTCCGCAAAAATGTCGCTGGCTTCCGAATGCAGCGGCGCGCCGCCAATATCGGGAAGGTGGGCGATCGATCCCGCATAGGCGACGACCTTGCCGTTCTTGAAGATCGGCGTGATCATCGTCACGTCCGGCAGGTGGCCGGTTCCGATCTCGGGATCGTTGGTGGCAAGAACATCGCCTTCCTCCAGCGCTTCCGCCGGAAATTTCGGCAGGAAATATTTCTGTGCTGCCGCCGGCAGCGAGGTGATGAAGACCGGGATCGACCAGGTGCATTGCGCCAGCGCCCTGCCCTTGCTGTCGAGAAGTACCGTAACGTAATCGTGGTTCTCGCGCACGATCGGCGAAAACGCCGTTTTGCCGAGCACGTTATCGGCCTGATCGGCGATGAAGATCAGGCGGTTCCACATGACCTGAAGGTTGATCGGATCGTTGAAATCGGTTGCGGGTTTCGACATCGGACTGCCTCTTAGAGAATGTTGATCACGAGATTGCCGTGGGCATCGACGTGGAAGGTGCCGCTTGGCCCGACGACGGCGGTCGATTCACGTTGTTCGACGATGGCAGGTCCCTTGACCGCGTGGCCGACCGGCAGCTTGTAGTGATCGTAGACCGAGGTTTCGACATAGCCGCCCGCCTCCAGGAAATAGACCTTACGGCTGCCTTTTCTCGCTTCGGCGACGACGGTTTCATGCGGCCGGGTCACCTGATCCTTCTCGCCGCTGGCGCGCAGGCGCCATGTGATGACCTCCAGCGGCGCGGCGACGGTGCGGCCGAACAATTCGCGGTAGAGCCTGAAGAAGCTGCTGCGCAGTTCTTCAAGGAAGACGTCCTTCGGCAGGTTGCGGTCGGGAAGCAACACGGTGATCTCGTGGCCCTGCCCCACATGGCGCATGTCGACGGTATAACGATTGGTGATCGTTTCCTTCGGCACGCCGGCAGCCGAGACGACTTCCGCGCCCTGGGCGGAAAGATCGTCGAGCAGGCGGTTCATCGCATCGATATCCCAGGCGTCGAGCGCCATCGGATGGCTTGCGGAAAGATCGACGGCGACCGGTGCGATCAACAGGCCGATGGCGGAGCTGACGCCGGCGCCGGTCGGGCAGATGATGCGGGAAATGCCGAGCTTGCGGGCGATGCCATAGGCGTGGACCGGCCCCGCGCCGCCGAAAGCGACCATGGGCAGGGAGCGCGGATCGACGCCAAGGTCGGTCGCGTGCATGGCGGCGGCCTTGCTCATGGATTCGTTGACGAGATCGTGGATGCCCCAGGCGCAACGCTCGACGGAGACATCGAGAGAAGCGGCCAGTCTCGACATCGCCCCATGCGCTGCGTCCCTGGACACCTTGAACGAGCCGCCGACGAAGGATTCCGTGCCCATATAGCCAAGCAGAATGTCGGCGTCTGTCACCGTCGGCTCGGTTCCACCGCGCTGATAGGCGGCCGGTCCCGGCATGGCGCCGGCCGAATGCGGGCCGACATCGAGGAGACCGAGCGGGTTTTTCGCCGCGATGGAACCGCCGCCCGCACCGATCTCGATCATCTGGATCGACTGGATTTTCAGCGGGAAACCGGATCCCTTGCGGAAGCGCTGATAATGCGCGACTTCGAGATCGGTGCCGACATTCGGCTCGCCATCGGGAATGAGGCAGAGCTTCGCCGTGGTGCCGCCCATATCGAAGGAAAGCACGCTCGCCTCGCCCGCCGTGCGGCCGAATTCGGCGGCGGCGACGGCACCCGCAGCGGGGCCGGATTCGATCAGCCGGACGGGAAGCTCGGCGGCGCGACGGCTCGGCACCAGGCCGCCTGAAGAGGTCATCCAGAGGACCTGCCGGTCGATACCCTTTTCCGCGAATTCCCGTTGCAGATGGGCGACGTGGCCGGACATCTGGGGACGGGTATAGGCATTGACCACCGTAGTCGAGGCGCGGTCGAATTCGCGCATTTCCGGGCAGACCTCGGAGGACAGCGACACGAAGATGTCCGGATCCTCTTCACGCAGAAGTGCGGCGACGCGCTGCTCGTGCTGCGGATATTTGTAAGCGTGCAGCAGGCAGACCGCCACCGAGCGGATGCCCTTCTGTTTCAGCCGCCCCGCAATCTCGCGGACGGTCTCCTCCTTTAGTTCCGTCATCACCTCGCCATCGGCGGCGATACGTTCTTCGGCTCCAAAACTGTTGGCGCGGGTGACGAGCGGGTCGGGATATTTGATGTTCAGGTCGTAGAGATCGTAGCGCCCCTCATTGCGGATGCGCAGCATGTCCTGAAAGCCGTCGGTGGTGACGAAACCGGTTTCGACGCCCTTGCGCTCCAGCACGGCATTGGTGACGACCGTGGTTGCGCCAAGCACCTGCAGGTTTTCGATGGCGATCGCATCCGCGTGCTTTTCCAGCAGTTCGGACACGCCCTGGACAACGGCCTCGGCCGGATTTTTCGGCGTGCTCAGGACTTTATGGAGGTGCAGTTCGCCGCTGTCGTCCAGCAGCGCGAAATCGGTAAAGGTACCGCCAGTATCGAAAGCCAGTTTTGCCATTGTTTCCCTCGAGCGACCATGCAGCCTCTGTGGCTGCCTTGTGGACCCACAGGTCGGGCCCGTTCACTGATGGAAAATTGAAGCCTTCAGGCGGCCTTTACCAACACAACCTCGGTCTGCCGCCATAGGGTTTGCTTATAGCAAATTCAGACGTTGCGAATGCCGGGATGATGGCCGCTTTTCAGCTTGGTGACGATTTCCAGAAGCACGGAACGGGCCACAAGCGCGGGTTCGGAAAGCGGCATGTGATCGGAAACGCACAGCGAAACCGTGGCGTCGATGACGGGTGTGGTGAGCGGGTGCAGCTGCGCGCCGCTGAAGCTCGGGGTTTCCAGAACGACCGAGGCCGGAAGGATTGTCGAGCCGAGACCGCCCAATACGGCGGCCCCGAGAGCCGGCACGGATTCCAGCTCTGAAATGACGTCCGGTCGCGCCCTTGCCCGGGCGAGTCCTTCATCTATGAGCCGACGAAGGAAGTGCGCCTTGCTTGGCAGCAACATGGCGTGGCCGTCCAGCGCCGAGAGCGGAAGCGGCTGGCCGGGCGGGGCCGGCAGCTGCATGTCGGCGGGCGAGACGAGGAACATCTCCTCCCGGAACAGCGGTTCCAGCGTCACGCCCTTGATGGGATCGGAGGTGTAGATGAGCGCCATGTCCATCTTGCCGGTCATGATCAGCTCGCTGAGAATATGGCCGAAGCTGTCGTTGATATGCACGGTGATGGCGGGATACCGCGCCCGCATCTCCTTGATGAGCGGCAGGGACAGGGCACTCGAGGAGGAATAGGTGGCAAGCCCGATGGAGACGCGGCCGGAGACCGAGCGCGCCGAGCGATCGATGTCGGTCTGGGCCTGCTCGATCTGCTTCAGCATGATCTGCGCATGGCGATAGAGGATCAGCCCCGCTTCCGTCGGCGCAATGCCGACATTGCTGCGTAACAGGAGCTGGTGCTTGAAATGCTGTTCCAGCGAGGCGATCTGCTGCGACAGCGCCGGCTGCGCGACACGCAGAATGCCGGCGGCCCGCGAGACGCTGCCGGTATCGACGATCTTGACGAAGCTCTTGAGTTTTTTGAAATCGACGCTCATTGGTTCCCACTTTTTGGGGAAATCCTAGCGCATCGGGACGGAAACAGGAATGGATTTCTGTAAGGAGGATGCGTAATTTCAATGGGATAGGTGTTTTTCGGTAAATGTGCACGTGCACGACACAGCTGTGCGCGTACATCCCCACCTCCGTCATTCCGGCCTTGAGCCGGAATCCAGCCGACGCGCGTCTGCGCGTCGGGATGAGTCTTTTCAGCCCAAGGACTTGGGCTGGCTGGATTCCGGCTCAAGGCCGGAATGACGGGAGGTGAAAAGCATCACTAACCGTTGTAAAGTCGAGCCTGTTTAGGGGCCCGATTTGCCCTACCTTAGCGCCGCCACCGCACGCTCGATACGGTTGCAGGCATCCTCCAGAACTTCCATCGAGGTAGCGAAGGAAATGCGGAAATAGGGCGAAAGCCCATAGGCCGCCCCCTGAAGAGCGGCGACACCGACGCTGTCGAGCAGATAAAGGACGAAGTCGAGATCGTTTTCGATGACCTTGCCTTCCGTCGTCCTTTTGCCGATTACGCCGGCGCAGCTGGGATAAAGGTAAAAAGCCCCATCCGGAACCATGCAGGACAGGCCGGGGATCGCGTTCAGACGCACACAGGCGTAGTCTCGCCGCTTCTTATAAACAGCGACACTTTCCGCCACGAATGTCTGGTCGCCGGCAAGCGCATGGGCGGCGGCGGCCTGGCTGACGGAGGATGGGCAGGAGGACATTTGCGACTGCAATTTGTTGATGGCCGAGACGAGTGCTGCCGGCCCTGCCCCATAACCGATCCGCCATCCCGTCATGGCATAGGACTTGGAAACGCCGTTGGTCAGGAGCACCCGCTCCTTCAGTTCCGGAACGACCGCAACGAGGGTCTTCATCGGTTCATCCCTGAACCAGACCTGATCGTAGATATCGTCGGACAGGACCATGACATGCGGATGCCGCAGCAGAACCTCGCCCAGCGCCTTCAACTCCGCCTCGCTATAGGCAGCGCCCGTCGGATTTGAAGGCGCGTTGAGGATCAGCCACAGCGTCCTGGGGGTGATCGCCGCTTCAAGCGCCTCGGCTGTCAGCTTGAAGCCCGTCTCCTCCGGGCAGGCGACGATGACGGGTGTGCCGTCATTGGCGATGACCATGTCGGGATAGGACACCCAATATGGGGCGGGAATGATGACTTCCGCGCCATTCTCCACGCTTGCCATCAGTGCCAGAAACAGGATCTGCTTGGCGCCGCCGCCGACGCAAATCTCGTTATCGCCATAGGTGATGCCGAGGCGCTTGTGAAAGTCGGCAATGATCGCCTTGCGAAGCGCCGGTGTGCCGTTGACCGACGTGTATTTGGTCTCTCCACGGTCGATGGCGGCATGGGCCGCGGCCTTGACGGCGTCCGGCGTATCGAAATCCGGCTCGCCCACAGTCAGATCGGCGATGTCACGACCGGCAGCCTTCAACTCGCGGGCGCGGGCCGCAGCCGCCGTGCTCGGCGAAACCTTGATTTTCGACACGCGTGATGCTGGCACAAAGGCGCTCATGGTCTTTCCTCGTCTCAATCTTGATGCTGTAAGCTTGTCAGTGCGCGGCTTCGAGTTCGCCGCGCATCTTTCCGGTCAAAAACAGTTCGCCGAGTTCGTCATGGGTGATTTCCGCCGGCGTGCCGTCCCAGATCACCTTGCCGAGACGGAGGATGACGGCGCGCTGCGCGACTTCCATGGCCTTTTTGGTGTTCTGCTCAACGAGCAGGATGGTCATGCCATTCGCATGCAGGCGCAGGAGTTCGTCGAACACGATGCCGATCGCGGCCGGCGATAGTCCGACGGATGGCTCGTCCACCAGCAGCACCTTCGGCCGTTGAAGCACCGCCATCGCCACTTCGAGCAATTGCTGCTCGCCGCCGGACATGTTGCCGGCGAGCGTCGAACGTCGCGTTTTCAGGATCGGGAAGAGATCGTAGACATAGTCCCGATCCGCCTTCACCTTGGCGTCCCGGATGGTATAAGCGGCCATCTGCAGGTTTTCATCGACCGTCATGACCGGGAAGTTGCAGCGGCCCTGCGGCACGAAGGATATTCCCTCGCCCAGAATGGCGCGCGACGACAATCCGGCAATGTTCCTGCCGCGCCAGTCGATGCCGCCCTCCTTGATGGTCGTCATGCCGTAAAGCGTCTTGAGCAGCGTGGATTTGCCCGCGCCGTTCGGCCCCATGAGGGCCACGAATTGCCCGGCAGGCACGTCGAGATCGACGCCGTTCAGGATATCGAGATTGCCGTATCCCGCGCGCAGGCCCTTGATGGAAAGATTGCTGTCAGCCGCCAAGATAGGCCTCCCTCACACGCTGGTCCTGGATGATGTCATGTGGCAGTCCCTCGACCAGTTTCGTTCCCTGATCGAGCACGACGACACGCTGGCAGATGCTGGTGACGACATCGATATTGTGTTCGATGACGAGGAAACTCACGCCGAGCGATTGATTGGCATATTGGATCGTCTCCACCACGCGCTCGATGATCTTCGGATTGATGCCCGCCATCGGCTCGTCGAGCAGGATGAGCTTCGGTTCCGGCATCAGCATGGAGGCGAACTGGATGAGTTTCTGCTGGCCGCCGGACAGATTGCCGGCCGGCTGATGGCGAACGTCCCAGAGCCCCGCCATCCTGATCAGCTCGCGCGCCCGCTCCCTCAATCCGGCCACCCGGCGGCGCGACATGCCGCCGAGGCCGAAGGTCGACAGGAGAGATGGAAAGGTGAACATCTGGCCGGCGATAACGAGGTTCTCCTCCACATCCAGCGCCTTGAAGGTCACCGTCTTCTGGAACGAGCGCAACATGCGGCCTTCGCGGGCGATGCGGTTGAGCGACCAGCCGGTGATGTCCTGTCCGTCGAGGATCACCTTGCCCGCATCCGGCCGGGCAAGCCCGGTACTGCAATCGAAGAAGGTGGACTTGCCGGAACCGTTCGGGCCGATCAGCCCCGCGATCTCGCCGCGATCGATGTGCATGCTGACATCGTTGACCGCCTTCACCGCGCCGTAGGACTTGCTGAGGTTCTTTATCTCGAGGATGGGAAGATGAGCCGTCATTTCGAACCTCCGATCGCGTTCCAGACGCGATTGATCAGGGGCGCAAAGCCCTGTCTGAACCAGAAGACGAGAACGAGAAGGCAGAAACCATAGGCGATCATCCGCACTTCCGGCGCGACACGCAACGCTTCCGTCAACCCGACGAACAGCAGGCTGCCAAACACGGTTCCCGAAATCATGCCCGCGCCGCCGCCGAGAACGATGATCAGCATCGTCGTCGAATAATACATCTGGAAAGTCAGCGGGCTGACGACCGTCAGATAATGGGCGTAAAGGCAGCCCCCCACGCCGGCAAAAACGGCGCTCAACATGAAGACGATCAGCTTGTACCGCCATGTCGGAACGCCGAGCGATTCCGCCAGCGTCTCATTCTCGCGGATCGCCACCATGTTGCGGCCGGCCGGCGAGCGGACGATTGCCCATGCGGCCAGCGTACCGAGCGTACAGATGGCGAGCGCCAGATAATAGAAACTGGTGGTTCCGCTGATGACGAAGGAAAACGGGCCGAGCTCGAAATAGGGTTTGGGAATGCCGGACAGGCCCATGTCGCCACGGGTCAGCGAAATCCAGTTCTTGGCTATTGCCTGGCCGATGATGACGAAACCGAGCGTACACATGACGAAGGAGGTGGAGCGAAGGCGCAAAGCCGGAATGCCGAGCGGCAGGGCGAGCGCGCCGGAGACGAGACCGGCGGCAATGAGGTTCACATAAAACGGCGTTTCATAGTGCACCGCCAGCAGGCCAGCGGTATAGGCGCCGATGCCGAAAAAGGCCGCCTGGGCCAGCGAGAGCAGGCCGGTGTAACCGACGAGCAGGTTGAGCCCATGCGCCGGCAGCATGAAGATGAGCGCGATGATGAGCGAATGGGTGACGTAACGCGTGCCGATGAAGGGCGCGGCCATTGCGACGACAATCAGGACGGCGGCAAGCGGAATGCGCAGATCGCGGCGGCGTGCCTGGGGAACGGTGTCTGTGAAAGACATGTCGGGTCCTCAAAATTCGAGAAAATTCGGCGGGCGCGGCTTCCAGAGCGTTTTGGTTTCTCTTTCGAATCGCCATAGCGCTCTAACTCTTTGTTTTCCGCATTTCCGGACGGAAAACCGGGGTCCACTTTTCCTGGAAATGCTCTAAAAGCGCGCCTGCGTCGAAAACAGGCCGTGCGGACGCCACATCAGCATCAGGATCAGCGTCGCGAAGCCGACCGTGTCGCGGAATTGCAGCCCGACATAGGTGGCGACGAGGCTTTCGGCGATGCCGAGGATCATGGCCGCGAAGAAGGTGCCGCGCACGTTTCCAAGGCCGCCCATGATGATGATCGGCAGGGTCTTGAAGGTGATGAGCTCCCCCATGCCGCCATAAACGCTGACATTGACCGGGGCTGTCAAAACACCGGAAAGAGCCGCGAGTGCCGCACCGAGAATGAAGGTGCGCAGCACCACCTGCGACACGTCGATGCCGACGACGCCGCAGCATTCGACATTCTGCGAGACCGCCCGCATGGCCATGCCGAGACGGCTATAGGTCACCATCAGTTCCAGGCCGACGAAGACGACGAGGCAGACGACGAGAATGAGCACGCGCTGCTGTGCCAGGGTGAAGCCGAGGATGGAGACGGGCTCGATGTAACCGCCGGCAAAGAACTTGTAGCCGCCACCGAAGACAAAGATCACCGTATTCTGCAGGATCAATGCGATGCCAAGGGTGGCGAGAACGCCGGACTCCGCCGGCGCCCCCACCATTCTGCGCATCACCAGCTGGCCGACCACATAAGCCACGACGATGGTGGCAAGTACACCGACGACGATCGAGGCCTCATAGGACAGGCCAAGATAATCGATGGCGAACCAGGCCCCGAAGGTTCCGAGCATGTAATATTCGCCATGAGCGAAGTTGATGGCTCTCAGCACCCCGAAAATCATGGTCATGCCGACGGCGACGATCGCGTAGACGGAACCGGTGACGATGCCGTTGACGACCTGCTCGAGAATTGTCGAGAACATGGCTGTACCCCTCCCGGTCCATCAGTTCGCAGGGTACTGGATTTCCGCCGTGTAGGCGCCCTTGATGCTGGGCTTGCCGTTCTCGATCTGGAGAAGGATCATGGGAAGCCGGGCCTGATTGTGATCGTCGAAGGTCACTTCACCGACCGGGCTGTTGTATTTGATCTTGGACAATGCCTCGCGGACGGCGTTGCGGTCGGCGCTGCCGGCTTCCTTGATCGCCTGGGCGAGCAGGTTGACGGTATCCCAATGCACATAGGCGTGATTGTTCGGCGCTTCCTTGTATGCGGCGGTGAATTTCTCGACGAAGGCCTTGCTGGCCGGACTATCGAATTGCGGCAGCCAGGCGGCGGCCTCGACTGCGCCTTCCATGGCCTTCGGTGCGGATTTGATGGTCTTTTCAGTATTGAATTCGCCGTTGCCGATCAGCACGACCTTGCCGGCAAGTCCGAGTTCCAGCATCTGGCGGGCGACGATCGGCGTGGTGTCGGCGAGACCATACATGATGATCGCCTGCGCGCCGTTGTCGCGGATCTTGGCGAGCACACTGCGGAAATCGACCTCGCCTTCCTTGTAATAATCCTCGCTCAGAATTTCGCCCTTGAAGTCTGGCAGGTATTTCTTGGTGAAGGTGATGGCGGAGCGGCCGTAGTCGCTATCGACCGAAAGGACGGCGAATTTGGTGAAACCGCGCTGTTCGGCGGCGTATTTGGCCACGACGAGCGCACGGTTCTCATCGGTCGGATAATTGCGGAACGTCCATTTGAAGCCGCCGACGCCCGCCTGGTAGGTGATCTTGGGGTTGGAGGAGGCCGCATTCAAAAGCAGAACCTCCGCATCCTCGGCGACGGGCTGCATGGCGAGCGTCACGGAGCTGGAGACGTCGCCGATGACGAAATCGACCGCGTCCTGATCGATCAGGCGGCGGGTAGCGGAGACGCCTTCCACCGGCGTGCCCTGGCTGTCGGCGTTGAAGAGTTCGATCTGCTTGCCGTTGATGCCGCCGGCCGCGTTGATGTCCTTTACCGCCAGTTCCGCGCCATGCATGGAAAAAGCGCCGTAGCGTGCATTCGGACCGCTCATCGGCGCCACGAGACCAAGCCTTATCGTATCGGCCGCATAAGCGGAGGCGGAGAGCGCCGAAGACAGGCTGAGGATCGGAGCAACCGCTGCGGAAACCAGTAGAAGTCTGCGAGTAATGCCGTTTTTCATGTTCCCACTCCTTTTCGGATTTGTCTGTTCCGGCTTCAAGGCCGGGCGAGCTTTCGCCGCTTTTGCGGTTCTTGTCGATTAACCTCTGGCTAATCTTTCAGGCAGAGTAGGTTCATCGCCGAAGATTTTGCCAACACAAGTCCTTTCTGCCGCTATAGCGTTTCCTTATGCCGGCGTTCCGATATGCCGTCCTGCATGCAGCACTTCCATTTCTGCATGTCTTTTATGCAGGCAAATGCCTGTATTTTTAGCGCATGGAAGCGCATATTTTGCGCATTCTCATCGCAGGAACCATGACAATGAAACTTCACGAAACAGTCCGCAATTACATCCGTAACCGCCGCGCCATGGCCGAGCTGCGTGCCCTCGATGACAGAAGCCTGTCCGATATCGGCGTTACCCGCTCGCATATTCGTTCCGCCGTGGAAGGCCGCCTCTGAAGGGCCGGGCAAGCCCTCGTCGTAGACAGCGTTGTGCATTCATCGATTGTCCGTCCAGGACGGGAAATATCCAGACGATCATGCCGGACGGCCGGGCGCAGCCTTCCCGCCCGAGAAAGCCGGTTCAGTCTTTTGACGTCGCCTTGAAAACCGCCAGCTGATCGGCGAAGGCGCGTTTATAGGCGGGCCGCGCCTCACCCCGCGCCACATAGGCCGCAAGATTTCGATATTCATCGAGGATGCCCGAACTTTTTATTCTTTGCAGGACCGATATCATCAGCAGGTCGCCAGCACTGAATGCGCCGTCGAGCCAATCGGCCGCACCGAGCCGGCGCGATAGTTCACCCAGCCGCTTGCGAATGCGCTCATCGACGATTTCGAGACGCTCGCCGTGCCAGCTCCTGTCCCTCTCAAGAAAACCTGTGACAAAATGCTCGACGATGGGCGGTTCCATGGTGCTGAGTGCGGCAAACATCCAGTTTATCGCCCGCGCCCGGCCGTTCTGATCCGGCGGCAGCAGGCCGGCATGGCGCTCGGCAATATGAAAGACGATCGCACCGGATTCGAACAGGGCGAGGTCACGCTCCTCATAGGTCGGGATCTGCCCGAACGGCTGAAGCGCAAGATGCGCAGGCTCCCGCATCGCGCCGAAGGAGAGAAGGCGAACGTCATAGGGTTGTCCAACCTCTTCCAGCGCCCAGCGGACACGCATGTCACGCGCAAGCCCCTTGCCGCCATCGGGCGAGCGTTCAAAGGCGGTGATCGTGATTGTCATAACTGCTCTCCATGGCGTCTTTCCGGAGGTGGGCCGCGCCGTGATCGGATATCGGCCGCGATCGATGACCGTGTCAGGATACCGGCTTGCCGAGGCGAAAACAATCATCGCCCGGTTCCCTGAGGCGTCATTGCCATGAAGCTTTTAAGACCTATATCGATCAGGAGCCCGCAGGCGGACGACGCCGAAGGAGCACGATAAAAGACTGGTCATTTTACCCGGACACTCTAAGCTCCGACGCCGGAGACAGATTGCCGAAAACCATCAGAATTTCAGTTCAAATCATTAGGGAGAACCACAAGATGAGCCTGCGCATCAACGACATAGCACCCGATTTCACCGCCGAGACCACCCACGGGCCGATTAGTTTTCACGACTGGATCGGAAATGGCTGGGCGGTGCTGTTTTCGCATCCGAAAAATTTCACGCCGGTCTGCACGACGGAACTCGGCGCGATGGGCGGCCTGCAGCCGGAATTCGAAAAACGCGGCGTCAAGATCATCGGCATTTCGGTCGACCCGGTCGAAAGCCACGAGAAATGGAAGAACGATATCCGTACAGCCACCGGCTTTGATGTCGACTATCCGCTGATCGGCGACAAGGACCTGAAGGTGGCGAAGCTCTACGACATGCTGCCCGCCGGCGCGGGCGACAGTTCCGAAGGCCGCACCCCGGCCGACAATGCCACCGTGCGTTCGGTCTTCGTCATCGGTCCCGACAAGAAGATCAAGCTGGTCCTCACCTACCCGATGACCACCGGCCGCAACTTCGAGGAAATTCTCCGCGCCATCGATTCCATTCAGCTCACGTCCAAACACCAGGTGGCGACGCCCGCCAACTGGAAGCAGGGAGAGGATGTCATCATCACTGCGGCCGTTTCCAACGAAGATGCGATTGCCCGTTTCGGCTCCTACGACACGGTTCTTCCCTATCTGCGCAAAACCAGGCAGCCTGGCTGAGCCGATAAGCGAAAACGGGAGCGGTGAACGTGCATTGCTCCCGAAAGCCTCGGAACGAGGCCGTTATTCCGCACCGTGCCGCATCACGCGCAGCATGGACCGGCCGTGCAGTTCGGCAGGCTCCAGCCGCGCGAGAAGGTCGAAAGACGTGATGGCTTCACCGGCGGCAAACCGCCGTCGCCCGCTGACCACGAGATGCGCCAGGCCGAATATGGTGAGAAGCGCTTGCGTGGCGTCGCCAGCCTTCGGTTCAAAGGACAAATCCATCTGGCCGAAGCGGTCCAGACCCGTCGTCCAGGCCGTGATTGCCTCGCCTTCCTCCGTTACAAAGGCTCCGAAGGCAAGCATCGCAGCCATTTGCTGCGGTTGATCGAGATGACTGTTGGCATAGTTCAGATAGTCGTCGAGATTGGCGCGGCCGACGATCATGTCCAGGTAATGCAGTACGACCGCCCGCATCGGGGCGACCTGATGGATGCCGAGCAGGGTCGAGGCGATCTGGTTGTGAGCGATTTCAGGATTATCCTCATCCGCGATGATGAAAAACCCGAACTCGCACTGGTGTGTGGCCTGACGCAAATCGTCATATGCCGCTTTTGCATCGACGCAAAAGAGCGTTGACCAGTCGACCCTGGCCTGCGCGACAGCCGGATAATGTGCCGGCGCGACCAGCGCCGTTACCGGTTCCGGCGTACCGACAAAAACTCTGGTCGCACCGCGAAGACCGTCAAAGATACCGTTGTCGTTCACCGATGCGCATTCATAGCCCTCAGCGCCCCAGGCTTGCGTCAGGCTCGCCGCCGAAATTGCGGGTTCGCTGTCGAAATAGAGTGTCGCCTTGAAATATTGAACGTCGCCATTTGCCATTGCGGCTCCTGTTCATGGCAGTTTCGTCGCTTTAGGGCTTTATCATCCCGCCGTGATAGTCAAGCCGGTACGTCTCGACGTCGCCCCGGTAAATCCTCTCGACACCGGTGAAAGACCGAGGGTCACCCGTATTCGTATCGACATAGACCAGGTCTCCGACGTGATGGGTGAAACCGCCAAGAAACCGACCCTGCCGATAAAGTGTGGAAAGCGACGCCTGAATGACCTTGCCGGCAATTGTGCCGTCGATCATGTCCGGCCTCAGGATACGACCATAATAATTCATGGCCCAGAGGGCGACGCCTTCGCGCCACACGACCTCCTGGCCGATGAAATCGGTCCCGCCGAAATAGCTGTCGATATAGTCCCAGTCACCTTGCTGGTAGGTGAGATCGTTCGATCCCTTCCGGGTCGAGGTCTTTGACGTGTTGCCGCCGCCGACATAGGTCGCGGATTTCGCCTGCACGATGAATTCTTCCAGCATCGGACGCCTCCCCAAAAAAGAACATAACACGAACATACAACAATGGTGGGACGACCACAAGCCCGCCTCGACCCCGGCCATCGAGCGGGCATTTCGGCGAAAGCAGGCTTGGTAATTGCCGCGTTTGCCCTTAAAAGCATCACAGGAATTATCCCGAAGAGTGCTCATGCCGCAAAACCCGCAAATCTATGTCGACGCCGACGCCTGCCCCGTGAAGCCGGAAATACTCAAAGTGGCGGAGCGGCATGGGCTGGAAGTGACCTTCGTCGCCAATTCCGGCCTGCGCCCCTCGCGTGATCCGATGATAAAAAACGTCATCGTGTCGGCCGGTTTCGATGCGGCAGACGACTGGATTGCCGACCGCGCCGGCGAAAACGATATTGTCATCACGGCGGATGTGCCGCTGGCCGGGCGCTGCGTCGCCAAGGGTGCTCTGGTAACGGGTCCAACCGGGCGCGTCTTTGACCAGTCGAATATCGGCATGGCGACGGCGATGCGCGATCTCGGCGCGCATCTGCGCGAAACCGGTGAAAGCAAGGGATATAACGCCGCTTTTTCACCGCGTGACCGCTCCGCCTTTCTGGAGACGCTTGACCGCTTCTGCCGCCGTGTCAAAAAGTGACGCTGCAAACAGAAAGGCGTCGCCCATGACCCCGGCAAATCCGAAGAACCCAGCCAGTCCCAAGAAGCCGGTGAATGCCAAAAACCAGGCTGATCCCAAGGGCGATGCCTATCGTCGCCATCGGCCTTTCGTCATTGCCTTTCTCGTCGGCGCTTTCAGCCTCGGGCTGGCGCTGGCATTTGCGCCAGCCCTTGCCATCGAGATTGCCGCCGTCTTGTTTTTCCTCACCTATCTGACGCTGGTCGCCTTTCGCCTGCCGGGACTGACGGCGCAGCATCTGAAGGCCCATGCCGATAGCGACGACCTGCCCGCAATCGCCATCATCGCCGTCACGCTGCTCGCGGTCGGCGTTGCCGTCGTATCGCTGTTTCAGGCGCTCAATCATACGGGCGAAACGGTCTGGACCCTGCTCATCGCCTTCGCATCGGTTATTTTCGGCTGGCTGACGATCCACACCATGACGGCCTTGCACTATGCGCATCTATACTGGCGTCCGGCCACGGTGGACGGCAAGCGCCAGCATCGCGGCGGCATGGATTTTCCGGCGACGAAAGAACCCTGCGGTTACGATTTCCTCTATTTTTCCGTGGTGATCGGCATGACGGCGCAGACATCGGATGTGGGCGTGACCACCACCGCCATGCGCAAGGTGACGTTGCTCCACTCCATCGTTTCTTTCTTCTTCAACACGGTTCTGGTGGCGGCTGCGGTCAATGCCGCGGTCTCGCTTGCGGGCTGAATTGCAAAACTGTCTCAAAGGAATGGCTTCATGAACATCATTTCGCAAAATACGGCTTTTGGCGGCATGCAGGGGGTGTTTTCGCACTTTTCCGAAACGCTCAAATGCGAAATGACCTTTGCGGTCTATGTTCCGCCGAAGGCGATCCACGAGCCCTGCCCGGTCCTGTGGTATCTTTCCGGCCTGACCTGCACCCACGCCAATGTGATGGAAAAGGGCGAATATCGCCGCATGGCCTCCGAACTCGGGCTTATCATCGTCTGCCCGGATACCAGCCCGCGCGGGAATGACGTGCCGGACGAGCTGACCAACTGGCAGATGGGCAAGGGCGCCGGCTTTTATCTCGACGCCACGCAGGAACCGTGGTCGGAGCATTACCACATGTACAGCTACGTGACGGAAGAGCTGCCCGCCCTCATCGGCCAGCATTTCCGCGCGGACATGAGCCGCCAGGGTATTTTCGGCCATTCGATGGGCGGCCATGGCGCGATGACCATTGCACTCAAGCACCCCGGGCGCTTCAGGAGCTGCTCCGCCTTTGCGCCGATCGTTGCCCCCTCCTCCGCCGACTGGTCCGAACCGGCGCTGGAAAAATATCTCGGCGACGACCGGGCCGCATGGCGCCAATATGATGCCTGCTCGCTGGTCGAGGATGGCGCACGTTTTCCCGAATTCCTGATCGACCAGGGCAAGGCCGACAGTTTCCTGGAAAAAGGCCTGCGCCCATGGCTGTTCGAGGAGGCGATCAAGGGCACGGATATCGGCCTGACGCTGCGCATGCACGATCGCTACGACCACTCCTATTATTTCATTTCCACCTTCATGGACGGCCATCTGAAGTGGCATGCCGAGCGTCTGCTATAAGGATGGAAAAGCAAGACGGCGACGCCCTGTAGCGCCGCCGTTTCAGACCTGACCCGACCTTACGGGATGCGGGCAATAACCTTGATCTCGAAATCAAAGCCGGCGAGCCAGTTGACGCCGAGGGCAGTCCAGTTCGGGTAAGGCGATTTGCTGAAGATCTCCTGCTTGACGGTCATGATCGTTCCGAACTGGTTTTCCGGGTCCGTATGGAACGTCGTCACATCCACGATATCGTCGAAGGTGCAACCCGCTGCCGCAAGCGTGGCCTTGAGATTTTCAAAGGCCAGCCGGACCTGACGTTCGAAGTCCGGTTCAGGGGTTCCATCGGCACGGCTGCCCACCTGGCCGGAGACGAAAAGAAGGTCACCGGATCGAATAGCGGCGGAATAGCCATGCTCTTCGTATAATGCGTGCCTGTCGGCGGGAAAAATAGCTTCACGTTTGGTCATTTGCATCTCTCTTTTTGGCGGAGCGGCACTCGAACGGCGAAGCATTGCTTTCAACGCTTCGAACGCTTCTCACATACGTTACGTATGCGAGATAGTAACGTACGTGGCGTATGTCAATTAAGATACGTAGCGTATGTGAGTTTCGAGGGGCTGAGAGGCTTTTTTCGGAGCGCGGGTACAAAGCGAGGCGTGGACGATTGGCTTTCGTGTGCTCGCCTCGTGTCATTCATGGAAACAGGGCGGTTGCCAGGGTCGAGGGACCGGGGCGGCTCAGCCTGAATTCGCGGATCACCCGTTCGGCAACGCCATAGGCGAGTTCCTGCTCGATCGACTGATTATCGAAGCTGACGACGGTAGCGGTAAATTTCGCCTCGGCGATCACCTCACCCGTCGCCACCGCTGCGGCGCGGACGATTACCTTGGCCGAGGCCCGCTCCCCGAACAGGAACGGCGCGCGTGTGACGGATGCCAGACGGATGGTCAACACCACGCGTGGCCTTGTCTCGCCACGCGCCGTGGTCCGGATTGCGCTCTGGACCTGCGCATGGATGGACTGCATCAGCGCCGGCGCGACATCAGGGCGTGCGGCGACAAATGCGCCGCGCACATCATAAAGCAGCCGGTCGGTATTTGTCGCTTCCGGTTCCAGCCTGAAAGACATGAGCGTGAAACACGCCAGCACGACAATGCCAAGGCGTTTCAACGTGGTGTTCATGATCAGCGGCTCCCCTAACGTGAGGTAACCGCATGTTCGGCGATCAGGGTTAGAAAAGCGTTAAGAGGCGCTCTTCAACGACTCCAGAACATGGAGCGCGGCACGCATGTCGATGAGCCTGACGGCGCGGCGTTCCAGCGCCTCCTCGTCCTCACCCCATTGCTCCGCGGTCCAGTCTTCGTCGAGATGGGCGAGCGCCCATGCCTCCTCCAGCGTCAGTTCTTCTTCCGCCAGCGCCAGAGCAAGAATGGCGGAACCGGTCAGCGACGTCATGGTGTGCAATGCCGCAAGCGCGATCGGCGTATCGTATTTCTTCAGCGTCACCGCGAAGGCTGCAATTGCCTCGCGCGGCTGGTCGCGATGCATGACGCCTTCGACGAGAATGAAACGGGCGCCGAGCACATTGGCCGCCCAATCCAGAACCGGATCCCAATGATCCGTCTGCCGTGCAACCAGCGCTTCCGGATCGCCCGCGCGATAACACAGGAGATCGGAGGAGGAAAAACGGAGGATATCCTCGAAAACCGCCTGGGTGTCAGCGGCGACGCCGTCGATGGCGGTGTTCACGTGCCGCGATACCGGCATCACCACCGGGTTCACTACGTCCTTCTGCGCATCCCATTCATCGCGAAGCAGCTTGGCAAGCGCCTGCGTCGGCACGATCAGCGGCTTCTTGGCGGGTGTGCGCAGCGGCTTGCCGTCGAGATGGATGGCGAAGCCACCCTCCTCTGCCTCGGCGACGGTCACATCCTTGTAGAACCGCTTCGGCAAAGGCTTCTGCATCTGGATTTGCGCGCGCAGGATCGGATCGGGATGGCTCAGGCCCTCCGAAAGGTCGTTCAGGAGATCACGCATGGCACGTCCTCATCAGTCGGGTCGAAAAAGTCATTCGAGATTATCGGCCGGCACATAGGCCGGAATGTCGCGCGGGTGGCTGACGACAGCATCGGCGCCCGCATTCCAGAGGTCGTCGACCGAGGCATAACCCCAGGCGACACCGATGGCTTTTGCGCCTGCGGCCTTGGCCATCTGCATGTCGTAGACCGCATCGCCGATCACGACAGTATCGGCCGGAACCATGCCGGTTTCATGGCAACATTCCATCACCATGGCCGGGTGCGGCTTGGAGGGGCAATCATCCGCCGTGCGCGACACGATGAAGTGATCGGCAAAGCCGTGGCTTTGAAGAATTTGGGTGAGCCCACGCCGGCCTTTGCCGGTGACGGCGCCAATCAGTACGTCGTCCCGTTTCGACAGGGTGTCGATCAGCGGCGCGATACCGTCGAAAAGCGGCTCGATCATGCCCGGTCGGGCGCGGATCGGGTGATAGATTTCCTTGTAACGCTGCGCCATTGCCAGCGCCTCGTCATCCACATGCGCGCGGCCCAGCATGCGGGCAATGGCGATATCCAGCGTCAGGCCGATGATGGCCTTGGTTTCGGAGATGTCAGGACGCGGCTTTCCAAAATCGGCGAATGTATCGGCCATGACGGCATGGATCAGGCCGGCACTATCCACCAGCGTGCCGTCACAATCGAAAAGAACGAGCTTCATCGCTTTCAGTCTTCCCTATCGCCATCGGCCACGTCGAGGCCGAGCAGGTTCCAGGTCTGCACCATATGCGGCGGCAAGGGTGCGCTGACCCGAAGCCGGCCGCCGGAAGGATGCGGTATGTCGATATGGCGCGCATGCAGGTGCAGGCGCTTCTGGATGCCGCCCGGGAAATCCCAGTTCGGATCGTCGATGTAATATTTCGGATCGCCGATGATCGGGTGGCCCATATGCAGCGCGTGAACGCGAAGTTGGTGGGTGCGGCCGGTATAGGGTTCCATTTCCAGCCAGGCGAGGTTCTGCGCGGCGGTATCGACGACGCGGTAATAGGAAATGGCGTGATCGGCCCCTTCCTCGCCGTGCTTGGCGATACGCATGCGGTCGCCATCCATGGTCTGTTCCTTGACCAGCCAGGTGGAAATCTTGTCCTGATGCTTGCGCGGCACGCCCTTGACCAGCGCCCAATAGGTTTTTTTGGTATCGCGTTCGCGGAAGGCGGCGGTCAGCTTCTGCGCCGCGCCGCGGGTGCGGGCAACCACCAGCACGCCCGACGTATCGCGGTCGAGGCGGTGTACCAGACGCGGCTTCTCGCCCTTCTGGTTGGTCCAGGCTTCCAGCAGGCCATCGATGTGGCGGTTGACACCCGAACCACCCTGCACGGCAATGCCGGCCGGCTTGTTGAAGACGAAGACCTTGTCGTCCTCATGCAGCAGCATGCGCGCCAGAAGCTCGCCATCTTCGGAATGTTTGAGGTCCTTCGAACCGATCGGACCGGTCTTGGTCTTCATATCGGAATCGACCGGCGGCACACGCACCATCTGTCCCGGCTGCACCCGCGCATCCGTCTTCACCCGGCCGCCATCCACGCGCACCTGGCCGGAGCGCAGCAGCTTCTGCAGCTGCCCGAAACCAAGCCCGGGATAATGGATCTTGAACCAGCGGTCGAGACGCATACCGGCCTCGTCGGCCTCGACCTTGATATGCTCGATACCTGCCATGAAATTTCCAGTCTTTCTGTCCTGATCGCGCGCCCTGTCCACCGGCGCGCCGCTTGGAGGAAGCCTTTAGAACAAACTGCGGCCCAAGGCCAGCCCGGCGAAAACCGCGGCGATGGAAACCACAAGGCTTGCAAGCACGTAAACGGCCGAAAGCCCGAGCGCGCCACGCTCGAACAGCGAGACCGCATCGAGAGAGAAGGACGAAAAAGTGGTGAAGCCGCCGAGTACGCCGGTGACGAGAAACAGGCGCATCTCCATCGAGGCGTTCAACCGCCGCGCCACAAGCTCGACCAGCAGGCCGATCAGGAAAGATCCGACCACGTTGACCGCCAGGGTCCCCCAGGGGAAATTCAGCCCCGCCAGTCGCACGCTCCATACGCTCACCAGATAACGGAAAACGGAACCGATTGCGCCGCCTGTGGCGACAAGAGCGATGTTGAGCATGAGATCATATCTCCGGAGAAAGTGGCCGGACCGGGCAGTCCGACGTATTTCTAGACCATGCCAATGGCCGGCGAAACCCCTTTGCCCGGTGCTTTCGACCGGTAAAATACGATTAAATTGCACGTCCGCGATTTAGCCTTCCAACAAGACGGCGATGTTAGTCTCCGGTTTTTAAAGGGTCGGCAAAGATGGCCGGAGGTTGGATGACACAGGTTCTTTCCATTTCTGCGAATACGGCAGCCTATGCGCTGGAGGCCGTGAAACCGGCGCAACGCGTGCCGCGCAAGAGCGAGGTGGAAGAGGCGATTCACGAATTGGCGCGCAAGGCCGAACAAGGCGACGATTTCCAGCTCAGAGCCCTGCTGACGGCGATCAGGCCGCCGGCGCTCACGCTCTATTTTCTGACAGCGGCGAGCCAGCGTCACGAACAACAGGCAACGCTGGACCAGGCGCGGCAGGCCTATGAAGAAAATGAGAACAATAAAACAATTTAAAATCATATACTTGTAGTATTTTCTGCATATATTGCTTTATTTATGTCAATTTGATTTCACTCGTTCAGGTTGCTGTCAGTTGGAAATCCTAGTCCTCCAGTGTCCATTGGAGGAACGTCATGACACCATTGACCCGCTATGCAACCGTGCTGACAGCCGTGCTGCTGATATCCGCGCCTGCTTTTGCCGCCACCACCATAAAAGTGACGGAAGGCGGTGAAGGCGGAGGGCCTATGACGCTTGCCCTCGACCGGACGACGGTCAAGGCGGGGGACGCGGTATTTCAGGTTCATAATGACGCCATGAGCGAACAGCACGAGATGATCCTCGTGAAGCTGGCGTCGGCCGACGAAAAAATCCCGCTCAACACGGCCAAGCATCGCGTCGATGAAAAACAGTTGAAGAGCCTTGGTGAAGTGGCCGATCTCAAGCCCGGCGGCGACGGGCGGCTGAAGGCCAAGCTGACACCTGGCGCCTATCTGCTCTTCTGCAACATCAAGGGTCACTACGAAGCAGGCATGCAGGCCAGGCTGACCGTTACAAAATAAAAATGGCCGAAAAAACTGAGGCTGCCGGATGGGTATTGCGTTCCGGCAGCCCTTTTTATTATCAGTTATGCTGATGCCCGTTCTTGTCGCCGCCGCCCCTGGCGGCATCTGCGGACAGCACGATCTCCACCTTGCCCGCCTTTTCGAAGATGAGCGTCACCGGCACCTTGTCGCCTTCGGCAAAGGGCTTCTTCACGTCAAAGAACATCATGTGCAGGCCGCCGGGCTTCAGCTCCACCGTCTTTCCGGCGGGAATGACGATCCCGTCATCCAACTTGCGCATTTTCATGACATCGTTGACCATCGCCATTTCGTGAAGTTCGGCGCGGCCGGCGGCGGGGGATTCGATGCCGATCAGCCTGTCGTCGCTATCGCCGGCATTTCTGATCGTCACGTAACCGCCGCCCACGGGCTGGCCCGGCAACATGGCCTTGGTCGCACCATCCGAGACTTCGAGGCTGCCGGCCTTCACGACATCCATATCCATGGCGGCGTGATCATGGCCGGCACCATGCGACGCCTTCGCGGCGACACGGATGGTGGGGGCAGGACTTTTCAGCGAATGCGGATCGACACCTGCTGCGGCAACCTCGTCCCAGGACACCTTGCCCTTGTCGCCGCAAAGCTGCGTCACCTTGAAGGGCAGATCCTGCCCGGCCTCGATGCCGGAGATTTTGCCCTGCACGGCGAAAGTATCGTAAAACTCATCCGGCAGATTGCCGCCTTTCCAGCGGATTTCGACCGGCCCGCTTTTGATCTCGTTGCCGTGGTTCTTGTAAGCCTTCTGGTAGTCGCCCTTGATGATTTCCAGTTGCCAGCCGGCCTTGGGTTGCGGCTTGGCGGAAATGAAGCCTTCCGGCAGCTTGATCTGCACCTCCGTCGTGGCAAGCCCGCCGTCGCAGCCATGCGGCACCTGAAGGGCCGCAACGATGGTGCTGTCCTGCTCGGCCGAGCCGTCGACGAATGTGGCGTGAGCAAAAGCCGGTGCGGTCGAAACCGATGCGGCGAACAGAGTGCAGGTGATGATCTTGGTGGTTTTCATTTGCTTGTCCTTGCGATTGCGCCCCCTCAGGGTTCCGCAGCCGCTCCGTGCCGCCAGCCGGCGGCGATGATCCCGTAAAACGAAAAATCAGGCGGACAGGGACGGCGGGCCGCGCGCGGCCGGTTTGCGGATCGTCAGAACCGAGCGGAAGCCCCATTCAGCCGACAGACGATTGTCGAGCCAGGCAAATTCCGTCTTCAGCCAGCCCGCAGTATCGGGCATGGGCAGAAGAATGGACGAGGCCAGCAGACAGGCCTCGCAGAACAGGATAGCGTCGCCGGAATGGGGCAGATCGTTCCTCGAATGGGAAACGTTGAGGCCATCGCCGTGGCCAAGGCAGATTTCCGCAAAGGTGCCGTCCGGCAGCCGGTAACTCTCGTCCAGAGCAACGGCAGGGGCGGCTGCAAGCGCCGGCCTGTGGGCAAAACCGAGCGACAACATCAGGGCCGCGCAGAAAATGCGAAGCATTTTCTCCATCCCAGTCAGCCGTCGTTTTCGATATATGTCCATGACCTGATGCGATATCGCGCTTTCCTGCCGATTTCAAAGGGGAATTTTGCCGCAGGCTGAAGAGCCGTAAGGGAACAATCGCTACAGGGCAGGCATTTTCCCGCTGGAACCATGTTTTCAAGGGAGATCCGATATGCCCGCCAAATCGAAAGCCCAGCAGAAAGCGGCAGGCGCCGCCTTGGCCGCCAAACGTGGTGAAGTGAAGAAATCCAGTTTAAAAGGCGCTTCAAAAAGCATGGAGAAGTCCATGACGGAAAAGGAACTTGAGGATTTCGCCTCAACGAAACACAAGGGCCTGCCGGAGAAAAAATCCGACTGACAGCAACTCTTATCTCATCCTGATTGCCGTGCTGGTCCAGAAGCACAGCCAGACAAGGTTATTCGGCTGAAAAGACTCGTCCCTCCGAATAAGAGCCGCCTGAATCGCGTGTCGGCGACAAGCAGAGGGATGAGGGTGGAGCGGCGGTATAAACCGTTACATCGCGCGGCGTGAAAGACGATGGCGCAGATGGAGCAAGAATCTGTTCAGTTGCGTCATTTGGTCCTTGCCAACAGCGGGGCTTCGCAGATAATGAGGCTCGCATCATCGTTGGGAGAAACCGCTTCACTGCGGTGCCGAAGGAGCAACCGCCCCGGAAACTCTCAGGCAAAAGGACCAGCGGTGACGACGGAACTCTGGAGAGAAGCCACCTTTCATGAGGACGGCTCGCCGAAGGGATAACAATCTCAGGCGACAAGGACAGAGGGGGCTCTTGAACCCGGCGCGTTTTTCGCGTCATGACCTGAGCCCGCGCGACCCGTCGCGCAACCCTGGAGGCGTCCTTGGACGATACCGCCGAGCTTCAAATCACGCCGCTGCATTCCCTGCATCTTTCGCTTGCCGCCCGCATGGTGCCGTTTGCTGGTTACGACATGCCGGTGCAATATCCGGCCGGCGTGCTGAAGGAACATCTTCAGACCCGCACCTCCGCCGGCCTGTTCGACGTGTCCCATATGGGTCAGGTGATCCTGAAGGCGAAGTCCGGCAACAATGAAGATGCAGCACTTGCGCTCGAAACGCTGGTGCCGGTGGATATTCTCGGCCTCAAGGAAGGCCGCCAGCGCTACGGTTTTTTCACCGATGAAAATGGCGGTATCCTCGATGACCTGATGATCACCAACCGTGGCGATCACCTGTTCGTCGTTGTCAACGCCGCCTGCAAGGATGCCGATGTCGCCCATATGAAAGCGCATCTTTCCGACACCTGCGAGATCACCCTTCTCGATGACCGCGCCCTGATCGCGCTGCAGGGACCGCGCGCCGAAGAAGTGCTGGCCGAACTGTGGACGGGCGTTTCGGAGATGAAATTCATGGACGTGCAGGAAGTGCCGCTGCACGATGTGGCGTGCATCGTCTCGCGCTCCGGTTATTCCGGTGAAGACGGCTTTGAAATCTCCGTACCCGCCGACAAGGCAGAGGAAATCGCCAAGGCCCTGCTCGAACATCCCGATTGCGAAGCCATCGGGCTTGGCGCGCGCGACAGCCTGCGTCTTGAGGCCGGCCTTTGTCTTTATGGCAACGATATCGACACCACGACCTCTCCCATCGAAGCCTCGCTCGAATGGGCGATCCAGAAGGCGCGGCGCGCCGGTGGTGATCGCGAAGGCGGCTTTCCGGGGGCGGAGCGCATTCTCGGCGAACTCAAGGACGGCACCTCGCGCCGCCGCGTCGGCCTGAAGCCCGAGGGCAAGGCGCCGGTGCGCGGCCATTCGAAGCTTTTCGCGGATGCCGACGGCAAGACGGAAATCGGTGAAGTGACGTCGGGCGGTTTCGGCCCCTCGGTCGAAGGTCCGGTCGCCATGGGTTACGTTCCTGTTTCCCATGCCGCTCCCGGCACGGCGATCTTCGCGGAAGTACGCGGCAAATATCTGCCTGTCACCGTCGCCGCCCTGCCCTTCATCAAGCCCACCTACAAACGCTAATTTTCATCCCATCTCCGGAGAGAATACGATGCTGAAATTTACCGCAGAACACGAATGGCTGAAGTTCGAAGGCGATGTCGCCACCGTTGGCATCACCAGCCACGCCGCCGAACAGCTCGGCGATCTCGTCTTCGTCGAATTGCCGGAAGTGGGCGCAACCTTCGCCAAGGATGGCGAGGCTGCGACAGTGGAATCCGTCAAGGCGGCGTCCGACGTCTATTGTCCGCTGGATGGCGAAGTGGTCGAAATCAACCAGGCCATCGTCGATGATCCCTCGCTGGTCAATTCGGATCCGCAGGGCGCTGGCTGGTTCTTCAAGCTGAAGCTTTCCAACGTGGCGGATGCCGATACGCTGCTCGACGAAGCAGCCTACAAGGAGCTGATCGCGTAATGACGACGCCCACGGAATTCCATTTCACCGACTACCAGCCCTATGATTTCGCCAACCGGCGTCACATCGGGCCGTCGCCGTCGGAAATGGCGGAGATGCTGAAGGTCGTCGGCTATAAGAGCCTCGACGCCCTGATCGACGCCACCGTCCCTTCCTCGATCCGCCAGAAGGTGCCGCTCACCTGGGGTGCCGCGCTGACCGAACGGGAAGCGCTCGACCGTCTTCGCGAGACGGCCAACAAGAACCAGGTCCTGACCTCGCTGATCGGCCAGGGCTATTACGGCACCATCACGCCGCCGGTCATCCAGCGCAACATTCTGGAAAACCCGGCCTGGTACACGGCCTATACGCCCTATCAGCCGGAAATTTCCCAAGGCCGTCTTGAGGCGCTGCTGAATTACCAGACCATGGTCTGCGATCTGACCGGTCTCGATGTCGCCAATGCATCGCTGCTCGATGAAGCGACCGCCGCTGCCGAAGCCATGGCCATGTGCCAGCGCGTCGCCAAGTCCAAGGCGACCGCCTTCTTCGTTGATGCCAATTGCCATCCGCAGACCATCGCACTGATCGAGACCCGTGCGGCTCCGCTCGGCTGGAAGGTGATTGTCGGCAATCCCTTTACCGATCTCGATCCGGTCGACGTGTTTGGGGCAATCTTCCAGTATCCCGGCACACACGGCCATGTCAGCGATTTCTCCGGCCTGATTTCGCGCCTGCACCAGACCGGCGCGATCGCCGCCGTCGCGGCCGATCTTCTGGCGCTGACGCTGTTGAAGTCTCCGGGTGAAATGGGTGCTGACATCGCCATCGGCACCTCGCAGCGTTTTGGCGTTCCCGTCGGTTACGGCGGTCCGCATGCGGCTTACATGGCCGTCAAGGGCGCACACAAGCGTTCCATGCCCGGCCGTCTGGTCGGCGTCTCGGTCGATGCCCGCGGCAACCGCGCCTATCGCCTGTCGCTGCAGACCCGCGAGCAGCATATCCGCCGCGAAAAGGCGACGTCGAACATTTGCACGGCGCAGGTGCTGCTCGCCGTCATGGCTTCAATGTATGGCGTCTTCCACGGCCCGCAGGGCATCAAGGCGATTGCCCAGCAGACCCACCAGAAGGCCGTGCTGATGGCCAAGGGCCTGGAAAAGCTCGGCTACACCATCGAGCCCGAAACCTTCTTCGACACGATCACCGTCGAAGTCGGCCATATGCAGGGCGTCATCCTGCGCTCGGCCGTTGCGGAAGGTGTGAACCTGCGCAAGGTCGGCGCGACCAAGATCGGCATGAGCCTTGACGAGCGCACGCGCCCGGCAACGCTCGAAGCCGTCTGGCGCGCGTTCGGCGGCAATTTCTCGATTTCGGATTTCGAGCCGGAATATCGCCTGCCGAAGGAATTGCTGCGCACCAGCCAGTACATGACGCATCCGATCTTCCACATGAACCGTGCCGAAAGCGAGATGACCCGTTACATCCGTCGTCTTTCGGACCGCGATCTGGCGCTCGACCGCTCGATGATCCCGCTCGGTTCCTGCACCATGAAGCTGAACGCCACGGCGGAAATGCTGCCGATCACCTGGCCGGAATTTTCCGACATCCATCCCTTCGTACCTGCCAATCAGGCACTCGGTTACAAGGAGATGATCGACGATCTTTCGCAAAAGCTGTGCTCGGTCACCGGTTACGACGCCTTCTCCATGCAGCCGAATTCCGGCGCTCAAGGGGAATATGCCGGCCTACTGACGATCCGCAACTACCACCTTGCCAATGGCGATACGCATCGCGACATTTGCCTCATTCCGACATCCGCGCATGGCACCAACCCGGCCTCGGCGCAGATGGCCGGCATGAAGGTCGTGCCGGTGAAAGCGCGCGACAACGGCGACGTCGATATCGATGATTTCCGTGCAAAAGCAGAGCAGTATGCGGAAAACCTCTCGTGCTGCATGATCACCTATCCGTCCACCCACGGCGTGTTCGAGGAGACGGTTCGCGAGATCTGCGAGATCACCCACAAGCATGGCGGTCAGGTCTATCTCGACGGCGCAAACATGAACGCCATGGTCGGCCTTGCCCGTCCCGGCGATATCGGCTCCGACGTGTCCCACCTCAACCTGCACAAGACCTTCTGCATTCCGCATGGCGGCGGCGGCCCGGGCATGGGTCCGATCGGCGTCAAGGCGCATCTGGCGCCTCACCTGCCCGGCCATCCGGCGACGGACGGTCGTGAAGGTGCGGTGTCTGCCGCTCCGTTCGGCTCGCCGTCGATCCTGCCGATCTCCTGGAGCTATTGCCTGATGATGGGCGGCGAAGGGCTGACGCAGGCGACCAAGGTGGCGATCCTCAATGCCAACTATATCGCCGAGCGACTGAAGGGCGCTTATGACGTGCTCTACAAGTCCGAGACGGGCCGCGTGGCGCATGAATGCATCATCGATACCCGCCCGCTCGCTGACAGCTGCGGCGTGACGGTGGACGATGTGGCGAAACGCCTTGTCGATTGCGGTTTCCATGCGCCGACCATGAGCTGGCCGGTGGCCGGCACGCTGATGATCGAGCCGACGGAATCCGAAACCAAGGCGGAAATCGACCGTTTCTGCGATGCGATGCTGGCAATCCGCGAGGAGGCCCGCGACATCGAGGAAGGCCGTGCGGACAAGGTCAACAACCCGCTGAAGAACGCGCCGCACACGGTGGAAGATCTGGTCGGCGAATGGGATCGTCCCTATAGCCGCGAAAAGGGCTGCTTCCCGCCCGGCGCCTTCCGCATCGACAAATACTGGTCGCCGGTCAACCGTATCGACAATGTCTATGGCGACCGCAACCTCATCTGCACCTGCCCTCCGATGGAGGACTATGCCGAGGCGGCCGAGTGAGGCATTCGGTTTGAAGGAACAGGCAAAGGCCCGGAGCAATCCGGGCCTTTGTTTTTGACGGCAACGCATGTTTTGAAAAACCGGCGGCGAGGATTGATTGCCATCGGCGCCATGCTAAACCGGGTCGGGTAATCCGCCAGCGATGGAGCGTGCATGCGTCTGATCTGCCTGAACGGCTGGGGTGGGAAGCTCAATGACGCGCTTCTGCCCTACCTCTCCTCATCCGACCCCGATATTCTGTGCCTGCAGGAAGTGGTGCACACGCCGGCCGCCAGCCAGGACTGGCTGAGCTATCGCGACCACGGCAACGACCTGCCGCAGCGGGCGAATTTCCTGCGGGATGTCTCTGACGCCCTGCCCGATCATGTGGCGATCTTCTGTCCGGCGGCGCAGGGCGACCTCTGGCACGGCGAGATTCGGTATCCGTCGCAATGGGGGCTGGCAACCTTCTTGCGCAAATCCATGGCCGTCGTCGCGCAGGCCCAGGGTTTTGTTCACGGGACCTTCTCAGCGGACGGATATGGCGATCACCCGAGATCGCGCACCGCCCACGCGGTTCGTATCTTCGATTTCAAGAGCGGGAGGCCCGCCGTCATCGCCCATATGCATGGCCTGCGGGACCTTGGCGGCAAACACGACAGTCCCGCGCGGCTGGCGCAGGCAAGACGGCTTGTCGAACTCGTCAGGGCCGTTGCGGAGGATGGCGACCGGATCATCGTCTGCGGTGATTTCAATGTCCTGCCGGAGAGTGAGACTTTCGCCGTGCTCAAGGAGCTTGATCTCGCCGAACTCGTCACAGGCGGCGGCTTTACCAGCACCCGGACGTCGCATTACACAAAGCAGAACCGCTATGCGGACTACATGCTGGTCAATCCCGCCGTGACTGTCGATCACTTCGATGTCGTCGCACAGCCGGAAGTTTCTGACCACTGCCCGCTGCTGCTCGATTTCAGCTGAAAGGCCGGTCTTTCGATCCGCATCGACCTTAGCAGAGGGCAGTCAGCGCACCAGCCTTATATCGCTGGTCACCACCGTCTTGCCGGTCCTGCCGTCCTTGTCGGTGGTACGCAGCCGCAGGCCATTATCGCCGATCTTTTCGATGGTCATGGCGCCGACGCGGTCGCCGTTGATATCGCGGTTCCAGCGTACCGTGAGATTGATCGCATTTCCGCGGCGGTTGCCGGCAAGCGCCGAGGGCCGGCCGGAAGGGCCGGTATACGTGCCGCTGTAACGTGCGCCGCTGGCGGCGAGATCGGCAGCAATGGCGCGTTTCACCACCACGAGACCACGGCAGGTGCCGGACATGCGCAGGGCAGTCTGCCGGGCATCGGAATTCAGCGTGCAATTGACGTTGATCGGCGGCATGCCGATGCGGGTGACCACCGTTCCCTTGCCGGTCCAGGTGCCTTGCAGCGACGCCAGGAAGGCACTTTCGTCGGCCGCAGCCGGGCTGGCGAGCAGCAAACAGGAGCAGGACAATAGGGCGACGAGCGTTGTTTTCATGGCGACCATCCGGGTTTTGATAAAACTCAACTTATTGGGAGCCGCAAATGTTCCTGCTGGTGCGACGATTTCCGCAATGAGCTGGAACGGCCGCGTCTTTATTTTCGCGCGTGCAACCAAATTCGCGGACGAATGTTCTTCGCAAACCTCGACCAGCTTCATTTCCCCGCCACCATATTTCCGGATCGCTCATCATGACGGCCATAGGTGTCACCGCCCCGCAGAATTCCTCTGGCCTTCCCTCCGGTCAGATGCCCCGGAGCGGTCTTTCAGACCGAACGCTGTTTGCGCTCGCCGCGTTGAATTTTTTTCTGGCCGATGCGCGCGACGGTCTCGGACCCTTTCTCGACGCGTTTCTGGCAACAAAGGGCTGGTCCTCGCTCTCGCTCGGCCTGATCGCCACGGTAGGTGGCCTCGTCGGCCTGATCGCCACGCCGTTATGTGGCGCATTGGTGGACAGCACCACATGGAAGAGGATGCTTATTGCAATTCCCGTCGTTTTAGTGACGACAGGCGCCCTGATAACCCTGATCCTTCCCGACGCATGGATCGTCTGGACCGGACAGATCATGACCGCGGTTGTCGGTGCGGTCATCGGACCTGCGCTTGCCGGCCTCACCCTCGGCCTCGTCGGCGAGCGCCTGTTTTCGCATCAAATATCCCGCAACGAATTCTGGAACCACGGCGGCAACTTCGCATCGCTGTTTGCAACCTATGTGGCGGTCTCGTTTTTCGACCTGCACGGCGTCATAGGCCTGATGCTGCTGACGGCCGCCGGCGCCCTGATCGCGACGGCAGCCATCGAGCCGGATCGGATCGATCACAAGGTTGCCCGCGGGCTTGGCGAGGACAAGGGTGAACCGGGACCTTCCGGCTTGAAGGTGCTGCTGCACGAGCGCGGGCTTATCTTCCTCGCCGTCATCCTGCTTGTCTTCCACTTCGGCAACGCACCGATGGGTCGCCTGATCGCGCAGGATTTTGCCATCGAATTGCAGACGCCCTTTCGCACCACCGCCATCATCACCGGTGTGGCGCAATTCGCGATGATCTTCGTCGCCGCGATGGCGCCCTGGATGATACGCCGTTTCGGGCTGTCGACCGTCTTTTTCGTCGCGCTTGCGGCCCTGCCGATACGCGGCCTGCTGGCCTCCGCCTTCAGCCAGTTCTGGATCATCTTTCCCGTGCAGTTCCTGGACGGCGTGGGCGCCGGCCTGCTGGGAATTGTCACACCCGTCGCGGTGGAGAGAATTCTAAAAGGCACCGGGCGTTTCAATGTCGGCCTTGCCAGCGTGATGATGGTTCAAGGCATCGGTGCATCGCTCAGCAACGTGGTTGCCGGATGGCTGGTGACCAAGGGCGGCTACGCGCTTTCGCATCTGGTCGGCGGCGGCGTCTCGGCGATCGCGATCGCGCTTTTCCTTTTTTACCGCAACGACATCGTGCCGGAGCGGAAGGACGAAGTCATTGCGCAATGACGCCATAAAGGCGCCAAATAAAAGGGAGGCCGCAGGGCCTCCCGAACATTGCCGTATTTTTCCGCCGCCGCTCAGCCGACGAAAGCGCGCTCGATCACGAACTCCGCGGGCTTGTTGTTGGCGCCCTCGGTCAGCCCGGCCTTTTCGAGCAATTCCTTGGTGTCCTTCAGCATGGCCGAGGAACCGCAAATCATGCCGCGATCAATGGCCGGATCGAGCGCCGGCACACCGAGATCGGCAAAGAGCTTGCCGTTTTCGATCAGCGTGGTGATCCGGCCCTTGAAGGGATAATCCTCACGGGTGACGGTGGCGTAATGCTTGAGCTTGTCGCCGACGATCTCATTCAGGAATTCGTGGCTCCTGATTTCCTCGACCAGATCGAAGCCGTATTTCAGTTCGGCCACGTCACGGCAGGTGTGGGTCAGGATGACCTCTTCGAACTTCTCATAGGTTTCGGGATCGCGGATCAGGCTCGCGAAAGGCGCGATGCCGGTGCCGGTCGAGAACATGTAAAGCCGTCTGCCGGGCGTCAGCGCATCCAGAACCAGCGTGCCGGTGGGCTTCTTGCGCATCAGAACCGTATCGCCGGGCTTGATCGCCTGGAGATGCGAGGTCAGCGGACCATCCGGAACCTTGATCGAGAAAAATTCCAATTCCTCGTCCCAGGCGGGGCTGGCTATGGAATAGGCGCGGTAGATCGGCTTGTCGCCGACCATCAGGCCGATCATGGCGAACTCGCCGGAGCGGAAGCGGAAACCGGCCGGACGCGTCATGCGGAAACGGAACAGGTGATCCGTATAATGCTCCACCGATAAAACCGTCTCGGCGTAAACACCGTCCGGTATCTTGATCGCGAAATCTTCCGTCTTGGCTGGCGCGTTCATTTCAGGTTCCGTCCATTCTCATTCGGTAAGCGACATTCTCCAACCGGGCAATTATACCATTTTTGCCGCGGTTTGAAGGCATGAGAATATCAATACTGCCATGTGCGCAGGAAATATGTATCTAAAACTCATATTTCCGCGCAACGGGTCACACGGCCGCACGGCGACGCCAGCTATAGGCTTCGCCGTCCGCCGCGGGTTTGGCTGTCGGCTGGTAATAGACCGGGATTTCCGGCAGGCGATTTTCGGACAGGCGGCGGATCGCCGTACCGTTCGTCACCGCAAAGCTGGTAAAGCCGGTGCGCAGCATCAGAGGCACCTGATCGATCAGAACATCGCCGACCGCCCTCACCTCGCCGGCAAAACCGAGGCGGCTGCGCAGCAATGAGGCGTGGCTGAAACCACGGCCATCGTTGAATGCCGGAAAGCTTACGGCGACAAGGTCGATGCGGTCGAGATAAGGTCCGAGTTTCGTGACATCGTCAGCCGGCGCGATCAGAACGCCAAGACCGATATCGTTGCTTTCGGCAGCGCGGACCAGAAAATCGGCGAGCGGCAGTAGAGGCTTCTGCTCGGCTGTCGCCTTCACCTCTTCCGTTTCGATCACCCAGGGATCGCTTTCCACGAAGCCGTCGCGGTTCCAGATTTTGGTCATGGCATTCTCCTCAGGCGGCTTCGGCGGCAGAACCGTAGAGCGCATCCTTGAAAGGCTGCGGCCCAACGCGGCGATAGGCTTCGAGGAAGTTCTCCTCCTTGGAAAGACGAAGCCCGAGATAGGTGTCGACGATGGTTTCCACCGCGTCCGTGACCTTCTCCGGCTCGAAACCGCGCCCGATGATTTCACCGATCGAGGTGTTTTCGTCACCAGACCCGCCCAGCGTGATCTGGTAGAGTTCCGCGCCCTTCTTTTCCACGCCCAGCAGGCCGATATGGCCGACATGGTGGTGACCGCAGGCATTGATGCAGCCGGAAATCTTGATCTTCAGCTCGCCGATTTCCGCCTGACGCTCGGGCGAGCCGAAGCGGGTGGAAATTTCCTGCGCCACAGGAATGGAGCGCGCATTGGCGAGCGCGCAATAGTCCAGCCCGGGACAGGCAATGATATCGGTGATCAACCCGGCATTGGCTGTGGCAAGGCCCGCACCCACCAGTGCGCGATAGACCGGCTCGAGATCGGCCAGCGCCACATGCGGCAGGATGATGTTCTGCTCATGGCTGATGCGGATTTCGTCGAAGGCGTATTCCTCGGCAATATCGGCGACGAGTTCCATCTGCTCGTCGGTCGCATCGCCCGGAATACCGCCGATCGGCTTCAGCGAGATCGTCACCATGCCGTAATCGGGATGCTTGTGCGGCGCGACGTTCTGCTCGACAAAACGGGCAAACCCCTCATCCGCCCGCTTCCAGCGCGCCAGGCTTTCCCAGCCCTCCGGCCGGTCCTTCAGCGCCGGCGGCGCGAAATAGGCGGTGATGGCAGCGATATCGGCATCCGGCAGCTTCAACTCGGTGTTTTTCAGCTCGGCGAATTCCACCTCGACCTGGCGGGCCAGCTCTTCCGCGCCTGTCTCATGCACGAGGATCTTGATACGCGCCTTGTATTTGTTGTCGCGGCGGCCGTGCAGGTTGTAAACGCGCATGATCGCCGTGGTGTAGGACAAGAGGTCCTCTTCCGGCAGGAAGTCGCGGATTTTCTTGGCGATCATCGGCGTGCGGCCCTGCCCGCCGCCGACATAAACGGCAAAACCGATCTCGCCCTTGTCGTTCCTTTTCAGATGCAGGCCGATATCGTGAACCTGAATGGCGGCACGGTCGCGCTCGGCGCCCGTGACAGCGATCTTGAACTTGCGCGGCAGGAAGGAGAATTCCGGGTGCACGGAAGACCATTGACGCAGGATTTCCGCATAGGGACGCGGATCGGCGACCTCGTCTGCGGCCGCACCGGCGAAATGATCGGCGGTCACGTTGCGAATGCAATTGCCGGAGGTCTGCAGCGCATGCATTTCCACGCTCGCCAGTTCGGACAGGATATCCGGCGTGTCGGAAAGGCGCGGCCAGTTGTACTGGATGTTCTGGCGCGTGGTGAAATGGCCATAACCCCGGTCAAATTTGCGGGCGATGTGGGCGAGCATCCGCATCTGCTTCGAATTCAGCGTACCGTAAGGAATGGCGACGCGCAGCATGTAGGCATGCAGCTGAAGATAGACGCCGTTCATCAGGCGCAACGGCTTGAACGCGTCCTCGGCCAGTTCGCCGGACAACCGGCGCTCGACCTGATCGCGAAACTGCGCCACGCGGCCTTCAACAAATGCGTGATCGAACTCGTCGTAACGGTACATATTCTTCCTCAGACTGCGATAAATGCTGCATCGGCCGGCTTGAAGCCGGTGGCATAGTGCACGGTGGGGCCGGCGGCGCGAATGCGCTCGCGAAGCCGCGTCGGCCACAGCTTGCCGTTCTCCTCCACCACATCGACGATGGCGACGTCCACCACCTTGTTGGCGGAGAAATCCCGCTTGCCGATTTCCTCGAACGAGGCGACGGCCTCCGCATGGCGGGCAACGATTGCGCCCTGCAGGTTCTCCGTCCATTCCCCGTTGGCGTCGAGCCAAACGGCGATACCATCGCTCAGGCGATTGGCGGTCAAAACCTTGTCAACCATTTACATACTCCCGTTTGAAATCCGCCGGCGGCATTGACAAAGCAAGCGCCTCGGACCTGTCGAAATTGGCGCCCGCCACCGCATCGCCGATGATGACCATGACCGGTCCGGTCAGCTCGTGGTGATGTTCGAGATCGGGCAGATCGTTCAATGTGCCATGCAGCAGACGACGGTCCGCGCGGCTGGCATTCTCGATGACGGCGACAGTGGTTTCCACGCCAAGCCCGGCATCGATCAACCGCTTGGCGACGGAAGCGGCAACGCTTCGGCCCATATAGACGGCAATCGTCGCACCGGAGACGGCCAGACGCGCCCAGTCGGGCAGAACGTCGCCGGTCAGATCGTGACCGGTGGTGAAAATCAGCGACGAAGCGACACCGCGCAGCGTCAGCGGCAATTCGAAATCAGCAGCGGCGGCAAAAGCGGAGGTGATGCCGGGCACGATCTCGTAGGCGATACCGGCTTCGCGCAGCGCCGCCATTTCCTCGCCCGCCCTGCCATAGACCAGGGGATCGCCGGATTTGAGGCGCACCACGCGTTTGCCGTCCTTGCCGAGACGCACCAGCAGGCGGTTGATCTCGTCCTGGGACTTGCTGTGGCAGCCCTTGCGTTTGCCGACGGATAGCCGTTCGGCATCACGGCGGCCCATATCGACAATCGCCTGCGGCACCAGCGCATCATAGACGATCACGTCGGCTTCCATCAGCACGCGCTGCGCCCGCAGCGTCAGCAGATCTTCCGCGCCCGGACCGGCGCCGACCAGCCAGATACGGCCTTCGCTGCGTTCCGGTGCCTGCAGCAGGCGGTCAACGGCCTTGCGGGCGGAAGGCGTATCGCCCATGGCGACCGCATCCGCGACCGCGCCGGAGAAGAACCGGCGCCAGAAATTGCGGCGCAACGCGCCCTTCGGCACATTTTCTTCGGCCGCGTCGCGATAATGCACGGCAAGACGCGCGAGCCTGCCGAGCGACGGCGACAGCATCTGGTCGATGCGGGCGCGGATCATCTGGGCGAGAACCGGCCCCGCCCCTTCCGTGCCGATGGCCACGGCAACCGGCGCGCGGGCAACGAGCGCGGGGGTAAAGAAATCGCAGAATTCCGGCTGGTCTACCGCATTGGCGGGGATTTTTCGGGCGCGGGCGACAGTGACGATCTCACGGTCCAGCGCTTCGTCGCCGGTGGCGGCAAAGACCAGCGTCGCGCCGTCGACCAGACTGCCGGTGAAAGCCAAGGCCCTGTGATCGATGCCGTTTTCCTGAAGATAGCGGGCAAAATCCGCTTCCGGCTGATCCGCATAAGCGACGATATGCGCATTGGTATTGGCCAGAAGCCTTACTTTCGCGAAGGCCTCGTCGCCATTTCCGAAAACAGCGACCTGCCGTCCCTCGACCCGGAAGAATGCGGGGAAGGTTGTGAGGCGGTCGCCAGCAGCGGAAAAATCATGTTCGTTGTGCATTCGACATATATCCCGCATTGCGGTGCAAGATTGAAGAAACAGAAATTCAAGCCTTTCCGACACCTGGATTTTTATTTCTCGAAGACCCCTGTTTTGGAGGAAAACAAACCGGCACTGGTTTTTCAGGGCTCGGCATGGCCTCACAATCCCTCCGAATCCCTTGACAAAGCGGGTGCCCGCGCCGAACAAGGAGCAACAATGTGTTGTCGATTTCTCCATGGCAAGACCGCTTTTCTGCAAGCGGCACGAAGGACCAGACCCTTGACCAGCCACAGCCTCGCTGCCCGCCTTCTCGAAGTCATCGAGCACGATATCCTGCCCTTGACCACGCGCGGTGTCAGCCTCGGCAACAAGGTTTTCGGTGCGGCGATCCTGCGCAAGTCCGACCTCTCGCTTGTTGTCGCGGAAACCAATAACGAGCTGGAAAATCCGCTGTGGCACGGGGAAGTGCACACGCTGAAACGGTTTTACGAACTCGGCGAGAAGCCGAACACGAAAGAGCTGATTTTCCTTTCCACCCATGAACCCTGCACCATGTGCATGTCCGCGATCACCTGGGCCGGGTTCGACAATTTCTACTCCTTCTTCAGCCATGAGGATTCGCGCGACGCTTTCGCAATCCCGCATGATCTCAAAATTCTGAAGGAGGTCTTCGGGCTGGAGTCGGGTGGCTATCGCCGCAACAATGCCTTCTGGAATTCGTATTTTGTCGCCGATCTGGTGGAGGGTGAGGACGATCCGGTGAAGACCGCGCTGAAGGCGCAGACGGCCCGTATCAAGGCCGCCTATGACGACCTTTCAACCAGCTATCAGTCGTCAAAAAGCGACAATGACATTCCCCTCAACTAGGGATTCCCGGTAAAGCTGCGTGGCGGTTTTGCGTCCGCACGATGTACGGAAACAAAGAATGAAGGTTTGAGACATATGGAAGCCTCGAAGGATATTTCCCGCCTGATCGAGATCATGGAGGCGCTGCGCCAGCCGGAAACCGGCTGCCCATGGGATGTCGTGCAGACCTTCGAGACCATCAAGCCCTATACAATCGAAGAAGCCTACGAGGTCGCCGACGCCATCGAGCGCAAGGACATGGACGATCTTTGCGAGGAGCTGGGCGACCTTCTGCTGCAGGTGGTTTTCCATGCCCGCATCGCCGAGGAAGGAGGCGACTTCACCTTCGGCGACGTGGTGCATGCTGTCACCTCGAAGATGATCCGCCGCCATCCGCACGTCTTTGCCGTCTCCGATGCGGATACGCCCGATAGCGTCAAGCTGCAATGGGACCGGATCAAGGCCGAGGAGAAGCGCGAGCGCGCGGAGCGCCGGGCGCGGCGGGGTATCACCGAGGATTTCAAGGCCGGGTTTCTGGGCGGCGTGCAGCGCAGCCAGCCGGCGCTGACAGAGGCCCTCAAGCTGCAGGAACAGGCCGCCCGTGTCGGTTTCGACTGGTCAGACCCGGCTCCGATCCTCGACAAGATCGAAGAGGAGATCGCGGAACTGCGCGAGGCGCTGGCGGAGGGAAAACCCGAGAAGGTCTCGGACGAACTCGGCGATCTCATCTTCGCCCTCGTCAATATCGGCCGACACGTCAAGACCGACCCCGAAAACGCCCTGCGCGGCACGAACACCAAATTCCGCAGGCGTTTCAATCACATCGAAACCTCGCTCAAGGAAAATGGCGAGACGCTGGAAGAAGCCGATCTCGAGAGGATGGAGGATTTGTGGCGGGCAGCGAAACGCATCGAACGTTCGCTTGATACGGTTTAATCCTGATCGCTGATATGCCGGGGAGGTCCGGAACGTCCCGTATGACCGGCAAGTGCGTATGATCGCACCGTTGCATCCCACCCGTCACTCCAGATTTGGTCCGGGGTCCGGTGCGATCACGTCATTGATCGCGCGCCCCTTTTGCGCAGGCACGCCGTGGCTGGATGCCGGAGCAAGTCCGGCATGACGAAAGAGATATTTTCGGAGTTTGTCACCCTTTGTCGGAGCGCTCAGCGCTCCCAGTCCTCCCGCTCGCGGACAGTCGTTTTTCCAAGCTTCCGCTCCAGTTCGGCCGCCTGCGCTTCGGACAGGCGCACGTCGAGCGCAACCGAGCCGTCTTCGTGATCTTCACGGCCGTCGACGATGGAGTTGCTGTAGACCCAGGAGATCAGCGGCAATTGCTCGACGGAGAGCACGACGGTCGTTTCCGTCAGAACGCCGGACAGACGCTTTGAAATCTCGTCCATCAGGGCGTCGACGCCCTCGCCCGTGATGGCCGAAACGGCGCGGATATCCGAGCGGCCTTCGGCGCGCTGCAGGATGGCGTCATGCGCTTCCGGCTCCAGGCGGTCGACCTTGTTCCAGACCTCGATGATGCGCTTTTCGGCTTCCTTCTCGTCAATGCCGAGATCGCCGAGAATACGCAGCACGTCTGCCGATTGCGCGGCATTGTCGGGATCGGACATGTCGCGCACATGCAGAACGAGATCGGCTTCGAGCACTTCTTCCAGCGTCGCGCGGAAAGCGGCGACGAGATGTGTCGGAAGGTCGGAAATGAAGCCGACCGTATCGGACAGGATGACGGTGCGGCCATGCGGCAGCTTCATGCGGCGCAATGTCGGGTCGAGCGTTGCGAACAGCATGTCCTCGGCCAGCACACCCGCACCGGTGATGCGGTTGAACAGCGTGGATTTTCCGGCGTTGGTATAACCGACGAGAGCCACGATCGGATGCGGCACCTTGCGCCGCTTGGCGCGGTGAAGCTGGCGGGTGCGCACCACCTGCTCCAGTTCGCGTTCCAGCTTGACGATGCGCTCCTGCAAAAGCCGGCGGTCGGCTTCGATCTGGGTTTCACCCGGACCGCCCATGAACCCCGCGCCGCCGCGCTGACGTTCAAGGTGGGTCCAGCTTCGGACGAGGCGCCCCTTCTGGTAATTCAGATGCGCGAGATCGACCTGCAGCGTGCCTTCCTTGGTGGAGGCGCGGCGGCCGAAGATTTCAAGGATCAGGCCTGTTCGGTCGATGACCTTGGCATTCCACTGTTTTTCGAGATTGCGCTGCTGCACCGGGGTGAGCGGATGATCGACGATGACGAGGCCGGAATCGGTTTCATCGAGAAGATGGCCGATTTCCTCGATCTTGCCGGTTCCAAACAGCGTCGCCGGGCGCGGCTGGTTGACGGAAACGATCAGACCCTGCGTCACTTCAAGATCGATGGCGAGCGCAAGACCCTTGGCTTCTTCGAGCTTGGCCTCGACCGAACGGCCGGGTGCGGCTGGAGCGGCCGCCGCATCGCGGGTTTCGCGCGGCTGCTTGAGGACGGGTACGAGAACCACCGCGCGCATGTCGTCGCGGCGCTTTTCCTGCTCCGGAATGATCGATTCGTTCGAAGTGTCGCGCGTCGAAATGGGCTCGGCCTTATCCTGAAAGAACATGACGGCCGACCGCATCCGCGCGGACGGCCATTGAATTTAACCTGACGGAACCGGAAATGTTCCGGTCCGGGTCAGCCTATATCGAATATACCGTCGGAGGGAACCTGATCAGGCCGCGCCTTCTTCGCTTTCGAACATCTGCATCGGCTGGCCGGGCATGATGGTGGAAATCGCATGCTTATAGACCAGCTGCGAATGACCGTCACGGCGCAGAAGCACGCAGAAATTGTCGAAGGAGGTGACAACGCCCGTCAGCTTGACGCCGTTGATCAGGAAAATCGTGAGCGAAATCTTCTGCTTACGAACGGTATTGAGGAAAAGATCCTGAAGGTTTTGAGAACGTTCCGCCATGGCGCCGCTTCTTTCTTTTTTGCCGGCAGGGATACCGGAAAATAATCAATCAATAATCAACCGGCCAAGCCTCATCCCCCGCTTGGCCAGCCTGCAACTCTGGTATCAAATCGTGTCCTGTTCCGCAACGGCGAAAACAGCCGAATGAGTACGAGTATTGACCTGCTTTTCCGATTCGAAACAGTCAGAAATATTGTATCGAAACCCGGAAAAGCTGTTCCACGTCGCGCACAGCATCCGCAGAGGCAAACAGCACGACACGATCCTTCGCCTTGATTTTGGTACTGCCATCCGGGCGGATCACCACGCCGTCGCGATAGATCGCGCCGATGCGCATGCCCTCGGGCATATCGATGTCGCGGAAGGACTGGCCGACCAGCGGCGAGGTTTCCAGCGCCTCCGCCTCGATCACCTCCGCCGAGCCGCGCTGCACGGCATAAACCGAGCGGATACGGCCCTTGCGCACATGCTGGAGCACGCGGGAGATGGTGACGGCACGCGGGTTGATATAGGCGTCGAGGCCGAGCGAGGCCGCAACATCGTGAAAGGACGAACTGTTCAGCAGCGCCAGGTTGGACTTGCAACCGAGCTGCTTGGCCATCACCGCAGCCAGAATATTGGTCTGGTCGTTATTGGTAAGCGTGACGATCAGGTCGGCGTCCTGAATATCGGCCTGCATCAGAATTTTCTGGTCGAGCGCCGAACCGTGCAGAACGATGGTGTTGCTGAGCTGTTCCGATGCGGCAATAGCCCTGTCGCGATCCGCCTCGACGATCTTCACCCGGGTCTTCGGCTGCATCTCCTCGATCTTCTGCGCGACGAAATGACCGATATTGCCGGCGCCGGCAATCACGATCCGCTGTGCCTCCTGCTCCTCATGGCCGAAGAGGCTCAAGGTACGGCGGGCGTGCTGGCGCTGGCAAATGACATAGGCAAGGTCGCCGACCCGCAGCTGTTCGGAAGAATGCGCCACCTTGAGCAGGCCGTTGCGGTAGACGCCGACAACCGTGGCGATAAGGTCCGGAAACAGGCTGGAAAGCTGCTGCAACGGCGTATTGATGACCGGGCAGTCCTCCATGCATTCGATCGCCAGCATGAAGATCATATCGTCGGCGAAACGCACGACGTCGGTGGCGCCCGGAAAGGCGATACGCCGCAGCACCATCTTTCCGACTTCCACTTCCGGCGAAATCGTCACGTCGATGGACATGTTCTCGCGGCTGAAGAGATCGGCATATTCCGGCTTCAGATAGCTCTGGTCGCGGATGCGGGCAATCTTGGTGGGAACGCTGAACAAGGCGTGCGCTACTTCGCAGGCGACGATATTGATTTCGTCATGCAGCGTCACGGCGATGATCATGTCGGCCTGGTCGGCGCCGGCCTTGGCCAGCATGTCGGGATGGGCGCCATGGCCGACGTAACCGCGCACGTCCAGCGTCTCGGTGATGGCGGTGATCAGCGGCGCGGCCGTATCGATCACCGAGACCTCGTTATCCTCGCGCGACAATTGTTCGGCGATACCGTAACCGACCTGCCCTGCGCCGCAAATGATGACTTTCATGCTGTCTCTCTGACGGAATATCGGTTGCGGCGACCTGGCCTTTTTCCCCTTATACGCCGAGAGATTTCAGTTTGCGATGCAGCGCCGATCTTTCCATGCCGACAAATTCCGCCGTGCGCGAAATATTGCCGCCGAAACGGTTGATCTGCGCCACCAGATAATCCCGTTCGAACATTTCACGCGCTTCACGCAGCGGCAACGTCATGATGTGCTGGTCGCCCTGCGCCGAAATCTTCGGCAGCATGTCGCCGATATCCGACGGCAGCATGTCGGCCGAGATCGGTGCTTCGCCGCCTTCGGGACGGGCAAGGATCATCAGCCGCTCGATATTGTTGCGTAGCTGGCGGATATTGCCCGGCCAGTCATGCGTCTGGAGAACGGCCATGGCGTCGTCGCCGATCTTGCGCGGGCGGATGCCGGCCTGTTCGGAAATCTGCCGCATGAACATGTCGACCAGGAAAGGAATATCCTCACGCCGTTCGGACAGCGCCGGCACCTTGACCGGTACGACGGCGAGACGGTGGTAGAGGTCTTCGCGGAACTGGCCTTCGGCAATCAGGCTCTCAAGGTGATGGGCGGTCGATGAAATGATACGCACATCCACCTTCACCCGCTTGCCGCCGCCGACGCGCTCGAACTGCTGGTCGACCAGCACGCGCAGGATTTTGTTCTGCGTCTCGCGCGGCATTTCGCCGACTTCGTCGAGGTAGAGCACGCCGCGATGGGCTTCTTCCAGCGCACCCACCTTGCGAGGCTGACCCGGCAAGCCTTCCGTTCCGAACAGCGCGATTTCCATGCGGTCCGGCGTGATCGTCGCGGCATTGAGCGCCACGAAAGGCCCGCTCGCACGCGAGGATTTCTTGTGCACCATTCGTGCCACGAGTTCCTTGCCGGAACCGGAGGGTCCGAGGATCATGATACGGCTGTTGGTCGGGGCCACCCTGTCGATGGTCTGGCGCAGCTGCGATACCGCAAGCGAGGCGCCGACGAGTTCAACCGCGTCACCGGTGCGCTTCTTGAGCTCCTGAACCTCCCGCTTCAGCTTGGAATTCTCCAGCGCCCGCTCGGCGATCAGGATCAGGCGGTCGGCCTTGAACGGCTTTTCGATGAAATCGAAGGCACCACGCTTGATGGCGTTGACGGCGGTTTCGATATTGCCGTGACCGGAAATCATGACCACTGGAATTTCGGGATGGCGACTCTTGATTTCGTCAAGCAGCGCCAGACCGTCGAGTTTCGAGCCCTGCATCCAGATGTCGAGAAAGATCAGCCGCGGCACGCGCTCGGAGATGGCGGCCAGCGCACTGTCGCTGTCGAACGCCATACGCGTTTCATGGCCCTCATCGGAAAGAATGCCCGCTACGATTTCGCGAATGTCCGCCTCGTCATCCACGACCAGAATATCAGACGCCATATGCTGCTTCCTTGTTATTTTCGCCGCCGACCGCCTCGAGATAGGGCAGCAGCACTCTGATCATGGCGCCGTGGCCGTGATCGAACTCCGGCGGGGCATCGTGGAGTTCCAGATACCCGCCATGCTCTTCGATGATCTTCTTGACGATCGCGAGGCCCAGGCCCGTGCCCTTGTCGCGCATCGTCATGTAGGGTTCGAGAATGCGGTGACGGTTCTCGACGGGAAGGCCACGGCCATTGTCGATGATGTCGGCCACGAAACGCGAATTGGCCTCGTCGAAAGAGGCGCGCACCAGGATTTTCCCCGGCCGCTTTTCGCCTTCCACCGCCTCGATCGCTTCCGTCGCATTCTTGATGAGATTGCCGAAGGCCTGTCCCAGCATGCGGGCATCGAACATGCCCATCAGCGGAACATCGCCAAGTTCGGTCGTGAATTTTGTATCGGCAGCGCTGATTTCGCGCAGGAAGGCCGCATCCTTCAAAACCGCGCGCAAATCCGACTTTTCCTTCGTCGGCTTGGGCATGCGCGCAAAGGCCGAGAATTCATCCACCATCCGGCCGATATCACCGACCTGCCGGACGATGGTGTCCGTACACTGATCGAAAACGGCGCGGTCGCTCTCGTCGATCTGCTTGCCGAAACGGCGCTTGATGCGCTCGGCGGAGAGCTGGATCGGCGTCAGCGGGTTCTTGATTTCATGCGCGATGCGGCGCGCCACATCCGACCATGCCGTAGAGCGCTGGGCAATGACGAGGTCGGTGATGTCATCGAGGGTGATGACGTAGCTGTCGCGGCTGTCGCGGGCATCCTCACGGGTCACCTGCACATTCAGCGTCCGTTCCTTGCCGCGCCGCATGATATTGATCTGCTTGCGGAAGTTGCCGCGCGCCCAGGTATTGGCCTCAGTCACGACCTCTTCGATTTCCGGGGCGATGTCCGACAGTTGCGCGCCGATGAGCTGCTCGGAATTCAGCGCCAGGAACTCTTCGCCGGACGGATTGACGATGGTGACCCTGCGATTTTCATCGACGCCGATGACGGCCGCCGTGACGCCGGAGAGCACGGCCTCGATGAAGCGGCGGCGATCGTCGATATCATCCTTGGCCTCGATGATCTGCTCCTGCTGGCTACGCAGTTCCGAGACCATCTTGTTGAAGGTGCGCGACAGCCGCCCGACGTCACCATCCACGGCCCGTACGGGCACCAGCACATGCATGTTGCCGGTGGCGACACTGTCGGCGGCACTGATGAGCAGGCGGATCGGCCGCACGATACGGTCGGCCACCGCAATCGCCGTCCAGATGGCGGCAAGAAGCACGATCAGCGCAAAGCCGAGATAAAGGATCGCAAAGGCGATCTGCAGCGGCGCGCGGCCCGCCTCCATCGCCTTGTATTCAGCACGGTTCTCCTCCATCAGCCGCATGGCGCCCATTACCTTGGGATCGACGGCGCGTACGGTGTAAAGGAAGGTGCCGCTGATGCCTTCGAGCTTGATGATGGCGCCGACGAGATTGGTAATACCGGGCGGGATCAGCGTCGGCTGACCGGCGGCGGCCTTTTCCAACGCATCATGCGGAATGGCCGGAAGCGGCTTTTCCGTCTTGATGTCGGCCTGTGCGACGGCGTCGCCATCCTCCTGCACCAGAAACGCGCCGAGCAGGCCGCGTCCCTTGGCCTGACGCGTCATAAGATCAACGAAGCCGGTACGGTCGAGATAAAAAAGTGCGCGATTGCGGTCAAGGTCGGTGGCCATAGACAGGGTCTGGCCCTGAAGATAGCCGGCGTTCTCCATCATATAGGCCTGGGCGATGTTGCTGGAGGAATCGACGATCGACTGGGTGCGCAGCGAAAACCAGCGGTCGAGGCCGACATTCAGCGTCAGACTGGCGAAGATCGCGACGAGAACGGCCGGCGTGATCGCCACGATGGAGAAGAGCACGACGATGCGCACATGCAGGCGTGCCGCCGCCCTGCCCTTCTTGCGCGCCTTCAGCAGGCGGTTGATTTCCCGGCCGATCAAAAAGATCAGGCCGATCACGAACATCGAATTGATCACGACGGAGGCGATGACGACATTCGATGTCGGTGCAATCGGCGTCACGCCCAGCAGTACGAAAAGGGTGAGGATGGCGCAAACGAGAGCGCCGCCGGCGAGCACAAGCCCCGGCAAAGCGAAAGACATCCTGCGATCGGCAACCACCATGCCCGCTGCCTCTTCGGCAACGGCGTTTTCGGCGGCGGGTTTCCGCATGCACTACTCCCAATCGCTGGCCAGCCAGCGCCACAATCATGAAGTCCGGAGAGGCTCGCCGTCAGATTGGCGAATCTCTTCCTTCCTAGTGTTTTCCAAGCAACACAATGTGGCGAAAATGCAACGACAAATGCGGGCTTGTCAACATTCTCACGTGGGGCGGGAACTGCGATAGACGGAAACGCCGAGTTCGCGGATCTTCTTGCGCAGCGTATTGCGGTTCAGGCCGAGAAGATCGGCGGCCTTGATCTGGTTGCCGCGTGTCGCCGTCAGGGCGGCGAGAATCAGCGGATATTCAAGCTCGCGCAGCACGCGATCATAAAGGCCGGGCGGCGGCAGGCCATCGCCGAAACTGGCGAAATAATCCCGCATGTTTTCCTCGACCGCCTGCGAAATCGTCAGCGAGCCGGTGCGCACCGCCATCTTGTCGAGCGGGCTGTCGGGAACATCCGACTGCAATTCCTGCTCGATGATCTCGCGGGTGATGACTTCCTGCGGGTAAAGCGCCATCAGGCGGCGGATCAGGTTTTCCAGCTCGCGCACGTTGCCGGGCCAGGCATAGGCCTTCATGACTTCCAGCGCCTCGGTCTCGAAACGCTTGCCTTCCAGACCTTCCTTCTCGCCCTGCTGGATGAAATGGCGCACCAGATCGGGAATATCCTCGGCCCGGTCCCGCAGCGGCGGCAGGCGCAGCGGCACGACGTTGAGGCGGTAATAAAGGTCTTCGCGGAACAGACCCTGATTGATCGACTGCTTCAGGTCCTTGTTGGTGGCGGCGACGATGCGGACATCGGTGCGGATCGGCGTGCGGCCGCCCACCGTCGTATATTCGCCCTGCTGCAACACACGCAGCAGGCGCGTCTGCGCATCCATCGGCATATCGCCGATTTCGTCGAGGAACAGCGTGCCGCCCTCGGCCTGTTCGAAACGGCCGGTCGAGCGGTTCTGCGCGCCGGTAAAGGCGCCCTTCTCATGGCCGAAGAGTTCGGATTCGATCAGGTCGCGCGGGATGGCCGCCATGTTGATGGCGACGAAGGGGCCGTTGCGGCGTTTGCCGTAATCATGCAGCGCGCGCGCCACCAGTTCCTTGCCGGTGCCGGATTCGCCCGTGATCATCAGCGTAAGATCGGTCTGCATCAGGCGGGCGAGAACGCGGTAGATTTCCTGCATCGCCGCCGAGCGGCCGACCAGCGGCATGCCGTCCTGCATGTCATCGTCCAGCTTGGCCGGTTTGCGTTTCGGCTCGGAGAGCGCGCGGCCGATGATGGCGATCAGTTCCGTCAGGTCGAAGGGCTTCGGCAGATAGTCGTAAGCGCCTTTTTCCGAGGCCTTGATGGCGGTCATGAAGGTGTTCTGCGCGCTCATGACCAGAACCGGCAGGTCCGGGCGGGCCTTCTTGATGCGCGGCAGAAGATCGAAGGCGTTTTCATCGGGCATCACGACATCGGTCACGACAAGATCGCCCTCACCCGCCGACACCCAACGCCAGAGCGTTGCGGCATTGGAGGTGATGCGCACGTCATAACCGGCGCGGCTCAGCGCCTGGTTCAGAACGGTGCGGATTGCGGCATCATCATCGGCGACGAGGATCGTAGCTGTCATCTGTCATTTCCTGTCGTGTTCGGCAAAGAGCTGTCGTCAAGCGCCACTTCCGGCGAGACGGGCATCAATACGCGGAAAGTCGTGCGGTGGTTCTGGCTGTCGCATTCGACGATGCCGCCATGGGCGCCGATCAGCTTGGCGACAAGCGCCAGGCCGAGGCCCGAACCATTCGTCTTCGTGGTGATGAAGGGGTCGAAAAGATGCGGCAGCAGATCGGCCGGCACGCCCGGGCCATTGTCATGCACGCAGAATTCGAGCGGCAGCGAGATACGCTCGCGGCTGCCGGCAACCGAAAGCCGCATGCCGGGGCGATAGGCGGTGGTGAGGATAATCTCGCCATCCGGCTGATTGCCGACGGCCTCGGCCGCATTCTTCACCAGATTGAGGAAAACCTGTACCAGCTGGTCGCGATTGGCATAGACCGGCGGCAGCGACGGGTCGTAATTTTCCGAAATCTTGATGTTGCGGGCAAAACCCGCCTTGGCGATGGCCTTCACATGATCGAGCACCGAGTGGATATTGACCGGCATGCGGTCCACCGGCCGCTCGTCGGAAAACACCTCCATGCGATCGACCAGCGAAACGATGCGGTCGGTCTCGTCGCAGATCAGCCGCGTCAGCGCCCGGTCCTCGTCGGCAACCGACGTCTCCAGCAGCTGGGCGGCGCCACGAATGCCGGACAGCGGGTTCTTGATTTCATGCGCCAGCATCGAGGCAAGGCCGGTGACGGAGCGGGCGGCAGCGCGATGCGTCAGTTGCCGGTCGATCTTGTCGGCCATCGACCGTTCCTGAAAGACGACGACCACCGATCCCGGCTCGCTGACGACCGGCGCGACATAAAGATCGACCAGCTTGTCCTGTCCTAGGCGCGGCGAACTCAGATCGACGCGGTATTCGTTGACAGGCGCGCGGCGTTCCCGCACCTGATCGATGAGCGCCAAAAGCGGGCTGCCGAAAGGAATGAAGGTGGAGACGCGGTAACGGGCGAGATGGGAGGCGCTCGCCCCGAAAAAGGCTTCGGCTTCCCAATTGGCGAATGCGATGAAACCTTCTGCATCCACCAGGATGACGGGATTCTGCACCGCATTCAGAACCGCCATGGCGAGCGGGTTCGCATCTGCCGGGCTGTGTTTGTCAGCGCTCATGCGGCCTTCCTTGCGGCGTCTTCGCCTGCATTTGCGCCAAGGGCGGAGCGCAGCAGATCCGCCACTTCCCCCGTATCGCGCGATGTCATGATTTGAGCCTTTTCCGGCGTGGCAACGTCAGGAGCGAAGCGGTCGAGATACCAGCCCAGATGTTTGCGGGCATGCCGGAGACCGGCTTCCCTTCCGTAAAATTCCAGCATCATCTCGTAATGTTCGATGGCGATGGCGGGAACATCGTCGCGGTGCGGCGCAGGATGCCCGGCAAGCACCGCCGGCAGCCAAGGCTGCCCCTGCGCGCCGCGACCGACCATGACGGCGTCCGCACCCGAGCGGCGCAGGATTTCGCGCGCATCATCGGCCGTTTCCACGTCGCCATTGGCGATCAACGGCACGGAGATCGCCTCGCGCACCGCGCGGATGGCGTTCCAGTCCGCCCGCCCCTCGTAAAACTGCATGCGGGTGCGACCATGAATGGTGATGAGCTGAACCCCTGCCGCTTCGGCGCGGCGGGCTATTTCCGGCGCATTGATGGTGTTTTCGTCCCAGCCGAGCCGCATCTTCAGCGTCACCGGCACATCGACAGCGCCGACCGTCGCCTCGATCAACGACAGGGCATGATCGGGATCACGCATCAAAGCCGAGCCGGAATAACCGCCCGTCACCTTCTTGGCCGGACAGCCCATATTGATATCGATGATGCCAGCGCCATTATCGACGGCAATCTTCGCCGCCTCGGCCATGAAATGCGCCTCGCGGCCGGCAAGCTGCACCATATGCGGCACCATGCCGGCGTTTTTCAGCCGCGCCCAGGATTCACCGCGATTGGCGACGAGTTCTCGGCTCGCCACCATTTCCGTGACGACCAGACCCGCGCCATACCGCCAGGCAAGCTGCCGGAACGGCAGATCCGTCACACCCGACATGGGCGCCAGCACCGCACGATTACGGATCGTGACTGAGCCGATGCTGAACGGTTCTGACAACTGCGGAAGGGGCAACTGATGATCTTTCATGCAGAAGGGTTATTTGCATTATTTTTAGACAGTGTTTGCGCAGTTGCCAAGCACTTTTAGAGGGTTGCATCTTTTATTTGCTGGGCGGCTGCCCGCCTGTTTTGCTGTCGGCGGCAATTTGTGCAGCTTCGGCCAAGCGATGACGACCGATCCTGCGCCGCCAAGGGTGAAACGGCGTCTTATCGGGCTGGCCATCCGGGTTTTGAAACGCTAGAGCAGGACTGTCAACCGTTGAGGGTTGCACGCAAAGCATATGACCAATGCAGGAAAGCACTATGAAATTCGGCATCGTCATCGTCGCCGCCGGGCGCGGCGAAAGGGCCGGCTCCCCCGAGGAGGGGCCGAAACAATATCGCCCGATTGGTGGCAGGGCCGTGATCGAGCGTACAGTGTCGACCTTTCTGGACTGGGACGGCAGCTGCCCCGTCGTGATCGTCAGCCATGCCGACGATGCGGCGCTACTGTCGCCGATCCTTCAGCGGCTTGATGCCGGCGCGCGGATCGCCACCGTGACGGGCGGCGCGACGCGCCAGCAATCGGTGCTGGCGGGGCTGGAAGCCCTTTCCCGTCACGATCTGACCCATGTGATGATCCATGACGCCGTGCGGCCTTTCGTCGCCGCAGACATGCTGGAGCGTATCGTGGCGCTGCACCGATCGGGGGCAGCCGGCGTTCTGCCTGCCCTGCCGGTCACCGATACGCTCAAACGCGGCTCGCATGACCGTGTCATGGAGACGGTGTCCAGACAGGGGCTTTATGCGGCGCAGACGCCGCAGAGCTTTGGTTACGGCGATATTCTCACCGCGCATCGCGCCGCCGCCGCTTCGGGAAAGACCGATTTCACCGATGACGCGTCGATCGCCGAATGGGCGGGACTGACGGTGACGCTGACCGAAGGTTCGGTCGACAATGTGAAACTCACTCTCAAGCGGGATATCGCCATGGCCGATGAAAAGCTCTCTCACGCCTTGCCCGACGTGCGCACCGGCAATGGTTACGACGTGCACCAGCTGGAGGCCGGCGACGGCGTGACGCTGTGCGGCATCTTCATCCCGCATGACCAGAAACTGAAAGGCCATTCGGATGCCGATGTGGCGCTGCATGCGCTGACCGATGCGCTGCTCGCCACCTGCGGCGCCGGCGATATCGGCGATCATTTCCCGCCTTCCGATCCGCAATGGAAGGGTGCGGCCTCGCGCATCTTCCTCGAACATGCCGCCAAGGTGGTGCGCGACAATGGCGGCACGATCATGAATGCCGATGTCTCGCTGATTGCCGAAGCGCCGCGTATCGGTCCGCACCGCCAGGCCATGCGCGAAGCGCTTTCTGACATGCTCGGCATCACGCTGGAACGCTGCTCGGTGAAGGCGACGACCAATGAGACGATCGGCTTTGTCGGCCGCCGGGAAGGCATCGCGGCCATCGCCACCGCCACCGTCGTCTACAGGGGCAGACCGCTATGAACCTTTTTCCCGCCGACATAGAGGAATTGGCGCGGCGGATCATTGCCGATTTCACCGCCCGCGGCCTCATGGTCTCGACCGCCGAAAGCTGCACGGGCGGGCTGATTGCCGGGGCGTTGACGGAGATTGCCGGCTCCTCCGCTGTCGTCGACCGCGGTTTCGTCACCTATACCAATGAAGCCAAGATGGACATGCTGGGCGTTGGCGCCGGCACGCTTGCCACATTCGGCGCGGTATCGCGCCAGACCGCCTTGCAGATGGCGCATGGCGCCCTGTTCCGCTCGCGCGCCGATTTTGCCGTGGCGGTGACCGGCATTGCCGGCCCGGGCGGCGGCTCCGCCGAAAAACCGGTTGGGCTGGTGCATCTCGCCGCCAAGGCGCGCGGCGGTAAAGTCCTGCATCATGAAATGCGTTATGGCGAAATCGGCCGCACGGAAATCCGGCTTGCGACCGTCCGAACCGCACTTGCGATGCTGATCGCCCTCAATCAGGCCGGATCCGCGTAAATTTTGTCGGCGCGGGTCTCGAAGGCTTCCGCGAACATGCGGAAAGCCCGGTCGAACATCGAGCCCATGACCGCGCCGAGCAGCCGGCTCTTGAATTCATAATCGATGAAGAAATGAATGGCCGCGCCGCCGTCGTCGGCCGGTTCGAAACGCCAGCGATTGTCGAGATATTTGAACGGTCCGTCGATATATTTCACATCGATGGCGCGCTCGGCCGGGTTCAGCAGCACCTGCGTGGTGAAGGTCTCGCGAATGGCCTTGTAGCCCACCGTCATATCCGCCACCAAAAGCACCTTGCCATCCCGTTCCTTGCGCGAGCGAACGGCAAGCGCCTCGCAAAGCGGCAGGAACTGCGGATATTTCTCCACATCGGCGACGAGGTCGTACATGCGATCGGGCGAGTGTTTGACGAGACGATGCGTTTCGAACTGGGGCATAAGCGGCAGTTAATCGCCGATACACAGAAGATCAAGAAGGCGGCGAAACTGTTTTCGGCTTTTCAGCTGGAATATCGGCGTGTCGTCACCGTAAAGCGCGAAATTCCGCTCGAAGATCGGGGTATGGCGCCGTTCGAAATTCCAGATATAGCGCAGGAAATCGACATCTATCCGTTCAGGGCATCCGTCCGCCATTTCCGGCCGCGCCTTGCCGTAACCCTTGATCGCGCGGCTTATGGCACCCCACAGGCAAAGCCAGCGCGGCATGCGCACCCACAGCACGATGTGAGACCGCGGCAGCCGCATGTCGAAGGAGGATGGATTGCTGCCATCCATCAGCCAGCGCTCTTCAGTTATGATGGCGGCTATTCTCTGCCGCTGCTCTTCACGCGGGCGTGCCCGCCAGCCGGGCAGCCAGAAAATTTCACGGTCCATGGAGATGTATCGAAGCCCGAAATTGCGGGCAAGCTTCTGCGAGAGCGTTGACTTGCCACCGCCGGAACAGCCCACGACCATGATACGCTGCGCCCCGGCAATGATCGCCGCTGCATCTTCGACCGTCTCAAGATAGTTCGGCATCACGTAACCTCGTCATCACCAGGGAGATTGCCTGCCGCAGATCCACGCAACGGTATCGTCATTGCGCATGGCAGTTACAGAAAATTGACTATTGCAACCCTGTCGCAGGGATTGCTATTTATTTGCGACTAATATTACACCCATTGGATGCAACCGCGCCGGGCGCTCCCGCTTTCCCCACGCGTCTTCATCCCTGGGTTCAGACCCGATACATAACCGCTTTGAGCCACTGAGTGAGCCGATGGACGATTTTTCCAACATCATCAACCTTCTCGAATCCGCCAAGCAACTCGCATCGATGAACGGCATGCCGGTGCTTGCCTATCTCATCGACGTCGCAAAATGCGAGGCGAGAGAGAACAAGCCGGTTCTGCGCAAGCGCAAACGCGGCGAATCGACCGCCAAGGAAGACTGTTAATTGCCGTTTCTATAGCCGAGCGATAAAGCCGGCTGGCCCAATCTTCAAGACGATGTCATAATTAAACGATGAAACTGGCCGCTTTTCGAGGCGGCCATTTCTTTGAACAATGGAAACGACAGCGTCATGACAGCCGCATCCGCCGATATCAGAACCTACAGGCAGGAGAGACCGAAGGAACGGCACGGCTTCGTGCAGATCGTTCTTCCCGTCTCCGGCTGCCTTCGGATCGAAGTCGCCGGGCGGCAGGATGAACTGTCAACCGGGCGCGGCGTCTTCATCCATCGCGATGCGCCGCATACACAGGAAGCGACGGCGATCAACCATTCGCTGGTGGTCGATATCGATGAAAGCGCCGTGCCGGAACAGACCCTCGCGAGATTCGCCCGCATGCCGTTTCTCGATATTGCGCCGGACACGCGGCAATTGATCACCTATATGCGCGGCCTCATCGGAACGGATGGGCGGCGCGACGATATTGCCGGACTTTGGGCGCCGCTTCTGGTCGACAGCCTTGCCGATGAAAGAACCGATATCCGCCAGCGCCTGCGCAAACTCAGTGCGGTCGTCAGGGCGGAGCCGTTCTTTCCCTGGACGATCGACATGCTGGCGGCCTGCGTGACGATCAGCGACAGCCGCCTGCACGCGTTGTTTCTCGAAGAATTCGGTTTCCCGCCTCACCGCTGGCTTGCGGGGCTGCGCATGGACAAGGTTTGCACTCTCCTCAGCGAAACCAGCCTGCCGATTGCGGAAATCGCGCTCAAGGCCGGTTTTTCCGACCAGACGGCGCTGACGCGTGCCATGCGCAATGCCGTGGGTGAAACGCCTGCCGCCTATCGCCGGAACCGCGGCATTCACTAGATGTGAGCTTTCAGGAGGTCGTCCGGTCACAGCGGATCGAGGTGCGTGTGGCTTTACCCCCCTCTGCCCTGCCGGGCATCTCCCCCTCAAGGGGGGAGATCGGCAGGAGGCGCTACCGCCACTTCATTCTCAAACGTCGAGATGGGCGAGACCTCGCCGCAGATCGATCTCCCCCCTTGAGGGGGAGATGCCCGGCAGGGCAGAGGGGGGTAAAGCCACACGCACCTCGATCCGCCGTGAACGGACAACCCTCTGAAAACCGACAATTGGAGCGGCGGACAAGTCCTCAGGAGTTTTTGTCAAGACAGCCGCAAGGGGCTGTGGCACATCGCGGGTAATTGCGAATGCGGATGTGACATGACATGAACAACAGGACAGGCCTCGGTGTTTTTTACGGCATGCTGGCGGGTGCGCTCTGGGGCGGCATCTTTCTCGCGCCCAAACTCGTGCCGGATTTTTCCGCCCTGCAGCTTTCGACGGCGCGTTATCTCACCTACGGGCTGATTTCGCTCATCATCATCGGACCGCGACTGAAACGGGTGTCTGCCCATTTCGGCGCGCGGGAATGGTTCGCGCTCGGCTGGCTCAGCATGATCGGCAATATCGCCTATTACGTCTTCATATCGACGGCGGTGAAGTTGAGCGGCGTTGCCTTCACCTCGATCATCATCGGTTTCCTGCCCGTCGCCGTCACCATCATCGGTAGCCGCGACCATGGGGCTGTCTCGTTGAAACGGCTATGGCCATCGCTGGCCTTCGGCGCCATCGGCATCTTCGGCATTTCCTGGCAGTCGCTGACGGAAAACGATACGGGACTGGATGTGTCCCGTATCATCGGCCTTGCCTGCGCGCTCGGGGCGCTGGCCTCCTGGACGGCCTTTGCGGTTGGCAATGCCCGCTGGCTTGCCCGCCTTCACGATGTCAGCGCCGATGACTGGAACATGATGACGGGCGTGGTGACCGGCGGCCTCGCGCTGGCGCTCGCCATTCCGGCCTTTGCCTTCGGCGGTGAAAGCCATAACTCGGGCGACTGGCTGCATTTCGCCGCCATCGCCGCAGGCCTCGGTTTCACCGCCTCGATTCTCGGCAATGCCTTCTGGAACCGCATGAGCCGCATGCTGCCGCTCACCATGGTCGGGCAGATGATCCTGTTCGAAACGCTGTTTGCGCTGCTTTACGGGTTTTTATGGGAACGGCGTGGGCCGACGCTGATCGAGATCGTGGCGATCTGCTCGGTGGTGCTGAGCGTGGTACTGTGCATGCGCGCGCATCGGCCCGGGAAGGTTGTGGTGTGAGCGAGGCAAGCTAAAACAGGCAGCCAAGTTTCCTGACGAGCCCGCACCACTCGACGTCATCCTCGGGCTTGACCCGAGGACCCACCTTGTCGGTGGCCAATGGATCCTCGCCTCAAGGGCGAGGATGACGAGGAAGAGAGATTGCGCCCCTTGTGGGCACCCGCCATAATACCGCTGCTTACTCGGCAGCCGCCAGCAGCTTCTTTTCGCGGGCCGCGCGCAGCCGCTCGAAATCATCGCCGGCATGGTGGGAGGACCGCGTCAGCGGGCTTGAGGAAACCATCAGGAAGCCCTTGGTATAGGCGACCGTCTCGTAGGACTTGAATTCCTCCGGCGTCACGAAAGCCTCGACCTTGTGGTGCTTGCGGGTCGGCTGCAGATACTGGCCGATGGTCAGGAAGTCCACGTCGGCGCTGCGCAGGTCGTCCATCAGCTGCAGCACTTCGTTACGCTCTTCACCGAGGCCGACCATGATGCCGGACTTGGTGAACATGGTGGGGTCGAGTTCCTTGACGCGCTGCAAGAGGCGCACGGAATGGAAGTAGCGCGCGCCGGGGCGAACCGTCAGATAATTGCCCGGAACGGTTTCCATATTGTGGTTGAAGACATCCGGCTTGGCGGCCACGACCCGCTCCAGCGCGCCGGGCTTCTTCAGGAAGTCGGGAGTGAGGATTTCGATGGTCGTCGTCGGAGACGCGGCGCGGATCGCCCAGATGACCTTCTCGAAATGTTCAGCACCGCCATCGGCGAGATCGTCACGGTCAACCGAGGTGATGACGACGTGCGACAGCCCCATCTGCTTGACGGCCTTGGCGACGTTTTCAGGTTCGGCCATATCCAGCGGATTGGGCTTTCCGGTCGCGACGTTGCAGAAGGCGCAGGCGCGGGTGCAGATCTCACCCATGATCATGAAGGTCGCGTGTTTCTTGTCCCAGCACTCGCCGATATTCGGACAGCCGGCTTCCTCGCACACCGTTACCAGCTTGTGGCTGCGCACCAGTTCGCGCGTCTCGTGGTAACCCTTGGAGGTCGGCGCCTTGACGCGAATCCATTCCGGCTTGCGCATGACCTCGGTGTCAGGCTTGTGCGCCTTTTCCGGATGGCGGATGCGCTTTTCGTCGGACGACGTCCTGTCGAGAATAGTGACCATTAAAAACCTGCTTCCATCGCCTTTAGCGATCTAAACATCTGTTGGCCGGATGCTTTAGAACAATTCCAGAAAAAGCGTAAGCCCCTTCCGGTCACGCAGCCGTCAGCGCCGCACCAGCTTTGCCAGAAACAGCAGCAGGCTGGCGCCGATGAACGACGTGACGAAATAACCGAGCCGGCTGTCCTGGACGAAAACATCGAAGGTTCTCAGCACCGCAACCGCGACCACCGAACCGACGATGCCGAGAACGATGTTCATGAAAATGCCGAAGCGCATGTCCATGAGCTTGCCCGCCAGCCAGCCGGCGAGACCGCCGATGATGATTGCTGCAATCCAGCCTACACTTTCCATTCCCAAGCTCCCTGAAAGAACCGCTCCCCTTGAGCGACCGGCATTGAGACATATGGGACACCCGGCACGGTTAGACAATGCCGGGCATCACGCGGCACTTATGCGTTCAGCACACGTCCGTAGGCGTCGAGCACGCTTTCCTTCATCGATTCCGAAATGGTCGGATGCGGGAAGATCGTGTGCATCAGGTCTTCTTCCGTCGTCTCCAGATTCATGGCGACAACGAAGCCCTGAATGAGTTCGGTCACTTCCGCACCGACCATATGAGCGCCGAGCAGCTCACCGGTCTTCTTGTCGAAGATGGTCTTGACCATGCCCTGGTCTTCGCCGAGCGCGACCGCCTTGCCGTTCGCCGCAAAGGAGAATCGGCCGACGCGGATGTCGCGGCCCTGTTCCTTCGCCTTGGCTTCGGTGAGACCGACCGAGGCGACCTGCGGGTTGCAATAGGTGCAGCCGGGAATCTTGAACTTGTCCATCGGATGCACATTCGGCAGGCCGGCGATCTTTTCGATGCAGATCACGGCCTCGTGTTCTGCCTTGTGGGCGAGCAGCGGCGGACCGGCGACATCGCCGATGGCGTAAATGCCAGGCACATTGGTCTTGCCGTAACCGTCGATGACGATGAAGCCGCGATCGGTCTTCACGCCGGCAGCCTCAAGGCCGATGCCTTCGATATTGGCAACGACGCCAACGGCCGAAATCATCCGGTCTGCGGTGATCTTCTCGGAAGAACCGTCCTTCTTTTCAAGGGTGGCGGTGATGGAATTCGCGCCCTTCTCGACCTTGGAAACCTTGGTTTCAAGGTGAATTTTCATGCCCTGCTTTTCAAGCTGCTTCTTGGCGAAGGTGGAGATTTCCACATCTTCGACCGGCATGACCTGGCTCATGATCTCGACAACGGTGACGTCGACGCCCATGGTGCGGTAGAAGCTGGCGAACTCGATGCCGATGGCGCCCGAGCCCATGACCAGCAGCGACTTCGGCAGCTCTTCCGGCTTCATCGCCTCGAAATAGGTCCAGATCAGCTTGCCATCCGGCTCGATGCCGGGCAGCGCGCGCGGACGGGCGCCGGTGGCAACGATGATGTGCTTGGCAGTGTAAGTGCCCTCGCCCAGCGTGTTCTTCGGAACCGGACCCTGCGGCTGAACCACCGGCTTGGCAGACTTGCCAACGACGATTTCACCTGGCTTGGTGATCTTGGCTTCACCCCAGATGATATCGACCTTGTTCTTCTTGAACAGGAAACCGACGCCGTTGTTCATGCGCGCAGCAATGCCGCGCGAGCGCGCCACGATTGCCTTCACGTCAGGCTTGATCGAGCCTTCCAGCGTCAGGCCGTAATCCTTGGCGTGGGTGGCGGTGTGCATGACATCGGCGGTGCGCAGCAGGGCTTTGGTCGGAATGCAGCCCCAGTTGGAGCAGATGCCGGCCAGGTGCTCGCGCTCCACGACGGCAACCTTCATGCCGAGCTGGGCTGCGCGGATCGCGGCAATATAACCGCCCGGTCCCGAACCGATGATGATGACGTCATAAGATTGAGCCATTGGAAATCCTGCCTTGTCTTGTTCGGATGACGGTAAACCGCCCCGAAACGAGAATGAGTGTCAAAGTCCGAGCATCATGCGGACGACGGGTTCCAGCCCGCGCCCGATGGCCCGCGTGTTTTCAGCATCGAGATGGACGCCGTCCACCGGCGTCGTGCGGGCGACGGACCCGGCATCGAAAAATCCGCAATCGAGGTCGTCGGCAAGGTCCCGGTAAACGGAAGCCAGCATCGCCGATTCATCGATCGCATCGCGAAAGAGCGCGCCCATGACGGGATTGGCCGTTTCGCTGAGCGGCGGCGGCGCGACGATCAGCACATCCGGCGCTTCCCAGTCGGCTACCTGCCAGACATGATTGCGAACGAGCTTTACCAGCCGCTCGATACCCTTCATGGCGACGATCGCCGATCCGTGGATCGACGGTTTCATGTCGTTGGTGCCGAGCATGATGATGACAAGATCAAGCGGCGCATGGCTATGCAGCAGCGTCGGCAAAAGCCGCGCGCCATTGCGGTCGCAATCGGCCGTCAGATCGTCATAGGCGGTGGTGCGGCCGCCAAGACCTTCTGGGATCACATGCACGTCAGGACCGAGCGCCTTCTGCAAGACGCTCGGCCAAAGATCGTCATGGCTGTGCCGGCCACCCGTTTCCGCATTCGAACCCCAGGTCAGGGAATCGCCAAAGCAGAGGACCGACTTCACCATCTCACGCTCCGATCAAACCAGCATGCCCATCGGGTTTTCGATATAGCGCTTGAAGGCGCCGATCAGTTCGGCTCCGAGTGCGCCGTCGACGCAGCGGTGGTCGGTCGACAGCGTGACCGTCATGACATTGGCGATCTTGATCTCGCCGTTCTTCACGACAGCGCGCTGCTCGCCCGCGCCGACCGCCAGGATGGTGGCATGCGGCGGGTTGATAACGGCGGAGAAGCTTTTCACGCCCATCATGCCCATGTTGGACACGGCGGTCGTGCCGCCCTGATATTCCTCGGGCTTCAGCTTGCGCTCTTTCGCGCGCTTGCCGTAGTCCTTCATCTCGTTGGAGATGGTGGAAAGCGATTTTTCTTCCGCCTTGCGGATGATCGGCGTGATCAGGCCGCCCGGAATGGAAACGGCAACGCCGACATCCGAATGCTTGTGCTTGACCATGGCGCTTTCCGTCCAGGAGACGTTGGCGTCCGGCACGTCACGCAGCGCCAGAGCAAGCGCCTTGATGACCATGTCGTTGACCGACAGCTTGTAGACCGGCTTGCCGTCCTTTTCAGGAGCAGCCGCGTTGAGCTGGGCGCGCAGCGCCAGAAGCGTGTCGAGTTCGCAATCCACGGAAACGTAGAAATGCGGAACCGTCTGCTTGGATTCGACCAGACGCTTGGCAATGACCTTGCGCATGCCGTCATGCGGCACGAGTTCGTAGGAACCCGGTTCGAACAGCTTGAGAACGGCTTCGTCCGACTGGCCCTTGGCGAGGGCCGGAGCCGGTGCACTTGGCGATGCTGCGGCGGCCGGAGCAGCCTTCGCACCGCCGGAAGCGACAGCCTTTTCCACGTCGGTCTTGACGATGCGGCCATGCGGGCCGGAACCGGAGACGGCCGAAAGGTCGAGACCGGCTTCCTTGGCAAGACGGCGGGCAAGCGGTGAAGCGAAGATGCGCTCGCCGGACTTTGCAACCGGGGCCGGCGTGGAAGACGCGGGCGCCTGATCGGCGGCCGGCTTTTCAGCCTTGGCAGGTGCTGTTTCTTCCTTCGGCGCTTCGGCCTTAGCGGCTTCCTGCTTGGGAGCCTCGGCTTTCGCAGGAGCGGCATCGCCGCCCTTTGCCGCTTCAGCCACGTCCTCGCCATCGGCGGCGAGAATTGCGATCAGGGCGTTGACCTTTACCCCTTCGCTACCAGCGGGAACCACGAGCTTGGCGACCGTACCCTCGTCGACGGCTTCCACTTCCATGGTCGCCTTGTCGGTCTCGATCTCGGCGATCACGTCACCGGGTGCGACCTTGTCGCCTTCCTTGACCAGCCACTTGGCCAGATTGCCCTCTTCCATGGTTGGAGAAAGGGCAGGCATGGTGATGTTGATAGGCATCGAAACGCCTCCCCTTACTTGTAGCAGACGGTTTTGACGGCCTGAACGACTTCATCGACGTTCGGCAGAGCCAGCTTTTCGAGGTTTGCCGCGTAAGGCATCGGAACATCCTTGCCGGCGATCGTCAGGATCGGCGCATCGAGATAATCGAAAGCGGCGCGCATGACCTGGTTGGCGATGAAGTCACCGACCGATGACTGCGGGAAACCTTCCTCGACCGTGACGAGACGACCGGTCTTCTTGACCGATTCGATGACGGTGGGCAGATCCATCGGGCGGATGGTGCGCAGGTCGATCAATTCGACATCGATGCCGAGCTTCTCGAGTTCCGCAACCGCCTTGACCGCATAGGTCATGCCGATGCCGAAGGAAACGATGGTCGCATCCTTGCCCTTGCGGTGAATGCGCGCCTTGCCGATCGGCAGCACGAAATCATCGAGCTTCGGCACTTCGAAGCTCTGACCGTAGAGAATTTCATTTTCCAGGAAAATGACCGGGTTCGGATCGCGGATAGCTGCTTTCAGCAGACCCTTGGCGTCGGCTGCGGTGTAAGGCATGACGACCTTGAGGCCCGGAATATGGCTGTACCATGCGGCGTAACATTGCGAATGCTGCGCGCCGACGCGGGCAGCGGCGCCCGAGGGACCACGGAACACCATCGGCGCGCCCATCTGGCCGCCCGACATGTAAAGCGTCTTTGCCGCCGAGTTGACGATCTGGTCGATCGCCTGCATGGCAAAGTTGAAGGTCATGAACTCGACGATGGGCTTGAGGCCCGTCATCGCAGCGCCGACGCCGATACCGGCAAAACCATGCTCGGTGATCGGGGTGTCGATGACGCGGCGCTCGCCGAATTCCTGCAGCAACCCTTGAGTGATCTTGTAGGCGCCCTGATATTCGGCGACTTCTTCACCCATGACGAAGACTTTTTCGTCGGCGCGCATCTCTTCGGCCATGGCGTCGCGCAGCGCTTCACGCACCGTCGTCATCACCATTTCCGTGCCTTCAGGAATATCCGGATCGGCAGCAACGTCGATCTTGGGTGCAGCCGGAACCTTGGCGGCTTCCTTGGCAGCGCTCGGCTCTTCTGCCGCTTCGCGGGTCTTGCCGCCGGCGGCGTCCGAACCGGAATTTGCAGCTTCAGCCTTCGGCTCTTCCTTCTTGGCAGAGGAAGAAATGTCGTCGGCGCTCTCGCCTTCCTGGATGAGAACGGCGATCGGCGTATTGACCTTGACGCCTTCGGTGCCGGCATCGATCAGCAGCTTGCCGATCACGCCTTCGTCCACGGCTTCCACTTCCATGGTCGCCTTGTCGGTCTCGATCTCGGCAATCACGTCGCCGGAAGTGACCTTGTCGCCTTCCTTTTTAAGCCACTTGGAAAGCGTGCCTTCCTCCATGGTCGGGGAAAGGGCGGGCATAAGAATTTCTACAGGCATGGGGTTCCCTTTCCCGATCAGAGCAGAATGTCGGTGTAGAGCTCGGAGACATCCGGCTCGGGGTCGTTCTGGGCGAAGTCGGCGCTGTCGGCAACGATATCACGGACATCCTTGTCGATGGCCTTCAATTCGTCTTCGGTGGCCCAGCCATGCTCCAGAAGGCGTGCCTTGACCTGCTCGATCGGGTCATGTTCGGAGCGCATCTTCTGCACTTCGTCTTTCGAACGGTATTTCGCCGGGTCGGACATGGAGTGACCGCGGTAACGATAGGTCAGCATTTCCAGAATGATCGGACCCTTGCCGGAACGGCAATGTTCCAGCGCCTGGTCGGCGGCAGCCTTGACGGCGCGTACATCCATGCCATCCACCTGGATGCCGGGAATGCCGAAGGACTGGCCGCGCAGCGAATAGTTCGACTGGGCGGTGGCGCGGGCGGTCGAGGTGCCCATGGCGTAACGGTTGTTCTCGACGATATAGATGATCGGCAACTTCCACAGAGCCGCCATGTTGAAGCTCTCGTAGACCTGGCCCTGGTTGGCGGCGCCGTCACCGAAATAGGTCACGGAGACATTGTCGTTGCCGCGATAGCGGTTGGCAAAGGCGAGACCGGTGCCGAGCGAGACCTGCGCACCGACGATGCCGTGGCCGCCATAGAAATGCTTCTCCTTGGAGAACATGTGCATGGAGCCGCCTTTGCCCTTCGACAGGCCGCCCTTGCGGCCGGTCAGCTCGGCCATGACGCCACGGGCGCTCATGCCAAGTGCGAGCATATGGCCGTGGTCGCGGTAAGCGGTAATAACCTGATCGCCTTCCTTCTGCGACATCTGCATGCCGACGACGACAGCTTCCTGGCCGATATAGAGGTGACAGAAACCACCGATGAAACCCATGCCATAGAGCTGGCCGGCCTTTTCTTCGAAACGGCGGATCAGAAGCATTTCACGATAGGCGTGAAGCTCTTCGTCCTTCGAGAAGTCCGGGCTGTTCTTGCCGGTGAATTCGGTTGCGGACTTTGCCGTGGTCTTGCGGCCGGATACGGTCGCTGGTTTTCGCGGCGCCATTCATCCCTCCCTGAGTTGCCGTTTGAATGGATAGAGTGGCGCGTACCATATGCAAGAAAATGCCATGCAGCAATGCTTTAAACGCATGGCACATATTCACGCTAAGGTGCTGTGAATAAATCAAAAATGTTAAATTAACCTAATTTCGGTTAATTAGAAATATGTGTTCATGATGACGATTTCGTCCGTGCGGGACATATTCAGCTGATAACGGGAAATCTCGTCGATCATGTCGCGCTCCAGCGAACCGTCGCTCAGCAATTCCACCTGCCGCTCCAGCGCCACACGGGCCTGCGTCAGCTTTGCAAGCTCGGCAGTGCGGACAAGACGCTGCCGCTCCAGCCGCTCCGTCGCCTGAAGGCCGAAGTCGCCATGGATGGAATGATAACCGAAATATGAAAGAAAAGCGATCGTGATGGCCGGAACGATCAAACGGCCGAATCGTCTCTTTTTATGATGTCTGGTCCACATGCCGGAGAGAAGCCTTAAAACGCATAACGTGAGTCTGAAGACTAAGCCGGATTGTTTAACTATCCGTTGACCTTAAATTGCAATCGGCGAATGGGCATGAAAAAGCCCGCTGGAGGGCGGGCTAAGAATGGCAGCGACGTCAAAATAACCCTCGTCATGCCGGACTTGATCCGGCATCCAGCCACAGCGCGCCTGCGCTGTGGGGAGAGTCTTTCGCGATCAAGGACTTGATCGCGCTGGCAACTGTATTGGTGGATATTATTCTCAGGATGTTTTGAATGTGGTTTTGTCCCTGAGAAT